>JASHPX010000202.1 GCA_030037905.1 Gammaproteobacteria bacterium
AAAAGCTGCCAGCGTGTCGTACCGTAATCGTTGGCCTGCCAGAGAACCCGCGCCAGGCGCGCGCCGGGCAAGAAGAATGCGTGACGCTGCCAACGGTCCACGCGCTGCTCCCGTTGCGGATGGCCGAAGCGCAGATAGACGTTGATGCGCTGCTCGACAAAGGCGAGCGATACGCACGTGAGCGAGGCGCCGCTCGCCGGGCCCGGCGCCGATGGACCCGACGACGACGTAGCAGGCCGGAGCACGGCTGCCATGCGGGGCGGTGAGCGATTCACGGCGTGCTCTCCGGGAATGAGCGCTCCAGCAGTGCGCGCAAGAGTTCCGCGACGGTGATGCCCTGCGTGAAGGCCGCGACCTTGATGCGCGCTCGCAGCGCGGGCGTCACATCGAGCGTCAGTCGCGCAGTGTAGAGATCGGCCTTCTCGACGTCGGCGCCGTCGCCCGTGCGCACCCAGGCTTCGGCCTGCGGGCTCGGCGGCGGGCGCGCACCAATGACGACGCGTTTTCCGTTCACGGCGGCATCCCCTTCAGCACCTCGCGCGTCAGCGCCGCGATCTCGCGCGCCGCCAGGCTGTCGCCCTGACGCTCACCGGCGAGCTGACCGCCCGCGACGCTCTCGGCAAACACGATGCGTTGCCGGATTTCGGACACGAACACGGGTAACGGCTGGTCGGCGAGCGCTCGTCGCGCTTCCCGGCCGATGACCGTCGCGCCGACACGCCGATTGATGACGAACGCGGCGCGCAGCGTCGGCCGGAATGCCTGCGCTTCGCGGATGAGCGTGACCATCTCCGTGCTTGCCCACACGTCGTAGGGACTGGGCTGCACCGGGATCAATGCGAGGTCCGCGGCGAGCAGCGCGGAGCGCGCGAGGGACGTGATTCGGGGCGCTCCGTCGATGATGACCTGGTTGGCACGCCGTGCGAGCTCGGGCGCCTCCTGATGCAGCGTCTCTCGTGCGAGCCCGACGGCTGTGAACAGCCGCGGCAGGCCGTTCTGGCTGCGGCGCTGTGTCCAGTCGAGCGCCGAGCCCTGCGGGTCGGCATCGATCAGGACGACGGACTGTCCTTGTAGCGCGAGCTCCCCGGCCAGGTGTGTCGCGAGCGTCGTCTTGCCGACGCCGCCTTTCTGGTTGAGCAGCGCGACGATCATGGCGCCGTTCCTGCCGCGAGCAAGGGCACCACGGTGGTTGTCCACCGGAGTGCGGCATCTCTACTACTGGTTAGTATTCCAGAGTTAGAGAAGTTAGAGCGCGCGGAAACCCTTGAGATACCTGGATTTGCCGACGATCCGCACGCCTGATAGCACGATACTGACACGTCTAATAGCACGAGCCTGAGCACGCCTGATAGCACGAGTCCTTTCACACGTTGTTCACGACTTATCCCCGTGCCGTGGACGGCACGGGCTGGAAGGTGAGGATTTCCAGACCGTCCGCAGTGCGCTCGATCGAGAGGGCGTAGCCGGGCAGCGGTTGTCGGGCGACCAGCGCGCGCAGGTCGCAAGCGAAATCGTAGGGCCGCGCGAGACTGCCGGATTTGCGGTGCAGGTGCCGGAAGTCGAATTGCCAGCCGCGCGCTTGGTGTCCGCCGTGTTTGCGCACCAGCCGGTAGAGCCAGCGCTCGATGCCGCCGGTGAGGCGAAAGTACGCTGGGTCTATGGTCAGCACGAGTGCCGCATCCAGCACACCGGCATAGAACCAGTCGGGCAGGATCAACTCGATGCCGAGCGGCTGGCCGTAGCGGTCGGTGCGCTCTTTCCACTCGTTGATCCAGGAGAAACGATGGCGCCTCCCACTGGCCTGGCGGATCGAGGTCGCGACGCTGGTGGATTGCAAGCGGTCGAGTGCGGCCTTGAGGCGCTGATAGTCGCGGATCGAGGTGCCGCGGCCCACGTAGCGCAGAATCTCGTAGGGCCTCGCCTGCATCAGACGCGAGGTCGGAATGCCGGCGTCGCGCGCCTCGACGATCTGGCTCGCGGCCCAGATCAGCACATCGGCATCCCAGATGGTCGCAATGCCGTGCTCGGCCGTGCCTTCCACGCGCACCGTGACGCTGCCCGAGTGGAAATCGATCGGCACCGTCCGCTTGCGCTTGGCAAGGGAGAAGAACGGATAGGCCATCAAGTCCTGGGCGTCGCGCGGGACCAGGTCGCCCGGCAGCGCGCGGAACAGGTCGAGCTGTTCGCGCTCCCGCGATCCAGGGACGGAGGACGGGAGAGTCACCGGGGACAGGCTCAGCGTCCACGAGAGGCGATTCCGGCGCGGCGGGCCGCGTACTCGGGGTCGAAGGTGGCCTCGAAGCTGCGGGCATCGGCCCAGGCTTCGAGGTCGGCCACGGCGTACATGACGCGCCGGCCGAACTTGCGAAAGCGCGGACCGCCGCCGATCACGCGCATTTTTTCGAGTGTGCGCGGCGAGAGCCGCAGAAACGCTGCGGCCTCATCGTTCGTCAGGTAGCGCACCGGGGGTGCGGAAGAAGTGGGCGCCGGAGCGGTCATGGGTACGGCGGGCGGGCGTGACGGGACAGGGCTCATGCGGTGGGCCTCCGTGGAAGCAGGGCGTCGGCGAGGTCATCGCCGCCGGGTGGAGGCAGTTTCGGCAGAGATCATCGTCCCGAGCAGGGACGTTCTGGCGCTCAGTAAGAACGTCCCTTTCCAGGCGTCCCGGCGTGGAGTAGGCGGCGATAGCCGCCCCGCATGAGCATCTTTCCGCGTCGGATAAGGCGGCGGACTTGCGCTCTCAGGTCGCTGTCCTCGACCCAGCGCCCTGCGACCGTGGAGCAGCCGAACAGCACTTCTGCCACCGCTCGGTGCGACGCGCCGGCCAATATGCCATCGAGGGATTGCAGGACACGCGGATGCGCCAGTGCCGCCTGTCCCGGTCGTTGGCGGGCAATGGCTGCGGGTTCGGCTCCTGCGGCTTCCCAGAGCGCGAGGTCCTTCTCGACCGCCCGCCAGCGCTCGCCCAAGCGGCTCCCGGCGCGCATGGCATAGGCGTAGGCCATGCCGTCCTCGAGCACCGTGGGAATGGCCGCGCGCAGAACGTGGCCGGCGAGCTCGCAAGTCATGGCCAGGCGGTCGCCCTCGTGCGTCAGGCGCTTGTGGCCCGGTAGTCGCCAAAGATCGAAGGCATCGGGTCCGGCCGAGACGCCTGTGACTGGACAGAGCTGCACCAGACGATCGAGGTCGGTCAGCCAGCTGGGCTGCACGTCACGGGCGTCGGATGAGGGATCTTCGAGCACCCGCAAGCCCCAGGGTTGCGCGAGGATATCTTCGCCGCTACCGCGGCGGCGCAGCCAGTCGCGCCGATAGTCGGGGTTGCGCCGCAGGTATTCCCACGCAAGCGCCGGGCCGTCCA
>JASHPX010000203.1 GCA_030037905.1 Gammaproteobacteria bacterium
GCGCGTCGTCGACGAGGGTCAGGTGCATGCCGGCAAGCGCGTGCTGATCCTGGGCGTGGCGGGCGGCGTGGGCAGCATGGTTGCGCAGATCGCCGTGGCGCGTGGCGCCACCGTGCTCGGCACCGCCTCACCGCGTCACGCCGCGTATCTGCGCGGCATCGGGGTGAGTAGCGTCATCAATTACGCCGCCGGCGACGTCGCCTCTCGCGCCGGGCGGGTGGACGTGGTCATCGACACGGTCGGTGGTAATGAAGCCCTCCAGGCGCTGAACGCCCTGGGTCCGGGCGGACGCTTCGTGAGCATCGCCCGCGCCCACGTCACGCCCGAGCAGTGCGCCGCGCGTCAGATACAGTGCCTGGGTTCTCCGGGTCCGGCGGCACGTGCGCCACAATCGGTGATTCTGCAGGTCGCACGCCTCGCCGGCGAGGGCGAGCTGCGCGTGCACGTCGATCACATCTATCCGCTGGCGCGCGCCGCCGAGGCACTGCGCTACGTTCACGAGGGGCACACCGAAGGCAAGGTCATCCTCGCGGTCACGCGCGAGGCCAACGCCCGCTGACCGTCAGTCCTGCGCCATCAGAACGCCCTGCCCGACGTGATCGAAGCGCTCGCGGGTACGAGGGTCTCGTTCCGCATCGAGAAGCTCGGACCGCGCGCGGGCAGTGTCTCGTAGATCGCTTCCACGAAGTCCCGGGGCGTCCAGTCAGGATTCAGTCCCCAGCGCGCGTCGTAGTCCCCGCTCGGCCTGAGCGCCAGCACCTGCTGCAGCGTCTTACCCTGGTTCTTGTAGTACTGAACGCGGTTTCGAATGATGGTCATGACGTTCTTGTAGTGTACGACGTCGGACTGATCGCACAGCCTCCCATGACCCGGAATGATCATGGTGCCGCCTTCCTGCTTGTCTTCGGGCACCGCGAGCTCGATGACTTTGTTGAGCGCCACGAGCTCCCCATCGATGGTGCCCCCGCGCGCGACGTCGATGTGCGGATAGCCCGTCATATCCACCACATCACCGGTGGCGATCACGTCCGAGCGGCGGAACATCACCATGGTGTCGTCGTCGGAAACCGCGGAGTGCGGATGGAACAGCTGCAGGGCCTCTCCGTCGAAGTGCGTGTCGTAGACGTCGGCGTCGACCGCATTCTCCGGAAGCGTCACCTGCTGGTCCTGGGGTACCTGCGCGTTGTAGGCGACCAGGTGGGCGAGCAGGTTGACGTTGGCGATGATGGTGGCGGCAGTGTCCAGCCCCTGCGACTGTGCGTCACGCGCGAAGTTGCCCGCAACGATCGTACGGCCGCCCTTGGCGATCAGGTCATTGCCGCCGATGTGATCGGCGGTCGAATCGGTGTCGATGATCAGGCGGATCACCGGAGGGCCTTCGGGGCTCGGGTGCTCGTCGGCGATCTGCTGAATCCTCGCCAGTAGCTCATCCGCCATGGCCCGGGTGCCCGTATCTACTACGAGCACCCCCTCGCCGGCGAGCTGTACAGCGACGTTGGACATGGCCGGCTCACCGGCCATGAGCCACACATTGCCCTGCACGAACTGCGGGTGGATCTGCCCATCGTCGGCATTGACGGCACTCGCGGGCGCAGCGCTGTCCGGCGCAGCGCTGTCCGGCGCAGCGCTGTCCACGGGCCCCTGTGCGCGCACCGCCGCGGTGGCGGCCAATGATAGCCAGACCAGCGTGGCGAGCACGGCCAGCGCCGGGATTTTTCGATGTGACATGGATTGGGTTCTCCGCTCAGTAGGGTGCGACCTGCTTGCAGGGGTGCGGAGCCCACTTGGCGCCATCCGGCTCACTGCGGAAATCATCGCTGGTGATGAACGGGGCCGTCAGGTACTCGGGATCCTCCACGTCCGTCGTGACATCGAACCATTTCTTGCCCGTCGGGTCGGTGAAGGTCTGGTAGTACTCGACCATGCGCGTGCGCGCCCCGTAGGGCACGCCATTGCGCCGCAGCCAACCGGGCGTCATGTCGAAGGTCACCACGCGCAGATCACCGCCCGGCAGCGGGGCCTGGGGTCCAAGACCGAATCCGAAGCCACGCTGCACGCCGCGCTGTCCCTCATTGGAATTGATCTGATAGGGCATCTGCCAGATCGCGATGGAGGTGCCTTGGGCCGTCGGAGCGGGGGGAGCTGCATTTTGGCCGCCACCCTGGCCGCCCTGGCCACCATCCTCGCCACGAGCCCCCGCCGCTCCCGGCGGCGGCATGTTGGTGTCATCGCCCATCATGCTGACGCCCGCCGGGCGGCCGGGCATGAAGTGAATCATGCGGGTCTGCTCGCCCCAATCGGTTTCGAGTTTCAGCGTGTTCGGATCCGCCCAGGAGATATGTACGCGCGTGGGCATGCGCATCAGGCCAGCGACACCGTATGCGCGGCAATCAATCTGTCCCGGCGCATATTTGGAAGGATCGAAGGTGTCGGCGATCTTCTTGCCCGCGGGATTGAGCGGCACGCTCGCATAGTCGCCGTGCGGCGGCGTGAGCATGCGCCAGCGCCAGTCCTCGGTGACGATCGACGCCCAGTAGCCGGTCAGATCGATCGGCGCAGCCTGCTCGCCGTTCTGCGGCATCTGGGGCTCCCGTGCCCCCGGCGCTCCTCGTGCCCCCCGTGGTGCCTGGGCCTCCTGCGCCAGCACCCCCTGGCTGAGCGTGAGGGCTGCAGCCAGGGCGGCAGAGCTGATGACGAGACGGATATTCATTGTGTGTCTCCGATGTTCGGTCGCACGGTCGGTGCCGACCCAGTGCCGATCAGTGCCGATCAATAGCTCTTGCCGCCCGAGACGCCGGCGGTGGCCGGAACGACGGTCTCATTGAGCATCGAGAAGCTCGGTCCGCGCGCCGGCAGTGTCTTGTAGATCGCTTCGATGAACTGGCGCGTAGTCCACGGGCCGCTGTCGTGTCCCCAGCGGTCGTCGTAGTCCCAGCTGGGCTTCAGCGCCAGCACCTGCTGCAGCGTCTTGCCCTGATTTTTGTAGTACTGGACACGGTTGCGGATGATCGTGATCACGTTCTTGTAGTGCACGACGTCGGACTGATCGCCGAGCCGGCCGTGGCCGGGAATGATCATCGTGCCGCCCTGCTGCTTATCCTCCGGCACGGCCATCTCGATGACGTGATTGAGCGCCACCAGCTCGCCGTCGATGGTGCCGCCACGTGCCGTATCGATGATCGGGTAGCCGGTCATGTCGACGATGTCGCCGGTGCAGATCACGTCTGAGCGGCGGAACATCGCCATCAGATTGCCGTCGGTCGTGGCCAGATGCGGATGAAACAGCTGCACCGCCTCGCCGTCGAAGTGCATATTGTAGATGTCGAAATCCTCGGTATCGGTGGGCCAGAGCGCCTGCGGCGCCGCATTCGCGTAGCCGCTCGAGCTCTCCTGCACCAGGCGCATCAGCACGTTCTGGTTGGCAACCACCGATGCTCCAGGAGTCAGGCCCGGATTGTCGAACGCGAAGTTTCCCGCCACGATGGTGCTGCCACCGTTGCGGATGACGGCATTGCCGCCGATGTGATCCATGCGCCCGTCGGTATCGATCACATAGCGGATCGCCTTCTGATCGCCGGCCTTCTGCTGCGCCAGCTGCTGAATCTGCGCGAGCAGCTTGTCGGCCATGGGCGTAACGCCGGTATCCACGACCAGCACGCCCTCGTTACCGACCTGCACGGCCACGTTGGACATGCCGGGCTCCCCGCCCATGATCCATACGCTGCCCTGCGCGTGCCATGGATGGATCTGCCCATCGCCCTGATAGGTGGCATAGAAGTTGGGGTTGGCCCAATCATTCGTGCCGTTGGCGCCATCGGGCTGGGCCAGAGTGCCCGGCGTTTGTGCCAGCGCCTGCGCCAGGGCCTGAGCAGCCGGCCAGGCCAGCACGCTCATCGCTGCCAGCAGCACAGCCACGAGCCTGCCCCGGTGAGCGCGACTGCACGCGGCACTCCCCTTGGAGCTGAATGTTTCCGGAGTCATGCGCCTACTGCTCTTCGTTGTTGATGATCTGCCGTTCCGCCTTCTCGATCTGGGACAGCGGCGGATTTGGCGGCATCTTCCGCATGGCATCCTGGTACTCGGGCAGTGACGTCTGTGCGCCGCCGACGGTGGCCTGCACGGGCACGCCGTTGCGCACGGCATACTCGTTCATCATCGCATCGGGGCCGGGCAGGTGCATCGGCACGATGCCCTCGGCGCGCGGGACCTCATCGACCTGGTTGCACGGATAGGGTTGCATCGCGCCATCGGCCTGGCGGAAGAACTCGTTGCTCTTGACCAGCGGCTCGCTCAGGTACTGCGGGTCGGAGATCATCATGATGTCGGTGAGGATGTCCCCGTAGCGGAAGAAGCGCTCATCCATCGTGGCCTTGTCGTCGGTGGGCAGGCCGTTGCGGCGCGTCCAGGCGGCCTTGACCATGTCGGTGTGCACCTCGAGCACGTTGCCGACCCACTTGCCGGTGGAGTAGCCCTGCCAGCTCTCCGGGGCCCAGGGTGGCGGATGCGGATGCGGCACCATCCAGATGTGCCGGTGCTGGGACATCCACATGATCCAGGTCTCGATCTGCGTCTGCTGGTTGGTGTAGGGATCACGGTCCTCCCAGATGCGCAGGTTCCCGACGCCCCGGAATCCATAGATCGAGGGATGCGGGCGGCACTGCAGCTGCGGCAGCGTCAGCCGCTCCGGATCCCAGGTATGGGCGACCGACACGGCCGCCGCGGTCACCGGCAGACCCGCGTAGTCACCCTGATCGGGCCCCGGAATGCGCTCATTGACATCCTCATCGAATATCGGATTCCAATAGCCGTCCAGAATCGACTGCGCGTGGGCGGTGTGTGCCGCCAGCGCCGCCGCGACCATCGAACACAGGACCACGAGCCAGTTCGACTGCTGCTTTGCTCTCGCCATGGGACGCCTCGGCAGGGTATGCGCGGAGAAGATGCGGCGCTGAGTCGCGCAGCGATCGGAAGCGGTACTGCGCGCCGTGGGCGGCGCGGCATCGCCGCCGACGGAAAGCCGCAGCGGTTACAGAGCCGGATTTCGTGGATGCGTCGGCCTACCGGGGCCTTGGAACGCGCGGGTAGCTGCTGCCGCCCCTAGTGCGCGTCGCCCCCGTTCGTCACGCATCGTTAATAACGCTAGCGTTACTTATGGGCCTCGTCAATAGAAGCGGGCCTCGAGCCGCTGAGCCGCCCCGTCGGGCGCGCACGCCGTTTGCGCCGCGCGGGGAGCAGCTCATCGACCATTGCAGTCACCAGGCGCCGCTCCACGCCCACGGTCACGCGCCGACGGTGCAGGTAGCCGTACAGGTGGCGCGCCTCGAGCGCACCCACGAGCGCATCGGCCAGCACTGCGGCATCGCGAAACCTCCACCCACCCGCGCGGCGGGCACGCCGCAGCCATGCCGCCAGATGCTGGCGTGTCAGTGCCGCAAGACCACCGCGCTGCTTGACGGGTTTGATCATGCCCGCGGCGAACAGCAGGAACAGATTGGGCGATATGAGAGACAGATGAGCGCTCAGGCGCGTGAGGACCTCGATCAGTTGCAGCCGTACGGGTGCATCGGCGAGCGGGCCGTCGCGCATGACTTTCAGCAGCTTGAACTGCCGCGGATCGCGCGGTTTCATCGCCATGACGAACAGCCTCCGGCGCGAGCCGGTGCGATGGAACAGCGCCGCCGGAGTCACCCCGAGAGCCTTGGCCACCAGCGCCACGGGCGCATTGATGCCGACCTCCCGGAACACCTTGCGGGCAGCCGAGCTGATCTGCTCGTCGGAGACCTGCCGGGGTCTAGGCATCCGGCTCGCCTCGAGTCGATGGCGCCAGGTGAAGGCGCTAGGTGAAGGCGATATAGCGCCCGGCCGTGATCACCGCGAGCCAGATCACGATGGAAATGGCTGAGATCACCTTGGCTAGACGCGAAGCCTCGATGCCCGGCCCCCAGCGTTCCAGGTCCAGGAACACTCCCAGCCGGAACCACAGGGCATTCAGGCCGGCCAACAGGATCAGCAACATCTTGATGCGAAAGCTGATATTGAAGGCGTAAACCCAAGGGTCGTGGCAGAAGAAACAGATGCCCGTGATGAGGTTGATCCCGAAGCCGATGAAGGCCAGGGGCAGGAAGCGGTGCAGGGGCGCGAGCGGTACGGCGCGGGCCACACCAAGCACACGCAGGTCGATCGCCCCTACCACCCCGAGCAGCATCGTCATGCCAATGAAGTGCCAGGACTGCAGGAACGGGAAAGTCCAGGCGCTGTTGCGCACCCACGCGCCTATGGAGGTGTACTTCATGAAGCGCAGAATGGGATAAGCAGCCTCTTTGGCTGCCTGTTGGGCTGCGTACGCCGCATTCTGCTGCGCCGCCAGCGCCGCCAGGGAAGTGGCGCTGCCCGCGCCAGCGGCCGACGTGGCAGAGGCGGCAGAGGCGGCAGAGGCGGCCACCGAGGAGGCAGCCGACGCGGCAGCGGGAGCTGCAGCCGCGACCGTGGCGTGAGCGGCAGTGGCGCCACCCGCGGCGCCGGCAGCGGCAGAAACTGCGGCGTGACCGGCGGCGGCGGCGCCACTCGCGGCGCTGGCGGCAGCTGCCAGGACGATGTGAATCATGGAAGTGCAGGCTCCGTAGGCAATGGCTCCGCGCTTAGCGATGCGCCGGCTCAGCCCGTGCCGGCTCCGATGTCGGCGAAGGTGCTGTAGGCGAGGTAGCGGCCCGCGACGATGGCGCTGACCCAGCAGGCCAGCGACAGTGCTGCCAGAGCCTTGTCACGCCCCGGCGCCCTGCTACCGGCCGCCGCGTACTCATCCCCCACACTCAGCAGCGAAGTATTCAGAAGCGCGCCGAGTACCAGGCCGGCGATGATGAAACCGATCTTGAAGCGAAACAGCGTGTTGTGTACGTACTTGTCGGGGTAGATCGAGAACAGCAGCACCCCGGAGCACAGGTTCATCCAGAAGCCGATCCACACCACCTTCATGAAGCGGCGCATGGCGGCGATGGGCAGCCCAAAACGCCCGATACCCAGCACCCGCAGATTGATCATGCCCTGCAGGCCTACCAGCAGCGCCATGCCGGCCGAATGCACAGTGATGATGGGCGGGAAGGCTCCCTGCGACAGCCAGAAAGCAAACTGACTGGCCTGCAGCTCCTGAAGCAGATGATCCATCCCATCCCCTCGATCGCAGTCATGACGGCCCGCGCAGTACCCTGTCGGACCGCGGGACCACTTCCCCGTGAATAACGCCCTATCCTGGGCGTCGCAGCGGTGCGCGCAAGACCGCCGCCGGCCCGAAATGGCCGGCAGTTCGGTCTCCTTCGCGTACCGGAGGAGGCGCCGAGGGCGCTACAGGCGCCCCCGCACGCATCCGCGTCAGCTCAACTCAGCCGAACGTGCCCGACCACTTCCACCCGTCCGACGGCCGCTCGATCGCTCTCATGCGCAGCCGGTGCGATGCCGCATCGCGCGCAGGATTGCCCGTCACAATCACCTTGTCTCCGGGACGCAGCGTATCGTGCTTGACGTTGTCAGCT
>JASHPX010000204.1 GCA_030037905.1 Gammaproteobacteria bacterium
GAGCGCCTCGCGGCGCGCGATGGCACAGCGTCCGAGGAGGCCCGAGCGATGCTCGCCGCCCAGGCGTCACGTAGCGCGCGTCTCGCGGTGGCCGATGACGTCATCGTCAACGATGGCTCGCCCGCCGCACTCGTGCCTCAGATCGCGGCGCTGCACGCGAAATATCTCGCCCTGGCGGCAGCGGCAGGCGCCGGCCACGGCGGCGCTGCCTGCTGAGCGACCGCTGAGCGACAGCTGACCTATGCTGAGCTGACTGCTAATGGCGACTTGGGGGCGCAGCCGTTTACGCGCGCTGCGACAGTCGAGCACAATAGGGCCATGGCAGAGCCCGCGCCCAGTCCGGAGGCCGCACCGGAGCCCACGGTATTCGAGCATCCGCTCAACGAGCGGATACGCACCTTCCTGCGCCTGGACTTCCTCTACACCCAGGCGGTCTACCACAACGAGAAGGGCAATCCCTGGGGCAGCCGCGCCGCGGTGTCCAGCCTGCTCGACATCCTGGCCATCATGGCGCGCGGGGACGTGCGCAGTGACGTGCTGAAGGAGCTGGAGCACCACCTGGCACAGCTCAACGAATTTCAGAACCGCCCCGGTATCGACACGAGCCGCCTGCGTGCGGTGGTCGCCAATCTGACCCGCCTGCGTACGGAGCTCGGCACGGTCGGCTCCAACTGGCTGCAGCCACTGCGCGACTCGGAATTCCTGGCGGCGATCAAGCACCGCAGCGCCATCCCCGGTGGCACCTGCGAATTCGATCTGCCCGATTACTTCTTTTGGCTGAATCAGTCAGCGGAGAGCCGTATTGCGGCGTTCTCCCGCTGGCTGCAGCTGCTGCAGCCGCTGTGTGACGCGATCGCCGAGGTGCTGTGGCTGACCCGCCAGAACGGCCGCGCACGCCAGGAGGTGGCCACCGGCGGGGTGTTCAACGTCAATTTCGACCGTGAGAATCCCTACCAGCTGCTGCGCATCTACCTGCCCGGCTCCTCGGCGCTCTATCCGGAGATCAGCGGCAGTCACTATCGCTGCAGCCTGCGCTTCCTGGAATGGCATGGCATCGAGCAGCGCGCGACGCAAAGCGAGATCGACGTCCCCTTCACGTTGATCTGCTGCCACTGAGCCGGTGCGCGCCATGGCGCGACCGCTCTCCTGTCCAACCTGTGGTCGGCCCATCGAGTGGTCCGAGGCCTTCCCGTTCCGCCCGTTCTGCAGCGAGCGCTGCCGACTGATCGACCTGGGCGCCTGGTTCAGCGGCGAGCGCGCGATTCCCGGGGAGCCGCTCGGTGACCCGGACGCAGCGCCCGAGACCGCGTCCGGCGGTTCCCGTCAGGGGCGAGAGGATGATGGGGAAGACCCCGAGCGCGGCGATAAGGTGAATTGAGCTGAAGTTCCCCTGCCGCCCGAAAGTGGGCAGTTCGACGTCTCGCGGGAACAAGTCAAAGCAGTGCTCGATTTTGCGGCTCGTAGCTTGAGAGATTCTGCACCCCTTACCCCGGCACTCGCCGATGCTGATTCTGTTTGATCACGGCGCTCCCAGAGGTATCGCGCAGTCACTTCCTGAGCACACGGTCAAAGAGGCCAGGGCGCAAGGGTGGGATACGCTCAGCAACGGTGACCTTGGCTGAGGTCGCTGCCGCGATCAACGCTGCAACGCCAGCGAGTTTCACTGTGGTCGAAATACCGGATTGAGCCGACCAAGGTGGTGCGCGTCACAAACCTTTAGTCCCTGGACGCCGGTTTCATGGTCTCTTCGGAGATCTCGGAACGTTCGAGCTCATCCAGCTCCGCGTCGCTCAACGCCTCCACGGGCATGGCGACGCGAGTGTCCAATCGGCGCAGGCGCTCGTACTCGTGCACGTCCAGAACGACGAGCTCGTCTCGGCCGTGGTTGGTAATTGTCACGGGCCGGCGCTTGGCAAGCGTGGAATAGCGACCGTATTCCTTCTGAAAATCACTGGAAGTCACACGGGTGGACGCCATCGGGCTTGCTCCGTCCTGAAAACCCATATCCAGAATATATGGAAATTACGGAAAATGCCAGAGATGTTTTTCCCCCGAGCTTTCAGTCGGGACAACACCTCCTCGCCCAACGCTGCCGAGACGATTCATCATAGCGCTTGGCCCTCCCGGGGCCCCCTGCTGGCCCCGCCGCGAAAATCGGCCTCGATACGCACTCGTATCGCCTCGCGCAGCCCGGCCGGTATCTCAGTCTGTCCGAGGAGCGCCAGCAGCGTGTCGCGACGGATGCAGTCAGTCTCATATATTAGACTATTCACTGGTAGTCCAGTATATTGGACCCATGAACTTGTCCTCGCTCGGCCTGCTGGTCGCGCAACGCCGCCGCGCGCAGCGACTGACGCTCGCGCAGCTTGCTGCAGCTGCGAGGGTGGGACGTTCCACGCTTGCTGCATTCGAGGCCGGTCGGCTTGCCGAGCTGGGCTTCGCTAAGGTCGCGCGCATCTGCGAGGCCGTCGGATGGGTCCTGGAAGCCCGACCGATGCGACTCGAGGCGCCCCTCATGGCTCACCGTCACCTGACAGACGTCGCGGGCCGCGATCTGACCAAGGCGGCAATCGCCGATGTGGTTCTACGCGGAGATATCCCGGCTTGGCGGGGCTTGGCGCGCGCCCTGCGCAGCCAGCGGAATGCCGAGCTGGCCGATCGCGTGCGCGCAGTCGTCGCCGCCCTGGACCCACACGACTCCAAGGTCCGCGCGTTC
>JASHPX010000205.1 GCA_030037905.1 Gammaproteobacteria bacterium
CTGCGCAAGCTGCTCGCCGATGGACACGCACAGCTGGCCGCCGCGGCGGCGGCGACGGCGGCCCCGAGCTGGCGCGCGGACGGCGCGCGCCTCGACGCTGCGCTGCTGCTGGCACACGTGCTGCGGCGGCCGCGCAGCTACCTCATCGCCCACGGGGAGGAACAGGCGGCGACGGCGGACGCGGCCGCGTTCGGCGCTCTGCTGCAGAGGGCAGCCGCTGGAGAGCCGGTGGCGTACATCACCGGCGAGTGCGAATTCTGGTCCCTGCCGCTGCAGGTCGGACCTGCGGTGCTGGTCCCCAGACCCGAGACCGAGCTGGCGGTCGAGCGCTGTCTGGCGCTGCTGCCCGATACCTCGCGCGATATCTCGCGCGATAGCTCGCGCGATAGCTCGCGCGCCGCGCCGCGCGATGCCTCGCGAGCCACCCCGCGCGACACGCCGTGCGTCGAAGTCTGCGACCTGGGCACCGGCTCGGGCGCCATCGCCTGTGCGCTCGCCAGCGAGCGCCCCGCCTGGCACATCACGGCTACGGACTGCTCGGCGGACGCGCTGCAGGTCGCGCGGGGCAATGCCGCGCGGCTGCAGATTGATGGCAGAGGCGGGCGCATCGAGTTTCTCCAGGGCAATTGGTTCGAGCCGCTGGGCGAGCGCCGCTTCGATCTGCTGGTCAGCAACCCCCCCTATGTGGCGGCGGCGGATCCCGCGCTGGCACTGCTGCGCCATGAACCGCGCACGGCCCTCACCCCGGGCCCGAGCGGCCTGACGGCCCTGCGCGAATTGATCTGCCGTGCGCCTCGCCACCTCGTGAAGGATGGCTGGCTGGTCCTCGAGCACGGTGCCGATCAGGCGGCCGCGGTAGCCGACGCCCTTGTGGTCGCGGGTTACGCTCGCGTACGCTGCCACCGCGACCTCGCCGGTCACGCCCGCGTTACCGAGGCCAGCTGGCCCGGGAGCAACCGCGTACGGGCCGAGTGAGGCGCGGGCGAACGTCGCACCCTGCGCAACATCGTCCGCTGAATGCGAGGAACCTCACCATGGTGCGATTCGAGACATCACACGGCGACTTCACCGTCGAGCTGTACGAGGAGGATGCGCCGCAGACGGTGGCCAATTTCCTGCGTTACGTCGACGAGGGCTTCTTTGACGGCACTATCTTTCATCGCATCGTCCCCGGCTTCGTGATCCAGGGCGGTGGTCTCACCGCTGACTTCCAGCAGAAACCGACCCACGCGCCGGTGCGCAACGAGGCCGGCAACGGCGTGCGCAACGAGCGCGGTACCCTCTCGATGGCGCGCACCGAGGAGATCCACAGCGCCACCTCGCAGTTCTTCGTGAACCTGGCCGACAACGCCTTCCTCGACCAGCGGCCGGGCCACTACGGCTATGCGGTGTTCGGCCGAGTCACCGAGGGTATGGAGGCGATCGATCGGATCGCGGCCGTATCCACCGGCCGCCGCAAGGGCTACACGGATGCACCCCTGGAGGAGGTGCTGATCCGCTCGGCGCGCCGGCTGCAGCCGGCGCCCTAACACGGCCCCGCCGCAAGGCACGGGATACAGGGTCCCGGAATCACAACAACAGGCGGCGTCGCACCACTGCCGTGTCCAGCAAGCGCCGTCCCACCCGCAGCCTATGGCGGCGCGCCGCGCGCGCCATCCTCGGACTGTCACTGGCGCTGTTCGCTGTGGCACTGGCCGCAGTGCTCGCGCTGCGCTGGCTCAATCCTCCCACCAGCGCCTTCATGATCGAGGCACACGTACACGCCTGGCTCGCCGGCGAGCGGCACTATCAGCTGCAGTATCGATGGGTCGGCCTCAACTCGATCTCTCCGCAGGCGGCGATCGCGGTGGTCGCTTCCGAGGACCAGCTGTTTCCGTACAACGATGGGTTTGATTTCGCCTCGATCCGCGCCGCGGTGCGCGCTCATGAGCGCGGCGCGCGCCTGCGCGGGGCCAGCACCATCACCCAGCAGGTGGCCAGGAATCTGTTCCTTTGGCCGGCACGCAGCTGGGTGCGCAAAGCGCTGGAAGCCGGGTTCACGGTATTGATCGACAGCCTCTGGCCCAAGCGACGCATCCTCGAGGTGTACCTCAACATCGCCCAATTTGGGCCCGGTATCTACGGCGTGGGGGCGGCGGCGCGACACTTCTTCCACACTTCCCCTGCGCGCCTGTCTCGCGATGACTGCGCGCTGCTCGCTGCGGTGCTGCCCAACCCGGCACGCCTGCACGTCAACGCTCCTTCGACCTATGTGCTCGCGCAGCATGACTGGATCCTGCAGCAGATCAGCAATCTGGGCGGTCCTGCCTATCTGGCGAGCGTGGTTCGCCCGCCCATCCGCTGAGCCCTCTCTTTGCGCTGCGCCACGCGCTCGCGGCGTGGCCCCGCCCCAGGGTCAGCAGCCTCCGACGCGCCGAGGGGCGCCACCCCGACATCCCCGCAGCGGCAGCTTCGCTGCAGTACGGCTCCATGGGGAGGCCTCGGGCGATCGCACCAGCACGCACAAATTCATGACCGCCACCACGACATTCTGCCGCCCTGCGCAGACCATGACCTCTTGCGGCACGCCGCGCGTGCTGCTGGTCGGACCCTACGATCCCTACTGCGGCGAGTACACGTTCCTCGCTCCTCCGCTGGGGGTCTGGCGCCTCGCGGGAGTACTCGCCGCAGCCGGCGTGGAGGCTGAAGTTTTCGATCCGAACTGCTGCCCGGGAGTGCCGGCAGCGGCGCTCGAGGCGCGGCTGCGCGCCGTGCCCTGGGACCTCATCGGCATCTCCACGACCGGCATGACGCTGCGCTTCGACCTGCAGCTCGCGCACGTCGCGCGCCGTGCCTGTCCCGGGGCGAAGCTCCTGGCCGGCGGCATGGAGGCGACCTTCCGCCCCGAGCAGATGTTCGCGCTCGGGCCTTTCGATTTCGTGGTGCTCGGGGAGGGCGAGAGGCCGCTGCTGCAGATGGCCGAGCGGCTGCGCGCCGGAGTCGGCATCGGCGGCATCGCGGGCCTCGCCGAGCGCCGTGCGGATGGCTCGGTGCTGCGGCTGCCCCAAAGAGCGCTCACGCAGACCGAGCTGCGCGAAGCGATCTTCCACATTCCCTACGAGCGTATGCCCTACCGGCGCTACTGGGAGCGACTCGAACAGGCCTATCGCGTGGGGGCCTTACCTACCAAGGCGGCGCGCGAGGCCTCGCTGGCCGAGATCCGCTCGGTGAGGCTCATCACGCTGAACTACTGTCCGATGGCCTGCAGCTTCTGCTCGGCCACGAACTTCCTGCACGAGGCTCAGGGCGGCAGCGTCGCGGCACTCGCGCGTCTGGATGCGGCGGACTGCATACGCATGATCGAGCGCATCGTCGCCTCGCATCCCGAGGTACGCACGATCTTCTTCCAGGACGATATCTTCGTCTTCACGCGTGACCGCCGCCTGTTGCCGCTGTGTGAAGCCATCGTCGCGGCCAAGCAGCGCGGGGAACTGCCCCACACGCTGCAGTTCATCAGCACCAACCGCATCGATGCGATGAGCGTCGAGCGGCTGGCCGCGATGCGGCGCGCGGGCTTCCGCGTGTTGGGCTTCGGCATAGAGAACTTCTCCCTGCGGGTGCTGCGCGAGTTCAACAAGGAGCACATCCATCCGCACATCGCGCCAATGCTGCGCGCCGCACTGCAGCTCGGCATCACACCGTTCCTGGACCTGATCCTCACCTCTCCGCACGGCACGCTGGCGGATCTGGCCGAGACGCTGCGCGAGGCCTACCACTGGCTGCGCGCCGGCTGCGAAATCGGGATGTACCCCTACGTGGTGCCCTTCTCCGGGGCCGCGCTGGCGCGTGATGCGAGCCTGACGGCCCAGACCATCTACACCCACCAGCAGGTCGCAGGCACCGACATCGCCTGGGACCAGCCGACCAAGATCCTGCCGCTCGATGCGCTCCTGCGCGCAGTGATTCTGCACATCGAGCGCGACTTCGAGGCGTCGCTGTACCGCTGGCAGTCCGAATCCTGCCATCTGCCCTCGCGGCTGCGCTCGCTGCTGTGGCTGCAGGCCGCGCTACCCGTCATGGCCGCCGAGGGCTTCCCGATCGCGCCCGCCGAGGAGCTGCGCGCGCACCTCGCGAGCCTGCTGCCGCGCACCGAGCAGCGCCCGCGCCCGCGCCTGCGCCTGCGCCTGCGCGCCTGAGCGTCACCGTGAGCAGCCTGCCCGACTTCGGATCCATTCGGCAGCCGGCGCCCAAGATACGCACCGCGTCGTCCGCAGGCACAGCGTCCCCCGTACGCACCGGGTCGGCCGTTGCGCGGCGCCGCCACTCTCCGTTGTTCGCGCCGCTGGCGGCCTGCGTGCTGCTGGCTGGCTGGATCGCGCTGTCGGCGATCGGCGATCAGGCGCAGACCTTCTCGGTGCTCATCGCCCTGCTGGCAAACTTCATCGTCTACACCGACGCCGCGGACCTGCTGCTGCGCCTGTACGCGCGCCGGCGCCACACCTCCACCAGTGGCGTAGAGCTGTCGATCGATCTGGCGGCGGCTGCGCCCACGGCCGTGCAGCGCCTCGTGCCCGTGCGTCCCTACGCCATCATCGCCTCGATCTACAACCTCGACAGCCGCGGCGAGCTCGACGAGTTCATCGAAGCGCTGGGACGTTACCGCGAGCGCACCTGGCTCATCAGCGACGGCTCGAGCGATCGCACCGTGCGGCGTCTGCGCCAGGCGGGGTGGCACTGCATCGACGAGCCCGTCAACCGCCGCAAGCCGGCGGCGCTGCGTCGTCTGCTCGATCAGCTTGCCCCGCAGATCGAGACCGTCATGGTCATCGATCCGGACTGTCGCATCCGCTCACTGGCCGAGGGCAGCAGCGTCGACCTGGAACGCTACATCGGCGACTTCCAGCAGTCCGGCGCCGCGGCCGTGTGCCCGCGCCTGATGATCGAGCCCGACGGCTTCCTGACGCGCTTTCAGGCGTTCGAGTACGCGCTCGGCTTTCGCATCGGCCGCAGGAGTCTCGCCGACTTCAGCATCACCTCGGGCGTCTCGGTGTACCGGCGCGAGGCCCTCGAGTACGCGCTATCGCGCCATTCGCTCTCGGTGTACGCCGAGGATCTGGAGAACGCGCTGATCCTGCTGTCCGCCGGCGAGCGCATCTACTACGACGGGCGGCTCGTCGTGAGCACGGAAGGCCCGGGCTCGTGGCGACGCTGGTTCTCGCAGCGCGTCGGCTGGTACTACGGGCTGCTGAAGGTCTATACCGAGCGCTTCACCGAGGTGCGTCGCATACGGCGGCGCGCGCCGTTCGCGTTCTATCACTACATCCTCTACATGGGCGTGCTCACGCTCGGGCTGCATCTGGTCAAGATGCTCGCGACGGTGCTGCTGATCGCGAGCCTTGCCGCGGGCTTCGATCACCTGTTCGCGGGCGGACTGCTGCCCGACACCGGCCTCGCCAATCCGCTCTATTTCGCCACTGCGGTAGGCTGCTATCTGACACTCGGCATCATCGCGCTGTTCACGATCGTGCCGGAAGCCGAGCGCGGCTACATCGCCCCGATCCTGCCGCTGTATCTGCTCTACACGCTCATCCACGTCGTACCGATGAGCCTGGGCTTTGCCAACTGGATCAGCAAGAAGATCTGCGGCAGGCGCCTGTATCACGATCACTACGAAGCTGGTGAGCGAGTACACGCCATACCCGCGCCGCGGCAGGCGAGCACCGAAACCGTGCCGGTGGCGTCGTTTTCGCGCAGTCGCCTATGAGTAGCCTATGAGTGTCGAGGCGCATCCGCTATCGGCGCTTCCGCTCCCGGCGCACGCGTTGCAGACGCATCCGTTGCAGGCGCACCCGCTACCGGCGGATCACCGCGCGCGTTCCTACTGGGAGCGGCGCGCATGGCGCTTCGCGGCGCGCGGCGAGGGACTCGCGGCGGTGTGCGCCTACGGCATGCCCGAGTTCTACAACCGCATGATCCAATGGACGCAGCGCCGCGCATTGCTTCCCTGGCTCACCGTGCATCCGGGCATGCGCGTGCTGGACGTGGGCTGCGGCGTGGGCCGCTGGGGTCGCCGGCTCGCGGCGCAGGGCGCGCAGGTCACCGGTGTAGACCTCAGCGCCACGATGATCGCCCAGGCGCGGCGGCGCGCGCATCGCTCGGGCCTCTCGGGCAGCTGCCGCTTCATGGTCCAGGACGTGGCGGAGCTCGCGGCCGGGGGTACCTACGAGCTGGTCCTGGGTGTGACGGTGTTGCAGCACATCCTCGACCCCTCGCGCCTGCGGCGCTCGCTCGAACGCATGACGGCGCATCTGGCACCCGGCGGTCGCATGTTGCTGCTCGAGGCCGCACCGCTGCGGCCGAACGCGCGCTGCGACAGCCAGACCTTCACGGCACGCGAGCGCGGCCGTTACCTGCAGCTGTTTGCCGACTGCGGCCTGGCGCTGCGCGCGCTCGCCGGCGTGGATCCCGCACCCTTCAAGCTCTGGCTGCTGCCGCACCTGCGGCGCCTGCCGTGCCCGACTGCCGCGCTCGCGACGGCGCTGGTCACCGCGCTGTCGCTGCCGGTGGACGCGCTGCTGGCCCGGCGCGTGCCCGCGCGCTCATGGCATGCCGTGTTCGTTCTGACGCACGCCTCTGCAACGCATTGCTCTGCAGCCGCAAGCGCCTGAAGCATGATCAACCGCCGGCGCATATCCGTCACGCTGCTCGTAGTAGTGGCCATCGCGGCATTCGTGGTGCTGGCTCGCTGGTATGCCCCGCGCCGCGCCGCCGCGCCGCTCGCGCCGCAGGCGCTGGCGCTCGTGGTGAGCACCGGAGCCGACCGCGGGGAGGGGAGCCTGCGCGAGGCATTGTTCACCGCCGATGCGGCCGATGATGCTGCGAGTGTGCAGATCCGCGTACCGCGCATCACATTGCAGAGCGGCCTGCCGCCGCTCGTCAATCCGCATGGCCTGACCATTGCGGCGGACCCGCAGATCCTTGCGCAGGGCGGCGTACAGATCGATGCACACGCGCTCGCCGCGGGCACGCCTGTGCTGGACGTCGACGCGGATCACGTGACGCTGTCGGATCTGGCAATCGATGGCTGTCCGGGCACGGCAATTCTGGTGCGCGCGGCCCGCTTCACCTTGACGGGCAGCTCGGTGCGCTCCTGCGATGTCGGGGTCGAGGTCGCCACCGGTGGTGGACGTATCGCCCTCGAGCGCAACCGCCTGCAGGACAATCGCATCGCAGTTCGCTTCACCGCTGCGAGTCCCGACACCATACTGGTAAACAATCAGTTCGCCGGCAACGACACCGGGCTTTGGATGGTGGCGAGCCAGGCCGGCGCACCCGGCTCGGTGCTGCAGGTCACGGGTAATCAATTCTCAGCCGACCACACGGACATCGTGACCGGCAATTTGCCCGCGCTCATCGAGCAGAACCAGTTCGCCTCCATGAGCGAGGCCGCCGTCCACGTCGTCGGCTCGGACGCGATCGTACGC
>JASHPX010000206.1 GCA_030037905.1 Gammaproteobacteria bacterium
ACCGCTGGTGGGAGCGGCCATCGCGGCCGGCGCGGCGGCAGCGCGCGCGCCGGCGCCCTCCTCGATCACCGCCAGCAACTCCCCGCTCTTCACGGTGGCACCTGCCGGCACCTTCAACTCGCGCAGCACTCCGCTGACGGGCGAGGGCACCTCGAGCACCACCTTGTCGGTCTCCAGATCCGCAAGGCTCTCGTCGCGGTTGATGTTCTGGCCGGGCTGCTTGTGCCAGGCGGCCACGGTCGCATCGGCGACGGACTCGGGCAGCTGCGGAACGCGGATCTCCACGCTCATGAATTCTTCCTTATCGCAGCGGGTCCGCGCTCGCTCGCCGCGGCACGCTCGGGGGTCGCGGTGGCACGCGCGGCACCGGATGGCGTGAGCGTCAGGCGCGGCGTGCTGCGCAGCGTGTGCTCGATGGAGGTGGCGCTGAGCGCGGTCTCGACGAGCCGGCGCTGCTCGCGCTCGTGCAGCTTCGCGAGCCCCGTGGCGGGCGCGGCCGCCGCGGCGCGGCCCGCGTAGTAGATCGGCCGGCCGGCGGCGAGATCCTCGAGCCGGTGGCGGATCTGGTACCAGGCGCCCTGGTTCTGCGGCTCCTCCTGGCACCACACGAGATCCACGGCATTCGCGTAGCGCGCCAGGACCGAATGGTACTCATCGATGGGGAACGGATAGAGTTGCTCGATGCGCACCAGCGCGACGTCGCGCATGCCTTGACCGCGGCGCGCCTGCAGCAGGTCGAAGTACACCTTGCCGCTGCAGAACACCACGCGCCGCACCTGTGCGGCGGAGATCTCGTCGATCTCGTCGATCACGTTGGCAAAGCCGCTGTGCGCGAGATCCGCGAGCGAGGACACCGACAGCTCGTGACGCAGCAGGCTCTTGGGCGTCATGACGATGAGCGGCTTGCGGAAGGATTGCAGCATCTGGCGGCGTAGCAGGTGAAACATCTGCGATGGCGTGGACGGCACGCACACCTGCATGTTGTTCTCTGCGCATAGCTGCAGGAAGCGCTCCAGGCGCGCCGAGGAATGCTCGGGCCCCTGGCCTTCGTAGCCGTGGGGCAGCAGCAGAGTGAGTCCACACAGCCGACCCCACTTCGCCTCGCCCGAAGAGATGAACTGATCGATCACCACCTGCGCCCCGTTGGCGAAGTCCCCGAATTGCGCCTCCCAGATCACCAGGCAGTCCGGACTGGTGGTCGCATAGCCGTACTCGAAGCCGAGCACCGCCTCCTCCGAGAGGATGGAGTCGATGATCGTGAAGCGCCCCTGGCCGTCGCGCAGGTGCTGCAGCGGCACGTACTGGCGCCCCGTATTCGCATCATGCAGCACCGCGTGGCGATGGAAGAACGTGCCGCGCCCCGAATCCTGGCCCGACAGCCGCACGGCGACGCCCTCGTCGAGGAGCGTGGCGTAGGCGAGCGTCTCGGCCGCGCCCCAATCGAGCGGCTTCTCGCCGGCCAGCATCATCGCGCGGCTCGCGATGACATGGGTGACGCGCGGATTCAGCGACAGATCGGGCGGCAGCTGCCTCAGGCGCTCGCCGAGCGCGGCGAGGCGCTGCATATCCACACCCGAGACGACGGGCTCGGACCAGTCGGCCTGCGCGTAGCGCGACCAGTCGACGGTGTACTGATTGCCGACCAGGCCGATGGTCGCCTGCCGCTCCAGCCGTCCGGCGTCCAGCGCGGCGCGGTATTGCGTGACCATCTGCTCGGCCTGTGCTGCGCTGATCACGCCGGCGCCGACGAGTCGCTCGGCGTACAGGGCACGCGCGCTGGGATGCCGGCGGATCGCGGCGTACATCACCGGCTGGGTCGCGGCGGGCTCGTCGGATTCGTTATGGCCGAGCCGCCGGTAGCAGACCAGGTCGATGACGACGTCCTTGTGGAAGCGCTGCCGATAGCGCAGCGCCAGGCGCGTGACGAACACCACCGCCTCGGGATCGTCCGCGTTGACGTGGAAGATCGGCGCCTCGACCATCTTGGCGACGTCGCTGCAGTACATCGTGGAACGCGCATCGCGCGGATCGGACATCGTGAAGCCAATCTGGTTATTGATCACGATGTGCACGGTACCGCCGGCCCGAAAGCCACGCGCCTGCGAGAGCTGCAGCGTCTCCATCACCACGCCCTGGCCTGCGAAGGCGGCATCTCCGTGCATCAGCACCGGCACGACCTTGTCGCCCTGCACGTCATTGCGCCGCTCCTGCCGCGCGCGCACCGAGCCTTCGACCACCGGATCGACGACCTCCAGGTGCGAGGGATTGAAGGCCAGCGCCACGTGCACGTTGCCGCCCGCGGTGCGCACGTCCGCGGAAAAGCCCTTGTGATACTTGACGTCGCCCGAGCCGTGCATGTGATTGACGTCGTAGCGGCCCTCGAACTCGGAGAACAGCTCCGCCGGCGATTTGCCGAGCACGTTGACCAGCACGTTGAGCCGTCCGCGGTGCGCCATGCCGAGCACGAGCTCCTCGATGCCGGCGCTTCCGCCCTGCTGGATGAGGTCGTTGAGGCTCGCGATCAGCGCCTCGGCGCCCTCGAGTGAGAAGCGCTTCTGACCGACGTACTTGGTGTGCAGATAGCGCTCCAGCCCCTCCGCGGCGGTGAGCTCGGCGAGCAGCGCGCGCTGCTCCTCGGGGGAGAAACGCTGCTGCATGCGTCCGAGCTGGAATTCGTCCTGCAGCCAGAAGCGCTCGTCGCTGTCGGAAACCTGCGCGAATTCGGCGCCGATGGTGCCGCAGTAGATACGCTCGAGACGCGCGAGGATCTCGCGCAGCGTCGCCTGGCGTGGGATCCACTCGTTGCGCGCCGTGGTGTAGAACAGCGTGTCCAGGTCCGCTCGAGTCAATCCGCCGAAATCAGGTCCGAGCAGCCGCGGGCGCGGCCGCTGCGTGAGCCCGAGCGGATCGATGCGGGCGATCAGATGCCCGCGGTTCGCATAGATCTGCATCAGGCGCGAGACGGCCGCCTGCTTCTCGATGGCCGCGGGAGCGGCAGCAGGCGCGCTCCCAGGAGCGGCAGCGCCCATCGGACCGGTAGCGCCCATCGGACCGGCCGCAGCCGCGGCCGCGGCGCCGGGAGCGGCCGCGGCGGGTGCCGGGGCTGCCGAACTTGGCGGGGCAGCCACAGGCGCCAGCGCGGCGAAGTAGCCGCGCCAGTCCTCCGCCACGCTGTAGGGGTCCTGCAGATAGCGCTCGTAGAGCGCCGTAAGGTCCGGCGCGTTGGAGGCGTAGAGCGGCGTGCCGGCGGCGAGCTCGGACAGGGATGGCGGCATGCGGATACCTGAACGGAACCTGAAAAAATCCAATCAGCTCAATGAGCTAACTGATCGTAGGCCAACATTCATTGTATCGGAAGGGGCCCCGCAAGGAAACGGATGCGGCGCACATTCGGGCGTAGGTGTCACTGCGGCGGGAGGGGAATTCCGGTGAGCAAGCCGACCTATAAACGTCGTTTGCGGTGGTCTCAGCGCGTCAATCGAGTTCTACCGCCGGCTCGGTAGGGGCGGGCCCGCCCTTCGAACAGGCGGAGCCATCCTCAGCCCTCGGAGCGGGCAAAAATCAGCAGCGGCGCAAAGTCATGACGGTCGGCTGCCTGCAGCGCATCGATGTACGCCTGGCGTGTCGCGCTGCTGACACGCAGCACGCTACCGCTCCACGACAACGGGCTGGCTCTGAAGTGCCGAATCAATGCCAGGTCCGCGACCATCCGCGCGTGGCGCCCGTTGCCATTGCAAAACGGATGCACACTCACCACTCGGTAATGCAGGCGGACTGCGAACTCGTCTGGAAGATACGCGTCGTATTGAAGCCAGCCCTGTGCGTCATCATAGACCTGTCGCAACCTCTGCCGAATCAAGTGATGCGCGACACCGATGTTGGTGTCGTGCATCCTGTACTGCCCCGCCCATCGCCAGACTTCCCCGAACATCTCGCGGTGCAGCCGTTGCATGAAGCTATCCGACAGCATCGCCGGGAGGCGCACGAGCCGCGAGCGCAGAGCCCACTCCCGCCCCTTGATGATGTTGTTGGCTTCAGCCTCGTTGAGTTCTGCATGGGTTGTTACCGAGGAGATTCTCAGCCCGGCGAGATCCTCGGCTGTCAGCGGCGTCGCGCCCGGCGCGGGACCTCCGGTCAGCGCCGGCGCATTCACCGCCACAGTTCCCGCGGGCGGCGCTCCAGGTCCCGTGCGAGCTCTTCGATCTGCTCCTCGAGCTGCTGATCAGAGAGTCCCTGGGCTTCGAGGCGCATCGAGTGCGCCACGGGCGCGAAACGCTCCTGCGCGGCCTCGCGAGCGCGTGCGAAGATCAAGGCGCGCAGCTTCTTCCGCGGTACGATTGCGTACACGAGATCCGCGTCCAGTGCTTCGGCCGCACGCCGTAGCGAGGCAAGCGTGACCGTGCCGGCGCGTTCACTGTTCTCCAGCTTCACTGCATTTTGCTGCGCGATGTGCAGGCGGTGAGCAAACGCGACGGTGGTCATTCCGAGGGATTCACGCAGCGCACGGACCCAGCCTGCCGCGGGTGTCATACTACCGAGCGTCTTCGCCGCGCGTTGCAGAGCCGGTAGTTTTCGATCCATTTGAGAAGCGCTAAGCAGGGTGCGGGGTATGGTCATGAAGGACTCGCCCGTAGACGCATCGATGTATGCAGTATACGCCTTTTGGGGTGTATATTTTCGTAGAATCACACCTTATAAGGTGTAATCTAGGGCTAGAGCTACGCCCCCGTGCCGGCCGAAGCGCTGGCGGGGCGCTCGCGGCCGCCGGCCGAGGTTGTCGCCGGCGGCGCGCTCCACCCTCCGCCCAGCGCACGGTACAGCGCCACCAGGTCGGTGCTGACCGCGGTGGTGCTCTCGAGCAGCGACATCTGGTTCTGCTGCAGGGTGCGCAGCGTATCCAGCACATTGAGAAAATCCGTGAGTCCGCTGGCGTAGCGGTCGCGCGCGAGCTGCAGGGCAATGCCGTTCTGCGTCACCGTGTCGGTCAACCACTGGCGCTGCTGTTGATCGGCGTTGTACGCGGCGACGGCATCCTCCACCTGATGCAGGGCGCCGAGCACGGTGGATTGATACGTCAGCGCCGCCTCCTTCGCGCGCAGCCGATAGAGCGGCACGGTGTGCCAGGCACCGCGGTCGAATACCGGGATGTCCAGCTGCGGTCCCACATTGCCGAACAGGCTCTTCCAATCGAGGAGGCTCGCGGCGGTATCGGACTGAAAGCCGCCTCCGCCCGAGAGTGTCAGCCGCGGGAACAGGTCGGCGATCGCCACGCCGATCTGCGCGGTCGCCGCATGCAGGCTCGCCTCGGCTTCCCGGATATCCGGGCGGCGGCGCACGAGCTGCGCGGGCAGCCCGATGGGTATGCTCGGAGGCACCGGCGGGATCGCTGCCGAGCGGGCGAGCTCGACGCGCAGCGCCTCGGGCTGCTCGCCGAGCAGATTGCCGAGTGCGTGAATGCTCCGATCGATCTGCAGATCCAGCGCCGGCAAGGTCGCGCGGGTCTGCGACAGCTGCGCCATCGCATTGCGCACGTCGATCTCATTGGTCAGACCCGCCGCGCGCCGCTGTTGCGTGAGCTGCAGCAGCTCCTGGATGGTCTGCACGTCCTGCAGCGCCACGGCGTGGCGCGCCTGCGCGCCGCGCAGCGCGAAGTAGCTCTGCGCCACCTGCTCGAGCATCGAGACCTGCACGGAGCGCTGATCCTCGATCGAGATCTGTGCCGTGGCGTTGGCCGCCTCGCTCATGCGCCGCAGCCGTCCGAACAGATCCAGCTCCCACGAGGCCGAGGCGCCCAGCTGATACTGGCTGTAGGGATTGGGTATGCTGACGTGACCGACGCCGGGAATCGAGAATTTCGGTACCGCTGTCAACAGCGAGCCTTCCGGCGTGCTCTCACTGATGTCCTCCAGATTGTACGAGGCGTTGGCCGAGAAATTGGGCCACGATCCGGCCGTGTCGATGGTGCGCTGCTGGAGCGCTTCCTGCGTGCGCAGCATCGCCACGCGCAGATCCAGATTCGCGCGCAGCGCGCGCTGCATCAGCGAGGTCAGCTGCGGATCCTTGAACTGCGTCCACCAGCTCGCAAGATTCGCGGGAGCTTGCGTGACGCCGCTCAGCGGCGGAATGGATTCCGTCTGGGCCGCGGCGGTACCCCCACCCGCGCCAGCCGGCGGTGCGCCCGGCGACGCGCTCGGGGAGGACTCGGCGGCGGGCGCGAGCGCGGCCGCCGGCCAGTGCGC
>JASHPX010000207.1 GCA_030037905.1 Gammaproteobacteria bacterium
CTAACGAGTCCACCGGCCGATCAGGGCATATCCGGCCCGACTGCCTTCGTGCCGCAAGCTGCCGAGGTGCACCCCGCGGGCCACGATGAGCTGCGCGATTTCACCACCAGCCCGCGGCTGCTGCTACTGGTCGCCATGGCTCTGCTCGTGGGCACGGCTGGCGCCGGAGCCGCGTGGGTGCTGCTGCACCTCATCAATGTGGTGACCAGTCTCGCCTACTTCGGTCATATACGCGGCGGGGCCGTTTCCATCGGGGGCGAACGACTCGGCGTGGCGAGCATCTTCATCCCCGTGGCCGGCTGTCTGATCGTCGGACTCATGGCGCGGTTCGGCTCGGAGAAGATTCGCGGTCACGGCATCCCCGAAGCGATGGAGGCCATCCTGATCGGACGCAGCCGTATCGAACCGAGGGTAGCTTTCCTCAAGCCGCTCTCCTCGGCCATCTCGATCGGCACCGGCGGTCCGTTCGGCGCCGAAGGGCCGATCATCATGACGGGTGGCGCATTCGGTTCGCTGTTCGCGCAGCTGTTCCAGCTGTCCAGCGCCGAGCGCAAGACGCTGCTGGTCGCCGGCGCGGCCGCCGGCATGTCCGCCACCTTCGGCACGCCGATCGCAGCGATCCTGCTGGCAGTGGAGCTGCTGCTGTTCGAATGGAAGCCGCGCAGTTTCGTGCCGGTTGCCACGGCCTCGATCGTCGCTGCGGCCTGGCGTCCGTGGATGATGCACAACACCGTGCTGTTTCCGATGGCCACCAGCGCGGCGCTGCCTTCCGTCGGACTGCTGCTGGCCATCGGGCTCGGCGTGCTCGCGGGGCTGGCCTCCGGTCTGCTCACGCTCATGGTCTACACCAGCGAAGACCTGTTCATGCGCCTGCCGATCCATTGGATGTGGTGGCCGCTGCTCGGCGGTGTCGTCATCGGCGTGGGCGGAGTGATCGATCCACATGCGCTCGGTGTGGGCTACGACAATATCGCGAGGCTCTTGCACGGTGACGTGACCACGCCGGCCACGATCAGCCTGCTGATCGTCAAGGCGGTCATCTGGTCGGTCGCTCTCGGCTCGGGCACCTCCGGCGGCGTACTCGCGCCGCTGCTGATCATGGGCGGCGCCATCGGCGCCTGCGTCGGCCACATCATGCCCGTGGGCGACAGCTCCCTGTGGGCGCTCGTCGGCATGGCGGCCATGATGGGCGGCACCATGCGCTCGCCGCTGACTTCGATCGTGTTCGCCATAGAGCTCACGCACAACCTGGGCGCGCTGCTGCCGCTCACGGTCGGATGCATCGCGGCCCACTCCACCACGGTGCTGCTGCTGCGCCGCTCGATCCTGACGGAGAAGGTCGCCCGTCGTGGCCATCACGTGATGCGCGAGTACGTCGTAGATCCGTTCGAGACCATGCGCGTCGCGGACATCATGGCCAAACCCGTCGACAGGCTGTTGGCCAATGACAGAATCAGTGACGTGGTGGCGTTTTTCACCGCGCCGAGCGCCCCGCGCCGGCACAAGAGCTATCCGGTCGTCGACGGACTGGGACGCGTGCTGGGAATGGTGGCGCGATCCAACGTACTGCTGTGGACCGTCCAGGGTTGGCCCGCGGGTGAGACTCTGCGTGACGTCATCGCAGATCAGGAGCCGCTCACGGCGTACGAGGACGAGCTGGTAGGCGCACTGGCTGACCGCATGGCCGCAGCCAGCGTCAGCCGCGTGCCGGTGCTGCGCCGGAGTGACGATACTCTCGTGGGGCTGGTGGCTCGGCGCGACCTGCTGCGCGTGCGAGCTGGCGTGCTACGCGAGGAAAACGAGCGCGAGGCCCTGATCCACGTACACCGTCGCCGCGCGTCCTGAGCGAGCACACAGCCGCCTCAAACCCTGGTGCCCAAAACCCACCTGCCCGCGCCAGCCGCCCGCCGCCAGCGCGCGCCCTGCACACCGCCGCCAAACGGCTACGTGGTACGCTGCTGACCGTCCTGGCACGAGCCCACCACGCACGAGCCCACCACGGGAAGGCTGGCATGTCCATTCCGGCAACCGAAGGCCCGACGAGCCGCAGCACTGCCGGCGGCGCCGCTACCGCGACGTACGTTGCCGCACGCGCTGAGCGTGCCGGCACGTGCTTTCTTTGTCTCGATGATTTCGATGTACACGCCCGGCGCCGGCTGCCACGGATGCTGCACGGCTTCATCGCAGGGGGCGCCGAGACCGGTGCGTCGCTGCGAAACAATCGCAGCAGCTTCGACCGCTACACCCTCGTCCCGCGCGTGCTGGTCGATACCAGCAGGCGCACGCAGGCCACGACGCTGTTCGGCCGCACTTACGCCGCACCGTTCGGCGTGGCGCCACTGGGAGCGGCCGCACTGTGCGCCTACCGCGGCGATATCGAGCTCGCGCGCGGGGCTGCGATGGCCGACATCCCCATGATCCTCAGTGCCACTTCGCTGATCCCGCTCGAGCAGGTCAGGCAGGCCGGCGCCCGCTGGTATCAGGCCTACCTGCCCGGTGACGCGCAGCGCATCGAGGCACTCGTCGCGCGCGTCGCCGCGGCCGGTTTCGAGACTCTGGTCCTGACCGCCGACGTGCCGGTGGCGGCGAACCGCGAGAACAACCTGCGTAACGGCTTCAGCCTGCCCGTGGTGCCCGGACCGCGCCTGTGCTGGCAGGCCCTGACGCACCCGCGCTGGTTATGGGGTACGGCACTGCGCACTCTGGTACGCCACGGCATGCCCCACTTCGAGAACATGGATGCCGGCCGCGGTCCACCCATTCTGTCGCGCAACCTCGTGCGCGCTCTCGGTCAGCGTGACGGGATCACCTGGGAACACCTGCGCCTCATGCGGCGGCTGTGGCGCGCAACGCTGGTGGTGAAGGGCATCCTGTCGGTCGAGGATGCACAACGGGCGCGCGACTGCGGCGCCGATGGCATCATCGTCTCCAACCATGGTGGCCGCCAGCTCGATGGCGCCGCGAGCCCCCTGCAGGTGCTGCCGGCAATGGCAGCACACAAGGCTGGATTGACGATCATGCTCGACGGCGGCATCCGCCGCGGCACGGACGTTCTGAAGGCGCTCGCGCTGGGAGCCGACTTCGTGTTCGTCGGCCGGCCGTTTCTATGCGCGGCGGCGCTGGGCGGTGCGCCGCTGGTCGCCGCGGCGGCGCGACTGCTGGCCGAAGAGATTCACCGCGACATGGCGTTGCTGGGCATCAATCGGCTCTCCGAGCTCACTGCCCAGCACGTGCTCGCGAGCGCGTGACCTGCGAGCCCGCGAGAGCCCGCGAGACCCCGCGGCGCCCCGCCTCGGGTGCGCGCACCTGCCGCGGGCGCCTCCTCAGCTGCCCAGAGCGTCGCGGAGAGCCACGAGCTCCTCTGCCGATTCGCTGACCAGGCGCTTGCCGGCCTCCACTTCCAATCCGAGCCGAGTGACCGCGCGGCGATGCATGAGCCGCTCGCGCATCATCTCGGGCGCGTCCTTGCACTGCGAGAGCTGATCGGCGATCTCCAGCACGTCGGCCAATACGCCACTGGCACCGCGCAGATCACGCGACTCGTCTTCGTAGTTGTGGACCGCCTCGACGATCTCCTCCGCCACGTGCCAACTCTCGAGCAGCGCCTTGGCGATGCTGGCATGCCAGTCACGGATGATGCGCTGGTACATCACCTGATCGGCGATCAGCGCCGGATGGTTGGCCGAATGCGTGAGGATGTAGAGCTTGCCCACGCCGTGCAGCAGTCCCGTGAGCATGGTGGTGTCGGGATTGGCTCGGTTGCTGCGCCGGGCGATCACGAAGGATAGCGAGGCCACCAGCACGCTGTGCTGCCACAGTGCGCTCAGATGCCGCTCGATGCCCTTGAAGCTCTTGGCGCGCCGCACCTGAGCCATCGCGAAGCTGATCACGGCCGAGCGCAGCGCGTCCAGCCCCAGGCGCGTGACCGCGGCGCGCAGCTCGGTGACCGCCTTGTTGCCTGGATTGAGCGCGGCCGAGTTGGCCATGGTCAGCACGCGCGTGGCGATCATCGGCTCGGCCCCGAGCACGCGCACGATGCGATCCGCGCTGACGTTCTCGTCGGAGAGGACACGTTGCACACGTACCGCGACGTCCGGGAAACTCGGCAGCTCGATGTTGTTGCTGGTCAGCTCGGTGGCGAGCTCGCGCACGAACTCGAACGCCTCCGTCGAGATATCCCGCTGCACGGGCGCTGTGGACAACGAATCGGTGCGCTGGGCCGT
>JASHPX010000020.1 GCA_030037905.1 Gammaproteobacteria bacterium
GAACGCTCAGCGGCCGGCGCCCACCGAGGCCGCCTCGCTCAAGCAATGTTGCGCTGATCTCTACGGCAGCGAGGCCGCTCGCTGGCTGCTCGGAGAGTCCTTTCATCCGGGTGGTCTGCGTCTGACCGAGCGGCTGGGCAGGCTGCTGCAGCTCGATCAACGCTCGCGCGTACTCGATGTAGCCGCCGGCAAGGGCACGAGCGCCCTGCACCTCGCAGAACGCTTCGGCTGTCAGGTGATCGGCGTGGACTTCAGCGACCGTAACGTCCAGGAGGCCAGCGAGGCGGCTGCGACTCGCGGCCTCGCCGAGCGCGTGCGCTTCGAGTCGGCCGACGCCGAGGCGTTGCCGTTCACAACGGGCTCCTTCGACGCACTGGTCTGCGAATGTGCGTTCTGTACCTTCCCCGACAAGACGCGTGCGGCGGAGCAGTTCGCGCGCGTGCTGCGTCCAGGCGGCCACGTTGGACTGAGCGACCTGACGCGGCAGGGCGAGCTACCCGAGCAGCTCTCGGGGCTGCTTGCCTGGGTAGCCTGCATCGCGGATGCTCAACCCATTGAGTCTTACAAGGACTGTCTCGCCCGCGCCGGTTTTGAGATTCAGGGCATCGAGCCACACCCTGAGGCGCTGGCCGAGATGGTGCGCCAAGTCCAAGGAAAGTTGCTCGCGGTCGAGGCGCTCTCGGCGCTGCGTGCCTCGGTGCCGCCTCAACTGGACCTGAGCACGGCGAAGTCACTCGCCACCGCGGCACACGCAGCGATCGAGCGTCACCAGCTGGGCTACGTACTGATCACTGCCGTGCGCTGATTTCGCCGCCTGCTGTGCAGACAGGGCACGCTCAACTCACGGCCCCGCACCTCGCCGCGTGTCGACCACGAGCGTTGAGCGCCAACCTGCGCTGCATGCGCGACAGGGAACGACAACGCCGGCTGGGAGGCACGTGGCTGTGGGTCACTACTGTCGCGTCTCGGACAGTCGGCATGCCATATCAGGATAGTAGAACCGCGCGGTAGGCACACCGTACGCCGACCACGATGTCGCGTGCGACCTCCCCGTCGTCGGACATGTGACTTTACGCGTGATCTCGCGCGGCGAAAAATTCAATTCCCGCGAACGGCAGCGTCGCCGCGGCGGTCTCGTCTTCTGCGGTCTGCTCGACGCTCTCAAAGCTACTGAACTGCGAATACTGGGCCTTGATTGCATCCGGGGACGCCGTGAGGTACTCCGTCCACGCTTCCTGCGGCGCGACCTTAAGCAGTCGCTGTATCCCGCCGTACATCCGCAGGTGCTCGGCCACGGTGAGCACGAGACCAGTGCCAAAATTCTCCTTGGCTTCTTCTACAGTGGCCCCGCTTGCCGCGTAGTCAATGTCCAGGCCCTGAGCAAACCACCCGGCGCCGTCGGGGGAAAGCAAAACGCGCAAATTCTTGAGCCCGACAATGTCTCTATTGCCGTGCTGAAGATGGACAGCCGAAGTCGACTGCCGCTGCTGCGGCTTTGGCTTGGCCATGTGGGTCTCCTCCGCGGGACGCCCAGTGCAGGACGTTCACTTCCAACGTGCATATTGCCACAGCCGTCAAGCTCGATTGCAACGGCTGCATCACGGCGGCGATCGGCCCCTCAGGCGTCATACACGGGAAATCAAGGGGTTGCGAATGCGGCGCTCCAAGAAGGCAAGAAAAAGCCCGCGGGGTCTCCGCAGGCTTAAGCGCCCGCCACGGTCACCCTACCGCCAGTAGCCGCCGCCGCAGAGCGATTCCCACCAGCATCACCACGGCGATTCCGGCGAGGTGCAGCGCCAGGTCGATCACGGTGACGTCGAACGGATGGAAGAATTCCAGGATGAAGTCCGCCAGCGCTGCCACGCCCAGCGTTCCCAGCGCCGCGACCGGCAAGGGTGCGATCGGGCGGGCGCGGCGCAGAACCGCGAACAGCCCGATCGACAGCGGCACGCTCACGCCGACGATGAAGCCGAAGCAGTGAGCGCTGTCACCGACGAAGCCGCCCGGGCCATGCAGGCTCCAGCCGTTCACCAGGCAGCCGGCGCCGCTGGCGACCAGCCAGAGAATGAACGCGGGCAGCGGCAGCGCTGCCCAGCGCTGCGACCGGCCGGGTACCGACACGATGAATGCGGCGAGGACCGCGCTGATGCCAGTCAGTCCGGCCGCCGCGCACTCTAGCGCGATACGCGGTACCGCCATGCGCTGCATCACCTGCGCCCAGTCGGCAAAGCCCAGCAGCGCCAGGCCGACCAGCACTGCTACCGTCGCCAGCCACAACGCCGCGCGCAATGCCGGCGGCCGCAGCCGCCGCACCGGCTGCAGTCCGCCCACCAGTTCTTCGATCAGCCGCTCGGTCTCCATCATGGTTTCTCGCGTGCCTGCATCCATCCTCTCAGTGCCTTCAAGGCACGATGCGCGTTGACCTTCAGCGCGCCGGCGCTCTGTCCCGACAGCCTCGCGGCCTGCGCGGCGCTCAGGTCCCGCAGTTTCAAGATCTCGAGCGCTTCGCGCTGGCGCGCGGGCAGCTGCTGCAGCAGATGCGCCACCTCGTCAGCTGAATGTACCGCCTCTACTTCATTATTCGCTGCAGCACCGGAAAAGGTTTCAAGCAGCTGCGGGTCAGTGCTCTCATATTTCGAGACGCGCTGCCGCCGCCGCAAAAGATCGATGGCTCGGCGGGC
>JASHPX010000208.1 GCA_030037905.1 Gammaproteobacteria bacterium
CAGATCCGCAGAACGGGGAACCCCAGTGGCTGACGTGGGTGCGTGAGCTGCAGGCGCTGGCACAGGCGGGACTGACCTTTGCGCGTGATCCCTATGATCTCGAGCGCTACCGGCGCCTGCGCGCTCTCGCCGTCGAGATGCTGGCGGTCGGGTCGGGTGCGCCCCTCGAGCCCATCAGTGCGCTGTTCGAGCAGGACCTGGGCTATCCCACTCCCAAGGTCGACGTGCGCGCCGCGGTGATCCGCGCGGGGCAGATTCTGCTGGTGCGCGAGACCAGCGACGGGCGCTGGACGCTACCCGGTGGCTGGGCAGATGTGAATCAGTCGGCATCACAGTGTGTCGAGCGCGAGACCCTGGAGGAATCCGGCTACCGCGTGCGAGCGGTCAAGCTGGCAGGCGTGTGGGATTCGCGGCGGCAGGGCTCACCCCGCCCGCATCCCTACACGATCTACAAGATGTTCTTCGTCTGTCAGCTCATCGGGGGCGCGCCCCAGCCGAGCTTGGAGACCAGCGAGATAGGTTTCTTCGCGCCGGACCAGCTGCCGCCCCTGTCCGTCGGGCGGGTCAACTCCGCGCAGATCGCGCGCATGTTCGACCACGAGCGCGATCCAAGCCTTCCCGCGGAATTCGATTAGCGGTACAGCGGCGCTCAGGCAGCGCGGGCCAGACCGCTCAATGGCCTGGAAATCGACGCAGGCTGCGACGCATCGGCCCACTGCCACAGCTCCAGGGACCCATCGGTCTGTTCGACGATGGCCGAGCAGCTGTCGACCCAATCCCCGTCGTTGCAGTAGAGGATTCCGTCGTGCTGCGTCAGCCGCGGGCGGTGAATGTGGCCGCACACGATGCCGTCCAGTCCCCGCGTACGGGCAGCCTCGGCCGCCGCTGTCTCGAAGCGGCGCACATATTCCACAGCGTTGCCGATGCGGCTCTTGAGAAAGCCAGCCAGTGACCAATAGCCGCGGCCGCGCATGCGGCGCAGGCCGTTGAGAGCGCGGTTCAGCGCCAGAGCCACGTCGTACAGGCCCGAGCCCAGCGATGCGAGCCAGCGGTTGCATTGCACTGCTGCGTCGAACTCATCGCCGTGCGTCACCAGGAGCCGCAGGCCGGCCGCGGTCTGATGTACGTAGTCCCGCCGGATGTGCAGTTCCCCGAAGCTGGCGGGGCACAGATCGCGAAAGGATGCGTCGTGATTGCCCGGAACATAGATGACACGCGTGCCGTCCCGACTGCGCGCCAGCAACGCCCGCAGCACATCGGTGTGCGCCTGCGTCCAGTAGAAGCTGCGCTGCAGGCTCCAGATATCGACGATGTCGCCGATCAGGATGAGCTCATCGGCCCGTACGGAGCGCAGAAATTCCAGCAGCAGATCGGCGTGGCAATCGCGTGAGCCCAGATGGATATCGGAAAGGAAAACCGCGCGGGCGTGAAAGGTGGGACGCGGTCCCAGGCTCATGCGGCTCGCGGCGTAATCCGATGTTTCATGCGTATGAGCATTGCCGCCCGGCATGACAGCGAGGTGGCAACGGCATGAACAGATCGTGAAACCGCTGCACCAAGTGCGGGCGGCGGGTACTTCGGGTGAACCAGCAGCGTGCAGACATGCGAGGGCTGCGCAGGGTGATCTGCGTGCGGCGCTCGTCCGCGCCCCTCGCCGCCGGACGCGGCCGCGCGCGCAGGAGCTGCCCGCGCCGCCAGCGATTCAAGGAATTAGCGCCGATTGAAGTGCGCCCGCCCCGGACGTGGCGCGGACACCCTCGCTGCTGGCACGCAGCGTGCATTTTAGGTGCCCAACGACAAGGGAGGCGCGTACATGCGCAAGCTTCGATCGAAGGCCCTCGGGCTGTCCGGGCTGCTGCTCACCATCGCGGGTACGGCACTGGCGCAGAATGCTCCGACCACTCCAGCTGCTCCGGCCGCGCCAGCGGCCGCGCCGGCGCCCGCGGCTGCGCCCGCCGCGGCTGCAGCGCCGGCCAAGCCAACGCTGGCTGATATCCTCACCAACAGCGGCATCACGGCGACCGGATACGTGGATGCGACCTTTTCGGCCTTCGGATACTCGGGTGATCACCTGAGTGGCACCTCCGAGCTTCCGGCTGCGGGCGGCTACGATACGTTCAATTTTCAGCAGGCCGGTCTCACGCTGGCGTATCAGCCCTCGTCGGGTTTCGGCGGGTTGATGAACGTCGTTGCCACTCCCTATTCATCCGTATACGTCGACAACTACGCTCCCGACCCCAACTACTACCTCAGCAGCGGCAAGAGGCCAGGAGCCCCGACCTTCACGGTGTTCCAGGGCTATGCGCAGTACGTGACCGGCCCGTGGACGGTCATCGCAGGAAAGTTCGCCACCCTCGCCGGGGCCGAGGTGTACGCGCCGACCGGTAACACCAACGTGACGCGCTCGATTCTGTTCACCGAGGAGCCGCTGACGCACACGGGTGTGCGCGCCACTTACGCCCCGAACAGCAAGTTCAGCTTCATCTTCGGCGTCAACAACGGCTGGTTCAACTCGGGCGATGAGAGCTCGCTCAGCGCCGCCAAGACCATCGAGGCGGGTATCAGCCTGACGCCGAACAAGTATTGGAGTTGGACGCTGCAGAACTATTACGGGCGCGATGAGAACAACTACGACACCTTGAGCGAGCTGGAGCTGCTCGATACGGTGCTGACGTATAACGCTACGTCCGCGCTGACCCTGATCGCTTCGGCGGACTACGGCAATGTCGGCAGCACGGCGACCAGCCCCGCGGCGAGCTGGTGGGGCGCGGCCGGCTACGTGAACTACCAGTTCAACCCCAAGTGGCGCCTGTCGCTGCGCGGCGAGTATTTCGACGATGAGAATGGCTATCTGACCGATGCGGCTCTGGTGGGCCCGGCGCCGTACTCCCCGCTCACCACGCCCGGCCCGGAGCGGCTCAAAGAGGTCACGCTGACCTTCGGCTGGGATCCGGTCAGCCATCTCGAGTTCCGTATCGAGGGCCGCTACGACGCCCCCGACTCCGTGCCCCAGCCAGCGCGTCCCGACGTGCCGGTGTATTCGGACACCTACCAGGGGTGGCTGGAGGCATTGTTCAAGTTCTGAGGTCCCAAGCGCCGGCGGCGGGGTCGCAGGCGGCGGGGTCGCAGGCGGCGGGAGGCGACCGCGTTTCCAGGCCGCCTGTTTGACAGCGTGGAGGGGCGGGGCCAGATTGTGGCTCATGCCTGAAGCAGCTGATCTGCCCGATGCGGCGACCTGGCACCAGCGGGCCGGGGCGCTGCAACCGAGCGGGCTCGCGCTGATCAACGGCGAGTGCGTTCCGGCGCGCTCGGGTGCGAGCTTCGAGGACCGCAGTCCCATCGACGGCCGCCGCCTTGCGCGGGTCGCCGCCGGCGACACCGCGGATATCGACGCCGCGGTCGCCGCAGCGCGCACGGCGTTCGAGCGGCGTGCCTGGGCCGACCAGCCACCCACGCGGCGCAAGCGCGTGCTGCTGCGCTTCGCGGACCTCGTGGAGGCGGCGGCCGAGGAGCTGGCGCTGCTGGAAACGCTGGACGTCGGCAAGCCGATCCGCGACAGCCTGAGCATCGACGTGCCCGCCACCGTGCGGTGCCTGCGCTGGTACGCCGAGGCGATCGACAAGCTTTACGACCAGATTGCTCCCACGGGTCCGGAGGCGCTTGCGCTCGTGACACGCGAGCCGGTCGGCGTGGTCGGGGCCATCGTGCCGTGGAATTTTCCGATGATCATGGCGGCCTGGAAGATCGCGCCCGCGCTGGCTGCCGGCAATTCACTGGTCCTCAAGCCCTCGGAGAAGTCCCCCCTGACGGCGATCCGCCTGGCACAGATCGCACTCGAGGCCGACTTGCCCGCCGGCGTCTTCAACGTCGTTCCCGGCGAAGGGCGCACTGCGGGTGCGGCGCTGGCGTCACACATGGATGTGGATGCGATTGCCTTCACGGGCTCCACCGCCAGCGGCAAGGCGGTCATGGAGTGCGCGGCGCGCTCCAACCTCAAGCGCGTATCCCTCGAGTGCGGCGGCAAGTCGCCCAATATCGTGCTGGCGGATTGTCCGGATCTCTCGCAGGTGGCGCGCGCCGCCGCGGCGGCCATCTTCTTCAACCAGGGCGAGATGTGCTCGGCGGGGTCGCGGCTGCTGGTGCATGAATCGGTGCGCGAGCCGCTGCTCAGCGAGATCGTGGCCATCGGGCGCGGACTCGTTCCCGCCGACCCGCTCGATCCGCGCACGCGTCTCGGAGCCATCGTCGACGAGGCGCAGACGCGGCGCGTGCTCGAGTACATCGACACGGGTGTGCGCGAGGGCGCGCGCCTGGCGCTCGGTGGCAGACGCACACGCCCAGACAGTGGCGGCTGCTACATCGAGCCGACGGTGTTCGACGGGGTGCAGCCGCGGATGCGCATCGCTCAGGAGGAGATCTTTGGTCCGGTTCTGGCGACGCTGAGCTTCAGCAACCTGGATGAGGCGGTGCGCATGGCGAACAACGTCGACTATGGACTCGCCGCGGCGGTGTGGACACGCGACATCAACGCCGCGCACCGCGCCGCGCGTGCACTGCGTGCCGGCATGGTCTACGTCAACTGCTATGACGCCGATGACATCACCGTGCCGTTTGGCGGCTACAAGCAGTCCGGTTTCGGTCGCGACAAATCGCTGCATGCGTTCGACAAATACACCGAGCTCAAGACCACCTGGATCGACCTGTCGGCAAGCGCGGGGCCGGGCGCAGGCGCGGGGCCGGGCGCGGGTGCGGGCCGCACTTGAGCGCAGCTGCGGGTGAGCAGCGACGCTTCATTGCGATCGCTCCGCGGGGCCTGTCCGAGCTGCTGGCGCAGGAGCTGCGGGAGCTGGCAGCGGCGAGCGTTGCGGTGCGCTCGACCAGCGTGCGCTTCGAGGGCGACCTCGAGATGGGCTACCGCGCCTGCCTGTGGTCACGTATCGCGAGCCGGATGCTATTGGTGCTGGAGGAATTCGAGGCGCCCGATGCGGAGGCCTTCTACCGGCAGGCCCTGACATTCGACTGGGGTGCGCACGTGGACCCTCATGGGACGCTCGCCTGTGACTTCAGCGGCGCCCTGGCGGGTATCGACAACTCCCACTTCGGCGCTCTGCGGCTGAAGGATGCGGTCTGTGACCGGTTGCGCGAGCAGTGCGGCGTGCGGCCGGACGTGCAACTGCAGCGCCCCAGCGTGCGCCTGCACGCGCATGCCCACGCCGGGCGCGTGACGCTGGCGCTGGATCTCGCAGGTGAGGGCCTGCACCGGCGCGGCTACCGGCGCGAGGGCGGCGAGGCGCCGCTGCGCGAGAATCTGGCGGCGGGCGTGCTGCTGCGGGCCGGGTGGGCGCAGGCGGTGGCGCGGCACGCGCCGTTCCTGGACCCGATGTGCGGCTCGGGCACGCTCGTCATCGAGGCCGCGATGATCGCCGCGCGGCGTGCGCCGGCGCTGCTGCGCGACTACTTCGGCTTCCTCGGCTGGCGAGGGCACGACGCGGCCCTCTGGCAACGGCTGTGCAGTGAGGCGCGGGCAGGCGCTCTATCGGACGTGCCGAGCCGTATCCGCGGCACCGACCGTGATGCGCGCGCCGTGGCCACCGCGACTGCGAATGCACAGCGGGCGGGGGTGGCCGCGCTGGTGCGATTCGAGCGATGCGGTGTCGGCGAGGTGCGGGAGGAGGGGACGCAGGGAGGATTGATCTGCACGAATCCGCCGTACGGCGAGCGGCTCGGCGACGAGGCGGCGGCGCGCAGCGCGCACGCTGAGCTCGGGCGCGTGCTGCGCGAGCACTTCGCCGGCTGGGAGGCGGCAATCCTGACGGCGGCTCCCGGCGCCGCGCGCGAGCTGCAGCTGCGCAGCCATCGCGTGCACGAGCTATGGAACGGTCCGATCGCCTGCCGGCTGCTGCGCATCGATCTGGCGGCGCCGGGCGAGGCGGCCGGCGCTGCGGCTGACGATGCGGCCGAGACCGCCACCGCCTCGGCTGAGACTGCCGGTGCACGGATGCTCGCGAATCGCCTGCGCAAGAATCTGCAGCGCCTCGGCCGGCAGGCACGTCGCGAGCACATCAGCTGCTATCGACTCTACGACGCCGACATGCCCGAGTATGCGTTCGCGATCGATCGTTACGAGGCGCTGAATGGCGCGGCGGTGCACCTGCATGTGCAGGAATACGCGCCCCCCGCGAGCGTCGACGTGCAGGCGGCGCGTCGCCGCCGCCGCGAAATGCTCGCGACCCTGCCGCGCGCGCTGCAGGTGCCGCCCGAGCGCATTCACCTGCGTGTGCGCCGTCCGCAGCGTGGCGCGCGGCAGTATCAGCCGCTGCGCGGAGGCGCCCTGCGCGCGCCGGGTGGCTCTGCGGCGACCGGCTCTGCGGCGACTGCTGTACGGAGTGCGGGCCGCCCCTTCGCGGTCGCGGAAGCGGGCCTGAAGTTCCTGGTCAATCTGGATGACTACCTGGACACGGGGCTGTTTCTCGATCATCGGCCGACGCGTGCGCTGCTGCGCGAACGCGCGCGCGGCGTGCGTTTTCTGAACCTGTTCTGCTACACGGGCACCGCCACCGTATACGCCGCGGCCGGCGGTGCGCGCGAAAGTCTCAGCCTCGACCTGTCCAACCACTCTCTGCAGTGGGCCAGCGAGAATTTCCGCCTGAACGGCCTCGATGGTTCACGACATCGGCTGGAACGTGCCGAGTGCCTCGAGTGGCTTCGGGCTGCGGCCGGTGGCACCACGGCGGCTGGTGGCGGCGCGGCGACCCGCGGCAGCGCGGCGACGGACAGAACCGCGGGGGTTGGCAGCGGAGCGGCGGCAGGCTCGCGGCTGCGCTTCGAGCTGATTTTCATGGATCCGCCGACGTTCTCGAACTCCAAGCGCATGCAGGGGGTGCTCGATGTGCAGCGCGACCATCCCGAGCTGATCGAGCGCTGCACGCAGCTGCTGGCGCCGGGCGGACAGCTGATCTTTTCCACCCATGCGCAGCGCTTCAAACTGGCGGCGTCGATCGCCGAGCGCTGGCGGGTCGTCGACCTGTCACGCGCGACGCTGCCCTTCGACTTCGCCCGCAACCCGCGCATTCATCACTGCTTCGAGATCCGGCAGCGGGCATAGGCGATCCTAGGCGCGTCGCGCCGCTTCGATCGTGGCGATGTCGATCTTCTTCATTTGCATCATCGCCTCGAATGCGCGCCTGGCGGCCGCGCGATCGGGATCGGTGACTGCTTCCAATAGTGTGCGTGGAGTGATCTGCCAGGACAGACCCCATTTATCCTTGCACCAGCCGCACGCGTTCTCGACGCCGTCATTGCCAACGATGGCCTCCCAGTAGCGATCGGTCTCGGCTTGGTCCTCGGTGACGATCTGAAATGAAAAGGCTTCAGTGTGCTTGAACGCCGGGCCGCCATTCAGGCCGAGACAGGGTACGCCGACCACCGTAAATTCGACCGTGAGCACTTGGCCCTGCTTGCCAGCCGGGTAATCGCCGGGGGCGCGATGAACGGCTGTCACGGCACTGTCCGGAAAAGTCCGGGCGTAGAAGCTGGCGGCTTGCTCCGCCGTGCCGTCATACCAGAGACAAATCACGTTCCTTGCCAAGGTCCCTCTCCATTTGTTCGCAGTTGCGTGACCCTACCATTCGGTGCAGCTGCTCACAATCGGCAATCAGCCGGACATGGGAGTCGCTGGCGAGTGCTCTGTGACTGGCTTCATACGCCACGGCTGAACATTCGGGACCCGCCGCTCGGCGACGGCCACTTCCGGGCATCCTGATCTTGCGCCACAATGTTTCCCGGGGAGCAGGGAAGAGTGGCGGGATGTTTGCGCCGGGGGGTTCTCATGCGGGCACGGATTGCGCTACTGCTTGCCATTGCTGCGCTTCCCGCATGGTCAGTGAGCCCTCCTTCCGGCGCGCTCGAGACGCAGTTCGTCACTGTGGACAGTGGCGTCGAGCTCGAAGTAGTGGATTGGGGCGGCTCCGGACGGCCCGTCATTCTGCTGGCTGGACTGGGCAACAACGCCCACGTATTCGACCGGTTCGCACCCAAGCTCGCACAGTGGTATCACGTCTATGGCGTCACCCGTCGTGGATTCGGTGCCTCCAGCGCGCCTGCCACCGGGTACTCGGCGGATCGACTGGGCAAGGACGTGCTGGCCGTGATGGATACGCTGAAGATCGACCGGCCGGTACTCATCGGCCATTCGCTGGCGGGTGAAGAGCTCAGTTACATCGGCTCGCAGGACCCCAAGAAGGTCGCGGGACTGATCTATCTGGATGCGGGATATGGTTACGCCTTCTACGATCCGTCGAAGGACCTGGATGTCCAGTCAGTGCCTCCGGGCATTGACCTGGACATCGATGTCGACGAGCTGCAGCGCAAGCTCACACAGATCCTCTCTACGGGCGACATCCACACGCGCATCGCATTATTCAACGAGCTGGTGGCCACCGATCTGGTGCTGGTGAGGCAGGATCTGCAAGCCCAGAAGCGCGATCTGCAGGCCGCCGACGCACAGCTGCCGCCGGCGCAGCTCCCTGCCACGCCGGTCGTACAGGCTATCCTCGCCGGCATGTACAGGTTCACCACCGTGAGCTCGCCGATTCTCGCGATCTATGCCGACCCGCACGCAGGCCTGCCGGTTGCCGAGAACACGCCGTCGGATATCGCCAGGGCGGAAGCGCAGAACAAGGCATCGGTGGAGGCGCAGATTGCAGTACTGCAGCGATATAACCCCTCTGCGCAGATCTTGCGGCTGCCCTATGCGAGCCACTACGTATTCATATCCAACGAACGCGCAGTCCTGAGCGCGATTCACGCATTCATTCAGGCACTGCCGCCTCCGAAGCGGTGAAGGCAGCTCGTTCCGGAGCGCCATCCGCTTCGAGCGGCGACAGGGAGTGCTGGGCTGCCGGCGCAGAATCGCGAGCAGTGGATCGTAGGGGCGTCTGGCTCAGGCGCCGAGATGCCCGGCCACCCAGTCCACGATGGCGCGGTAATAGAGTTCGCGGTGCACGGGGTCTTGCGGGGAATGATGGGCGCCCGGTATGCCGATGAACTTCACCGGCACATGCCTGCTGGCCAGGGCATGATACAGAGCGAATGATTCCGTTATCGGCACGGTCGTATCATCGGTGCCGGACAAGATGAGAGTCGGTGTGATGATGTCCCCCGCATAGGTGATCGGCGATCCGCTTCGGTACAGCGCCGCGCTCGCCTTGTCCCACGGGCCGCCGCCCAGCGAGTCGCGCGTCCAGGCCAGGTTACCGGCGCCCGAGAGCTCGTACTCCTCCGTCCAGTCGAGGGCGCCATCGGCTACTACGGCGCAGCGCCAGAAGTGCTGATGCGAGATCAGCCACGCCGTCATATAGCCGCCGTATGAGTGGCCCACGGCGGCAATCCGCGAGGGATCCACCAGCGCCTGCCTCTCCAGCATCTGGATCCCGGAGATCACATCGCTGTTCGGACCGCTGCCGGGGTCCCGGTAGATCGCGTGCTCGTGCGCGTTGCCGAGATCGTCGCTGCCGCGGTAATTGGGCTCGAATACCAGATAGCCGCGGGCCGCGAACAGGTCCCGCAGCGGCCCGATCTCGTCCTCATCGAAGTGCTCGGTCGAGGCGGCCTCTGGGCCGCCGTGGCTGTAAACCACGAGCGGGTAGCGCTTGCCGGGCTGGTACCCGTCCGGATAGGTCAAGATACCGTCGTTGAGCTCGCGGCCCGGCGCACGCCACTGCACCTCGACGCTGCGCGGAAATGCAAGAGTCTCGAAGTCGCGATTGAAGTCCGTCAGCCGGATCGGGCGGCTCTGCGGAGTGCGCAGCAGATAAAGCTCCGCAGGCTGAGAGGCGGAGTCGGCGACGACGGCCAGCGCACCCTGCACAGAGACGGCGACGTCCAGGGCGTTCAGCTTCCCCAGATTCAGCGCATGACCATCGCCATGCAGCGGCTGAATATAGAGGGTACTTCGGACATGGTTGTCCGCCGTGACGATCAAGCCGCGGCCATCGGGTAGCCAGTCAAAGTCGCCGAGCAAATCGCGGTCGAGGTTTGCGCTGACATCGCGTGCCGTGCCGCCGTCGGCGGAGACGATGAAGAGATCCATGTCGCTGACCGGGCCCGGCCCGTGCGGATACAGGTACGCGATTGCCGTGCCCTGGCGCGCGAAGCGCGGCGTGTACTCATAGCTGGTCTGCCGGGTGAGCGTGTGTTCGACACCGCTCGATGCGTCCACCACGGCAATGCGAGTCTGGTCGGAATCGCCGTCATCGGCGTCCGCTTGTCGTGTATACGCTATCCACCGTCCGTCCGCCGACCATGAAGGCTCCGAGACACTGCCCCCAAACGGCGGTGCGGCTTCGAGCACGCCGGTTGTGCCGTGGGTGAGCTGGCGCGCCTTTCCGGTGGCCACGGAAAGAACCCATAAATGTGCCGGGACCGCCACCTTGTCGATCAGATAGTCATCATCCTCAATGGTGAAGAGATCCTGATGGGTGCGCTGATTCTCCTTGCTCAGCGGCGAATCGTCCGGAGTCACGTAAGCCACCGTTTTGCTGTCGGGGCTGAAGGCGTACTGCTCGACCCCGTTCGGCGCATCGCCAAGCTCGGTCGGGGTGCCACCGGCGGCCGGCACGGTGTACATCTGCGGCTTCTGATCCCCCACCGTCGCGATGAAGGCGAGGGTGCGGCCATCGGGCGACCAGCGGGGCATGTGCAGGTCCTTCATTCCTTGCACGAGCGTGTGGGGCTCGTCGTCGCCTTTCGCACTCACCACGCGCAACGTCGCGTCGTAACGGTCGTTTACGAAGTCCGACCGGATCGTCAGGAAGGTAATCTGCTCGCCATCGGGGGAGAATTGCGGGGAGGCAATGCCCAAGAGCTCCCGGTAATCATCCAGCTGCAGTGGTCTGGGCGCAGCTCGCACCGCGATGGGTGCAAGGGCGAGCACAATTGCCGTTGTGACGAAAAGGTTGGCCTGGCGCGTCGTCATGCTCTGTCTCCCCCACCGCTCGCAATGCGCTGCGGCGCTGCAAAGCATGCGCCTCTCGTTGGGCCGATGGCTATATCAGACTTATCGTCTGCGCCTCCCTGTCGCCGACGGGGGAACAAAAATCATGGCGACCAGAGTGAGATCCTTGCATCATATGACCAGTTATGGTCATATATAGTCATGAGACAAGTTGGCATCGCCGAACTCAAGTCGCGTCTAAGCGAGTTTCTTCGCATCGTACAGGGCGGTGAGTCAATCGCAGTTCTGGACCGTAATCGGGCGGTTGCGCAAATCGTTCCTATGCGCGAACGGTCTGGCTTGCGTATCCGCAAGCCAGCCATCAATTCACCGAAACCGAACAAGGTCTTGCTGCCGAAGACGATCGCCGCAACGGTCGACGTCGTGCGATTACTGCTGGAGGAGCGGCAGAGTCACAGATGATCGCCTATGTCGACTCGTCTGTCCTGCTTCGCGTCGCGCTCGGACAGCCGGACTGCCTGCCGCAGTGGCGACAAATCGATCGCGGAATTTCGAGCGCGCTGGTTGCGACTGAGTGTCTGCGTACGTTGGATCGGTTGCGAATTCGTGCCAAGCTGTCAGATGCAGAAACCGCCCGGCGCCGCGCTACGATACTGAATCTCATCAACTCGCTGGAGTTGATCGAAATCGACTCGATCGTCCTGGACCGCGCCGCGCAGCCGATGCCAACGGAACTCGGAACTCTCGATGCAATTCATCTTGCGTCAGCAGTCCTCTGGAAGGAATCCATGGGCGTCGATCCGGTCATGGCAACTCACGATGGAGCGCTTGGATTAGCGGCACAAGCACACGGTCTGACCGTTTTGGGAGCCTACTAAATCGCGCCGCCGAATTGCAGCTTCATGGACTCCCCCGGAGCAAGCCGACCAAAACGTTCCATCATTGATTGCAGCTCTTCGAGCATGCGCATTGCCGATTCGGCGCTCACGCCGTCGGGTACTGTCAAGGACATCCCCTTGAGCTCGGTGCGGATCAATTCGGGAAACTGTTCGGCCGAACAGGCACCCGTTGCCAGCGAGCCTAATGCGCGCGCCAGAACCTCCGCGACATACGGCTCGGCCCCGAGTGAGCGGATGACCGCGGCGTCGGAGAGTTCCTGGATCGAGTAACCTTTCGCGATGTTGACGAAGAAGCCGGCGGGAAGCTCGAGTGTCCGCTCGACGATGAGGTGAGCGAAATCGTGGCCCGGCAGGCTCGGCCCAAGATCAGCCGATGTGAACGTCCCGTCCGCCCGGCGGCAGGTCATGCGAGTGCGCCCGCTCTTTCGGGTGAAAATGATGTTCATGGCTCAGTAGAGCAGGTTCTACAGTGGTGGTCGGCACTGGTTCACGAGAAAATCGGCGGCGTCAGCCTCCGATAGCAGCCGGTTTTCTCCGCCACGCTGACGTATCGTGGCAGATCGCGTGGCGACTTCCCGGTCGCCGAGAATCACCGCAAAGGGTACACTGTCCGTGTGCGCGCGCACGATGCGCCGGCCGAGCGTGTCGGGGTCGGAATCAACCCCAACACGCAGGCCGGCGCCCCTTAGAACATACGCGAGCGCATCGTCAAATCCGAACATGTCCTCGTGATAGTGGGTCCAGTGACCGCTCCGCTGCCAGATGGACTCTCGCAGCACCTGCGGTGTCATTACTTCCGAATAGCCTTCGGCTACGCAACGACGCCGGGCCGCGTCACGAAGAGCGTTGTAGAGGGCGAACCCTCGTGGATGCCAGAAGACCATGCCGGGAGCGTCGTCCTGAAAGTGGAATAGATCGAGTGAGTTCCCCAGGTCGCGATGATCTGGCGGGCTGGGAGAGTCATCTGAGTTGGACATTGGTCGTCTCCTGGATTGAACCCGAGGGGGCGGAGCGACCAGATTGCCGACGCCGCCATGCTCGGGCGGGTCGGTGGAAAAGGCGATTCTAGGTGCGCACGACTCCACGCCCGCGAATGCGGGTGGTAGTGGTCGTGGTCGTGAAAACAAAGCACGGATGCATACGGGCAGTCTGGGCAGATGTGGCTCGTATGTCAAATCCCTTTGATGTGAGCTGGCGCGGAAACGCGCGCGTGAATCACGTCGATGGTCTTACGGACCGTGAAGCCGCGTCGTCTGAGCCGGCGATAGCTCGTCCGTCTCGGCGCTGGCGGCCCCGTTGAAGAAATCGACCCACACCGATGTGTCGACCAAGACCATCGGATCGGTTCTAGTGGTCGCGCCGCATCGCTTCCAAGTTGCCCGTCCACTTCAGCTTGCCGCGCATCTTGCGCAGGCGCTCTTGCCGCTTGATTTGGATGAGCAATCGCAGAGAATCCTCGACGACCTGTCGTTTGGTGCGGGCGCCGGACAGGCGCAATGCCTCATCCATGAGCTTCGGGTCGATGACGATGTTGGTCCGCATGGGACATCGCTGGGGTGTGTATAAAGTGACACAAGTATACACATGGCGCCCTGGCGCCCTGGCGCATCCAGGCGGTGGCCGGATAGAGACGGTCGGTCCTCTACTGCGCGTCCTTCTCCGCCTGATCGAGCTGGGCGGCAGCCTGTTGCTGCGCGGCCTGGACCTGGTCACGCACGTGCTGTTCCATCTGCTTGGCCTGCTGTGCCTGCTGTGCCTGCTGAGCCTCGCTCGCGGCGCCGGCCGCACCGCTCACGGCGGTATCGGCGAGTCCGCAGCCGGACAGCAGCGCGGCGGCAGCCAGCAGTGTCGCCGCGTAAAGACCGGATTTGCAAAGATGCCTCATGGGTGCCTCCGGGGCCGGCGGTCATCCCGAGGGGTCTGGGAACCGCGCGCCTGGGCCATCGTAGGGCCGTGCCCTCGCGCACATCTGCCGAGCACTCGACAGTTTCTCGCAGCGCTGTGGGTCGCCGCGCGCACGGGGGGCGCGCTGACCAGGGCCGGCCGGCCCGGAGGAACTCCGCGGCTATGGCGCAGTCAATAATGCAAACTTCTCAGAGCTTCCAGGCTCTCGAGCCAAAAAAAGGGAGGATCCGTGAAAGTTCCCGCACGTGGACGCAGAGACTTCTGCAGGACCGCCTTGGCCAGTGGGGCCATGGCGGCCATGCCCGCAGTCGCCACGTACAGCCTTGCGGGTGATTCGCGTACTCCCGAGTTCAAGGATACCTGGGGCGTCACCTTCTCGGGCAAGCCAACGCTGATCTTTGCGAGTGACATCAGGAATTTCGCGGCAAGTATCCACGGCCGTGTGCTGACCGCTGCCGACCCGGGGTACGACCATGCGCGTCGAATCTGGAACAGGATGATCGATCGCCGGCCAGCGCTCATCGCGCGCTGCTCTGGTGCGGCCGATGTCGTCAGATCGATTGCGTTTGCCCGCGAGCGAGAGCTGCTCGTGGCGGTACGGGGCGGCGGACACAGCTATCCCGGCTACTCCACCTGCGACGGTGGGATGGTTATCGATCTGTCATCGATGCGCGGCGTGCGGGTGGACCCTCATTTCAGGACGGCTTGGGCGCAAGGGGGAGCCTGGATCGGTGACCTCGATCGGGCAACCCAGCAGTACGGACTCGCCACGCCCATGGGCAGAGTCTCCAACACCGGTGTCGGTGGGCTCACCCTCGGTGGTGGTTATGGCAGGCTCTCGCGGCTCTTCGGGTTGGCCTGCGATAACGTAGTGTCCGCGGATCTGATCACCGCTGACGCCAGGTCTCTGCATGTCAGCGTCAGCGAAAATCCCGATTTGTTTTGAGCCATCCGCGGCGGCGGCGGCAACTTCGGGGTCGTGACGAGCTTTGAGTATCGATTGCACCCGGTCGGTCCGCAGGTGCTTGCGGGTACACTGACCTATCCACCCGGCCGGCTGCGGGCTGTTTTGAAGCATTACGCGGATCTCGCGGCGCAAGCGCCCCGCGAGTTGGCCATCGATCTGGCCATGAACCCGGACGCGGCCGGTGATCGCATCCCCTATTTGCTGTTCTGCTACGTGGGAGCTGAATCACAGGGAGAGAAGATGCTGCGGTCCCTGCGGACCGCCACGGGGCCTTCGAAAGACTCGGTCCGGTTGCGCAACTATGTGGACATTCAGAAGGATCACGACGGCCCGGTGCTGTCGGACTACGCCGAGTACTCCAAGACAGGCTATGTGCCGGAGCTCTCGCCGGCGCTGGTAGATGCGCTCAGCCGGGAGCGGAGCCAGCCACAGTTGGCACTCTCCCTGGTCGGCGGAGCTATTGCGGACGTGCCCCCATCGGACACCGCGGTCACACATCGCCGCGCGCAGCTCCTGCTGGAAATAGACGCGGAGTGGCAGGACCTGAACGAGGATGACGAGCACCTCGCGGCAGTGCACGCGACCTGGAACAGGTTGAGTCCCTTCACCAGCGGCTTTTACGCGAATCTGACCAATGCGGACAGGCAGGCCGTGCACGACAACTATGGGACCAACCGTGTGCGGCTCATGGAAATCAAGAAGCGGTACGACCCGGACAATTTCTTTCGGTTGAATGCGAATATCCGGCCAGCGTAGGGCCCGCTCACAGCAGGTCCCGCAGCCGGTACCACAGCATCGCGAGCGCGAGCACGGGGCGGCGCAGCGGGCCTCCCGGGAAGTCACGGTGCGGGAGGCGCGCGAACACGTCGAAGCGCTCGCGGGTGCCGGCGATGGCCTCGGCGACGAGCTCGCCGGCAATGCCGGCCAGGGCGAGACCGTGGCCGCAGAAGCCTTGCAGGAAGTAGACGTTCGGCGCGAGGCGGCCGAAATTCGGCGCGCGGCTGCGGGTGATATCGATGAGGCAGCCCCAGGCGTAGTCGATACGAGTGCCGGCGAGCTGCGGAAATACTGCGAGCATGCGCCGCGCGGTTATCGGTGCGATCGCGCGTAGGTTGACCCCGGAGTAGTTCACGCGACCCCCGAACAGCAGCCGGTGGTCGCTCGAGCGGCGAAAGTAATCCAATATCCAATTGGTGTCACACACCGCCGCGTTGTTGGCGATCAGCTGGCGCGCCCGGTGCTGCCCCAGCGGCTCGGTGGCGACGATGTAGCTCGCAATGGTCATGAGCTTGCGTGCGAGCGCGGGCACGGTGGCGCCGAGCCAGGCGTTGCCCGCGAACAGCAGCTGCGAGCAGCTGACGACGCCCAGGTCTGTGATGACGTCGAGTCCGCCGGCGGTGTTGCCATAAGCCTTGACCTCACTTTGCTCGTGGATCTGGACGCCCGCGGCGCTCGCCGCGCGCGCCAATCCGAGCGTATAGCGCAGCGGATGCAGATGGCCGCTGTTGGAATCGTGCAGGGCGCCGAGATAGCGCTGGGTACCGAGCGTCTCGCGCAACTCCTGGCGCTCGAGCAGCCGGGTGCTGGCATAGGCGTAGCGGCCGGCGAGCTGCTCCTGCCAGGCCTGCAGCGCGCGCCACTGGCGCGGCTTGATGGCGACATACATCTGGCCATCGGTCCAGTCGCAGGCGATCTGGTGAACCGCGATGCGCTGTCTCAACAACGCCAAGCCCTCGATGCTGATGCGCCACATGCGCAACGCGTCCTCGCGGCCGATGAGCCTCTCGAGGTCGTCCTGCTCGACGGCGAGGCCATGGATCACCTGTCCACCGCTGCGTCCGGAGGCGCCCCAGCCGACCCGCTGCGCCTCCAGCAGCACCACGCGATAGCCGCGCTCGGCCAGTGCCAGGGCAGCCGAGCAGCCGGCGATGCCACTGCCGACGACGCAGACGTCGGCGCGGGTGCGGCCGCGCAGCGGCGCCGTGCATGGCGGCAGCTCGGCGCTCGCCGAGTAGTATGTCAGCGGGTATTCGGCGACGGGGGACGGGGCGGGGGCGGGCGCGGGGGCAGGGGAAGCGGGAAGGTCGGCCATAGCCTGTCTTGACAGAATCCCCGCGCCGCATCAACAGGTGGCGGGACGGCCCCGCGGATATCCCGCGACGCCCGCGGGACGCTGGTCCGGGACGCTGGCGAGGGGCTATGGTCTAATGCACTAAAGCGCGCGCCGCCGAGGCTGGTTGGATATACAGCTCCGGGGCGCACGGCAGCGCTCCCCACCCATCATGAGCTCCAGACGTCCAGTCATCGGTGTCCCGGCGGACCGGCGTATGCTCGGTCTGCATCCCTTTCACTGCGCCGGCGAGAAATACCTCACGGCGGTGCTCGACGGTGCGCGCGCCGTGCCGCTGATCATTCCGGCGATCGGGCGCGAGCTGAACCTGGACGAGCTGCTCGACAGCCTCGACGGTCTGTTATTCACGGGCAGCCCATCGAACGTGCTGCCGCAGCATTATGGCGGGGAGCCGAGCGACGCGGGCACGCTGCACGATCCGCAGCGCGACGAGACGACGCTGCCGCTGATTCCCAAGGCGGTGGCCTGCGGAATTCCGGTGCTCGGGATCTGCCGCGGCTTTCAGGAGATGAATGTCGCATTCGGCGGCACGCTCTGGCAGAAGCTGCACGACGTGCCCGGCCATCTGAATCATCGCGAGACACCCGGCCGGCCGCTGGAGGAGCAGTACGGGCCGGCGCACGAGGTGGTCCTCGAGCCCGACGGAGTGCTGCGCCGCCTGGCGGGCACCGAGCGCGTGCGCGTGAATTCGCTGCACAGTCAGGGCGTGCGCGAGCTGGGCCGTGACCTCATCGTCGAAGCGCGCGCGACGGACGGCGTCATCGAGGCGTTTCGGGTCAGTGGAGCGAGTACGTTTGCGCTGGCGCTGCAGTGGCATCCGGAGTGGCGCTTCGCGCAGGAGCCGCTGTCGCGTGCGCTGTTCGCCGAGTTCGGCGATGCCTGCCGCGCCCGGGGCTGAGGAAGTGAGGCATGCCGAGCGAGATACAACAATTCTTCCGCGATCACGGCATTTCGGAGGTCGAGGCGATCATTCCGGATATGGCCGGAATAGCCCGCGGCAAGATCATGCCGGCGGAAAAATTCGCCGAAGACGAAGGCATGCGTCTTCCCGAGAGCGTATTTCTGCAGACGGTAACCGGAGACTATCCGCCCGATACCGCCGAGGCGATGAGTCCGGCCGAGATCGACATCGTGCTGCGCGCGGATTCGAAGACGGTGCGCGTGGTGCCCTGGACCGCCGAGCCGACCGCGCAGGTGATCCACGACTGCTTCTACGCGGACGGGCGGCGCGTGATGATGGCGCCGCGGCACGTGCTGCGGCATGTCCTCGAGCTGTACGAGCAGCGCGGCTGGGAGCCCGTGGTCGCCCCGGAGCTCGAGTTCTACCTGATCGAGCCGAACACCGACGCCGACTACCCGCTCAAGCCGCCGGTGGGCCGTTCGGGGCGAGCCGAGCCGGGCCGCCAGTCCTACAGCATCGCCGCGGTCAACGAGTTCGACCCGCTGTTCGACGACATCTATGCGTTCTGCGAAGCGCAGGACATCGCCATCGACACGCTGATCCACGAGGACGGTCCGGCGCAGATGGAGATCAACCTGCTGCACGGCGAGGCGATGGACCTGTCGGATCAGGCCTTCCTGTTCAAGCGCACGGCGCGCGAGGCGGCCATGCGTCACAAGATGTACGCGACCTTCATGGCCAAGCCGCACGCGCGCGAGCCAGGCAGCGCGATGCACATCCATCAGAGCGTGATCGACACCCGCACGCGTCGGAACATCTTCAGCAACCCCGACGGTACGCCCTCTGCGCTGTTCTTCGCGCACATCGCCGGGCTGCAACGCTATGTGCCGGCGGCGATGTCGCTGTTCGCACCGAACGTCAACTCCTACCGGCGCATGTCGCGCCTGCAGAGTGCGCCGATCAACGTGCAGTGGGGCTATGACAACCGCACGGCGGGGCTGCGCGTGCCGATCTCCACGCCCGAGGGGCGGCGCATCGAGAACCGTGTCGGCGGCGCCGACGCCAACCCGTACATCGCGATCGCGAGCTCTCTGGCGTGCGGCTATCTCGGCATGATCGAGGGGCTGCAGCCGACCGAGCCGGTCGCCGGCAGTGCGCACGAGCTGCCGTTTTCTCTGCCGCGCTCCCTCGATGAGGCGCTGGCGAAGCTGCGCGATTGCGAGCCGCTGCTGCAGATCCTCGGCGAGCCCTTCGTCGCCGCCTATACCATCGTCAAGCAGGCCGAGTACGAGGTGTTCCTCGAGGTGATCAGCTCCTGGGAGCGCGAGCACCTGCTGCTGAACGTGTAGTCACTGCAGAACGTGTAGCCTGCTGCTGAACGTGTAGCCGCGCGCAGCTCTCAGGCGTATTCACCGTTCCACAGAGACTGCAGGAACACGCCCACCGGCAGGATCTCGATGTCGCCGACCCTGCGGCGGCGTGTCTCCAAGCTCAGGCAGAGGCAGCGCTTCACGCGCTGCTCTTGCCCGATCGCGTGCAGCGAGCGAAGATCGTGACCGCCGACAGAACGCTTGGCTTTCACCTCGATGGCAGTGTGCTCTCCGAGCAGGAAATCGACCTCGAAGCCCGAGGCCGATCGCCAGTGCTGGACCGGCTGGCCCGAGATGTAATCGCGATGACAGAAGAGCTCGTGCGCGATGTAGGTTTCCAGCGCAGCGCCCATTTCAGGGGTGTCCGGTCGAAACAGACGCCCCTGCAGCTGACCAACCACACCCACGTCGAACAGGTAGTATTTCGACGACACCAGAGGCTTGCGCGTGCGTGATGCACGCCAGGCGGGCACCTCCTCGAGCAGCAGGGTGTCGCGCAATATCTCGAAGTACTCATAGATAGTCGTTCGAGGCACTTGCGCATCGTTGGCGACCTGCGTGAAGTTCACGCGTGTGCCGTTGCACTGTGCGGCGACCCGCAGAAAGCGGCTGAACGCCGGTACGTTGCGGGTGGCGCCGGCCGCGACGACTTCCTGCTGCAGGTATGTGCCGCAGTAGGCGTCTAGATCGGCCGCCGGATCGTCCGAGAAATAGATCGACGGCAGCAGGCCGTGGTGCAGCGCGCGAAACAGGTCGAAATGCTCGCCGAGCTCCGGGAAGCTCAGCGGATGCAGGTGCCGTACGCGCGCTCGCCCGCCGAGCAGGTTCACTCCGCCGGCGCGCAGTTTGCGTGCGCTCGAGCCGGTCAACAGGAAACGGATGCTGCGTTTCTCGATCAATCGGTGCACTTCGTTGAGCAGGGCCGGCAGCTGCTGAATCTCATCGATGACCACGACGCGATCACCGGGCTGCAGATCCTGTTCCAGCCGCTCGGGATGCGCGCTCAGATCCAGGTATACGGTGGAGTCGAGCAGGTCGTACACACGGGCTGCCGGTACGGTGCGTGTCACCAGCGTGCTCTTGCCGGTCTGCCGAGGCCCGAATAGAAAGTGCGACTTCCTCGACAACAGCTTGGGCAGGTCGAGGATGCGCGGCAGTATGGGGATGCCGCCCCGAGCCGTAGTGTCGACTCTGTCGTCATTTGTCATGATAAATGACGATTATGTCGTCATTCTAGAGAAGTGCAAGCACCGGCGCGGGGCACGCGGGTGCCGGCCCGGCTGCAAGCAGGGAAGGCGTGGGCTGCCGGTCGGTGCGCTATGATTTGCAGATGGGCCGGCGGACGGTGGTGGCGGAACTGGGGCGGTGCGCGGCGGCGGCGCTGCTCGCGCTGCTGCTGGCCGGTTGCGGAGAGCAGGGCCCTGCCGCGGCGGGGCAGCTCACGGGGGCCGCGCGGGCTGGGGTCGGCGCCGGCGTGGCGGGGGC
>JASHPX010000209.1 GCA_030037905.1 Gammaproteobacteria bacterium
CGGCTGCGCGCCGGCCATCCGCGGGGACGCCAGCAGCACGAGGGCTGCCAGCGCCGCCAGCGCCGCGCCCATCAGCGTGCGGCTGCACGCAGGCAGTAGTGTTTTCGCAAAAGAATCCATGCGCATGACGTGCGACTCCCGCTGGTGTTCCAAGAAGATCGATGTCGACTAAGTGGCCGGAGGTCCGGTCTCTCCGGTGCGAATGCGAATCACCTGTTCGAGCTCGCTGACCAGGATGCGTCCGTCGCCGGGACGGTCGGTCCTCGAGACATTCGCAACCGCCTCGAGCACCGCTTCGACGATGCCATCATCGACCGCGATCTCGAGCTTGGTCCGTGGTCCGAACTGCGCCTCATGCACCTCGGTGACGGTGACGCCCTGCACGCCCAGCTGCGCGATCGCTTGCCGTAGATCGTCCAGCTTGAAGGGCCGAACGACCGCGGTGATCATTTTCATGACGTGCATTTCGCGACAAACGAGCCTTGAATGAGATGCCGAAACTCGAGCCACTGCGCGTATTCTTGGGTGCTCCAGGAACAGCGCTGGAGGCCTGGGTGCAGAATCCATGCCACGCAAATACGGCCGCTGGATCCGGACTTGGGAGGCCAGGGGATCTACCCCTGCACCACTTTGGTCGGCGGCGGCGCTGTGGGCGCGCGGTTTCGGGGCAAGAGATGTGAGGTGTGGCCGGTGTGGGGTCCGAACGCGGTCCGAACGCACAGCCTGGAGGAAACCACGATGGACAACCTGCGGATCGAAGATATTGCCCGGCAGCTGTTCGATGGGCTGCCGGAAGCGGCTCGCACGATGCGGCGGGATATCGAGAGCAACTTTCGCGCGGTACTGCAGTCCAGCCTCAGCCGGCTGGATCTGACCACGCGCGACGAATTCGAGGTGCAGACCAAGGTGCTCGAGCGTGCGCGCACGCGGATCGAGCAGCTCGAGCTGCGCGTGGCAGCGCTGGAGAAGCGCCTCGAGGAGCGGGAGGAGGCGACACCGCCGCCCACGGAGTAATCGCCGGCGCGTTCGCGTAACAGGCACCCGCGCCGCTACCAGCAGCTCAGATCTCCCATGAGCGTTGCGCGCGTGCTCAGCCGTACCGAGCTCGGCTTGGAAGCGCCGCAGGTGCAGGTCGAGGTGCACCTGGGCGCGGGTCTGCCTGGCTTCACGATCGTGGGGCTACCCGCCCCGGTGGTGCGCGAGAGCCGCGAGCGTGTGCGTGCCGCGATGCTCAATTCGGGATACGAGTTTCCTCAGCGGCGCATCACGGTCAATCTCGCCCCCGTGGAGCTGTTCAAGCAGGGAGGGCGATTCGATCTGCCGATTGCGCTCGGGTTGCTGATCGCAAGTGGCCAGCTGTCTACGCGCGTTGCGTCGAGCGTGGAGTGCTATGGTGAGCTGGGCTTGGCCGGAGAGCTCAAGCCAGTCGCCGGGCTGTTCCTCGCGGCGCTGCAGGCAGCGCGCGCCGGCCACGCGCTGATCGTGCCGTCCGGCAATGCGGAAGAGGTTGCGCTGGCCGCTGCGCCGGTGGCCTGGGCGGCGGCGCATCTGCGTGCGGCCGCGCGGGCCCTGTTCGGGGCGATGTCTGGCCGGCCCGCTGCCGCTGATGCTGTCGCTTCCGCTGATGCCGCTGCCGCTGCCACCGCTGTCGCTGCCACCGCTGTCGCGGTCACAGGCGCTCGCCACGCGGCGGGCGGTAATACACCCGCGGAGTTGTTTCGCATCCAACCGCTCGACCCCGTAGGGCTCGCCGCGACGCAGGCCGCAGCCACTCCCGAGCTCGCGGACGTCGTCGGTCAGCATCAGGCCAAACGCGCCCTCGTGGTCGCTGCAGCCGGAGGTCATTCGCTGCTGATGATCGGTCCGCCTGGTAGCGGCAAGAGCATGCTGGCAGCGCGCCTGCCGGCTCTGCTGCCGCCACTGACACAGGGGGAGGCGCTCGAGGTCGCCGGCATCCTTGCGGTCTCGCGACAGCCGCTCGACCCGCGCCGCTGGCGTTGCCCCCCGTTTCGCAGCCCGCATCACACCAGCTCCGCGGGTGCCATGGTCGGCGGTGGCGCGGCGCTGCTGCCCGGGGAGATCAGTCTTGCGCACCGCGGGGTGCTGTTCCTCGATGAGCTGCCCGAGTTCGACCGCCGTGTACTGGAAGCGCTGCGCGAGCCGCTCGAGTGCGGTCGCGTCACCATCGCGCGTACGGCCTGGCGCGTGCAGCTGCCTGCGCGCTTTCAGCTGGTGGCAGCCATGAATCCCTGTCCCTGCGGCTATCACGGCGATGCGCGCGTGCCTTGCCGCTGCACGCCGGCGTATGTGCGACGCTACCGGGAGCGCGTCTCAGGACCGCTGATGGACCGCATCGACATCCGTGTGAGCGTCGCGCGTCTGGCCTCGACGGAGCTGACGCAGCTGACCGCCTGCGCGCCAGGCGGCATGGAAGCGGCCGATATCCTGGACCCCGAAGGGCGCGCGAATGCTGTGCTGGCGCGGGAGCCCGGCGAGGATCTGGTGGTCCAGGCGCGCGCTGCCCGCGCGCGGCGTGTAAGCCTCTCGGGCACGCTCAGCGCCTGGCTGTCGGCCGCGGAGCTGCGCCGTTGCTGTCGCCTGCCAGCGGCTACGGCACGGCTCATGCGCCGCAGCTGCCAGCGCTGGCCGCTGTCGGGCCGCGGTGTTCAGCGCCTGCTCGCGTTGAGCCGGACCATCGCCGACCTCGCCGATAGCGACAGCATCGAGCCGCAGCACCTCGCCGAGGCGATTCAGCTGCGCCGGCCGTTCGAGATGCTTTGAGCCGTGCCCATGCTCGGCGTTGCGCTGGCGCGCCGGCACACCGGCGTACCGGCGCGCGACGGCGCGACGGCGCGACGGCGCGACGGCGCTGATCAATGCACGCCGACGAGGGAGAGCATGTAATTGACCCCCTGCTCGATCAGCGCGTCGGGCAGGTCGGTCCGACCACCCTTGGCCGGCATGGTGCCGGTCTTGCCGGTATAGCCGTGCAGCGCGTGCTGGTAAAGGGTCGCCTTGCCTTCGGCGATTGCCGAGGCCCACGCGGCTTTGTCCCCCGCCTTCGGCGCGCCTACGAGACCAGGTCCGTGGCAGGTGCTGCAGACCTGCTGGAACAGCTGCATGCCGTTCTTTGGAACCGCCAGCGCAACCGTCGGGCCCGCACCGGCCGGAGCCTGGATCGCCAGAGCCGAATTGTCCTGGCCGGCGATGGCTTCGCGCGCGAAGGGGGCCGTGCGCTGCTCGACAGTCGCGGCGTACAGGGGGTCGGTATAGACCTCCTGGTCCTCGGTATGCGCGGCGACCGCGCGCGACAGCGCGAAAAGGACCACCGCGGCCGCGACCAGCAACCCGATCACGAGGCTGAACACGGTGATGAACTGCGAGTCTTGCTTCTTGGATTCCTGTATGTCCACGGGCACCGACCGACTTTGTCAAGGGATATCCGTGAAATTATAACCGACGTCGCCGCCGCGTGATGGGCTGGCGTGTCGAGGTGGGGGACAGGCTAGCGCGCGCGCCGGAAAGTCAGGTTGATGCGGCAGCGCCCGGTGATGGCGTGTTGCCCATCGGCCAGCGGTGCGACGCCGTGGAATACCAGCCTCTGGGCACCGCCCCAGACCACCGCGTCGCCGTGAAACAGCGGCACTCGGCGCACCGGATCGCGCCGCGCGAGTCCGCCGAACAGAAATGTCGCCGGCAGACCGCATGAGACCGACACCACGGGTGCCCCCAGATCCTGCTCGTCCCGGTCCTGGTGCAGCGTCAGGCGCGTGCCGGGTGCGTAGTAGTTGATGAGACACGCATCCGGCTCGAAACTGACGAATTCCACTGCCGCCGCCGCGCGCCGTGCGAGCTCGCGCAGCTGCGGCGGCATCGGTGGCCAGGGCTGCCCGGTCTGCGGATCGCACCGTTCATAGCGGTAACCGCGCCGATCGCTGATCCAGCCAAATTCACCGCAATTGCTCATGGCGACGGACATGCATGCGCCGCCGGGCGTGAGCATGTGACGCAGCGGCGCCTCGCGCCACACGTGCTGCAGCAGCGACGGCAGCACATCTGCCTCCGCGAGCGCAAACGCGGGTAGCACGGCCGCGGCCTCGCCGAGAGGCTCGAGGGCCGCCCTCGCCAGTAGCTGCCCCTGCTCGTTCACTGCCCCGGCGCCTCGCGTGCCTCGGGCCCCTCTGGTGCCTCGGGCCCCTCGCGCGCCCCGCCTGCGTCGCGTGCCTCGCGCTCGAGCAGCGAGCGCTTCCGCTCGACGCCCCAGTGATAGCCGCACAGGGTTCCGTCACTGCGGATGATCCGGTGGCAGGGCACCGCCACGGCGATGGGGTTGGCGCCAATCGCCTGCCCGACCGCCCGCACCGCATGTGGCCGCCCTATGCGTCGCGCAATCTCGGCGTAGCTGACGGTAGTGCCGGCCGGGACGGCGCGCAGCGCCTGCCAGACGCGCCGTTGAAACAGCGTGCCCTGCAGGTCCAGCGGCAGCCGCGAAGCCAGCGCGGGCCGTTCCAGTGCGGCGATCACGCGCGACACCAGCCGCTGGAAGCGCCGATCGCCCGGCACCAGCTGCGCGCGCGGAAAGCGGCGGTGAAGATCGCTCTGCAGCGCTCGCGGATCGTCTCCGACGAGGATGGCGCACACGCCGCGCTCGGTCGCCGCCACCAGCAGCCCCCCCAGCCAGCAGCGCGCCAGCGCGAAGCGGATAGCGCTGCCCTCCCCGCCGCGATGGTAGCTGCGCGCGCTCATGCCGAGCACCGCATCGCTGCCGGCGTAGAAGCGTCCGCTCGAGCCGTAGCCCGCCGCGTAGATCGCCTCGGTGACGGTGCCGCCCCGTGCACGCTGCGGACCCTTGCGGCCGCTGCGCCCATTGCGGCCCGTCCGCCCCTGCCGTGCCGACTGCGCTTTCCGTGCTCCCGGTGTCTCTTGTGCCTCTTGTGCCTCGTCCACTTCGTGCACCTCCTGCAGTCGCGCGCGCACATTTTCTGCCCTCTGGGCCCGCTGATAGGCCGCCGGGGTCATCCCCGTGACACGCCTGAAGAGTCGATGGAAATGAAAACGACTCAATCCCGAGTGCCGCGCCAGCGCCGCCAGCTGCACGCGCGTGCAGGCCCTCTCGAGCAGACGGCAGGCCCGCTCGATCAGTGCGGCATCGCGGCTGTCCTGCGCCGCCCCCTCGGGGTTGCAGCGCCGGCAGGGCCGCAGTCCCGCCGCCCGCGCTGCCGAGGCGCTTGCATAGAAGCGTACGTTCTCGCGGCGCGGCCGGCGTGCGCCGCACGAGGGCCGGCAGAACACTGCCGTGGTGCGCACTCCGAAGAAGAAGTGGCCGTCCGCCGTGCGATCGCGGGCCAGACAGGCCGCCCAACGTGCGTCATCTCCGGCAAAGCCCGCTTGTCCGGCAGGGCTTGCGGCAGAGCTTCCGGTGGTGCTTCCGGCGCTGCTTCCGGCGGTGCTTGTCGTGGCTCGTGGTCCGATCATGGCGGTTTTCCGTAAAAGCTCTGCCCCCCACATGCTCGCGCAGGCGCGCGGGCGCTGCACTCCGTACCTTGCGCTCGAATCGACCTGGGCGCTCGGGCGTTGCAGCCAGCGCCGACGGCCGCGCGCAGAGACGGTCTGTACCCCTTCCGATACCCTTTCCGATACCCGCCCCGGCGGCTGCTGACGTACCATGCATGCATCGGCATGCCCATCCGCGCAAGAGTGCACCGCGAGCCGCTGCCGCCATAACGCCATCGAGGGGGTCTTGTGATGTCGCGCAATTTCACCGTTGCCAGCATCGTCGCACCGATCGTGCTGCTCGCATGGGGCGGACCAGGTGCCTACGCGCAGACCAACGCGCAGCCGAACAGTCCGCCGAGCGCGGGGCCGGCCGGGTTGGGCCTCAGCCCCGAGGCGCTGGCGGAGCTGCGCGAGGTGCCGCCGCCATTGGTGTTCCGTGAGACCTGGAAACAGCCGCCCTACACCGGGCGGCTCACCGATCCGAAGCGGCGCGTCACGCAGGACGCCGTGACCAATCCGAACCTGCAGCTGCAACTCTACGGTCCGGATGCGCAGGACGTGGAAGTCTATAACCACTACGGTCACTTCGATCTGTGGACCGGCCTGACGCCCTCGCCGGTCGCCGTGACGCTGCGGGACAGGAATGTCTACTTCGATCTGACCGGGCTCGCGACCCTGCGTGCCAGAACACGCACGGAAGACCTGCACGTGCTGCATCCGGTCGTAAAACTCCCCGATGGGACCCTGCTGGTCGGCAGCCAGACGCTGTCGAGTCCCCAGCCGCTGATGGGAGGCGGAGATTTCGTGGTTTCCGAGGTGACCTTCGACGCTCAGCGCTGGTTTCAACTCGATCCACAGAATCTCGTGGTCACGCGCGAGGTGAAGAGTCCGGACTTGAGCCGCGTAGACGCCATCGGCTTCGCCGATCTGATGCCGAGCGGCGGACACGGATTCTCCGGCTGCTCCAACATATCGTGGATGGAGCTGTACGCCAAGACACACCGGCGTTGATTGCATTCGCTCTGGCACGAGGAACCGGCATGCAGCAGAGGCTGACCTCACTCCTGGCCGCGTTATCGCTTGCCATGCTGCTCGCTCCCGGGGCGTTCGCCGGGGAAGGTTTTTGGCCTCTGTCGAATCTGCCCGTGCAGACGCTGCAGCAGCGGTTCGGCTTCACGCCCTCCCGGCAGTGGACCCGTCATGTGCAGCTCGCCTCGGTGCGGCTCGCGGGCGGCTGCTCCGGCTCGTTCGTATCCGCTCACGGCCTGGTCCTGAGCAACCATCACTGCGCGGTGGAGTGCCTGGAAGGACTTTCCACCCCGACCCGCAACCTCATGGCGCAGCATTTCTACGCCGCGACGCGGGACGAGGAGCTCAAATGCCCGGCGATGGAGGTCGAGCAGCTCGTGGAGAGCACCGACGTCACCGCTGCCGTCAATCGGGCGACGGACGGCAAAACCGCTGCCGCATATACGGCGGCCCGGCGCGCCGTCAGCAGCCGGCTGGAAACGGCATGCGCAGCGGGTCACTCGGATGAATGGCGCTGCCAGGTGGTCTCTCTCTATCACGGCGGGCAGTACTGGCTCTACAAGTACCGGCGATATCAGGATGTGCGACTGGTGTTCGTGCCGAGTCAGGCGACGTCGTTCCTCGGCGGCTATCCCGATAACTTCAACTATCCTCGGTACGACTACGACGTCAGCATTCTGCGGGTTTATCTACGCGGCCAGCCGGCATCCACCCCCGACTACTTCCAGATGTCGGCCAAGGGGCCGACAGCCGGCGAGCTGGTCTTTACCACCGGCAATCCGGGTGCGACCGAACGGAACGACACGATCGCCCAGCTCAGCGCCTTGCGCTACCCCATATTTCCGAGCGAGCTGCAATACCTCGCGAGCTATCAGGGCTTGCTCGAGGCCTTTGCGGCCGAGAGTGCCGGCAATGCGCGCATCGCCGAGGGCGATCTGTTCTTCGTCGACAACGCCATCAAGTCCATAGACGGGCAACTGCAGGCGCTCAACGATCCACGGCAGTTTGGCCGCAAGCAGCAAGAGGAAGCCGCGCTGCGCGCGAGGATCGCCGCCGATGCCACACTGCGCAGCAAATATGGGGACGCCTGGGACAGGATCGCCGATGCCGAGAAGATCTCCGTGGCCAATTTGTTGCCACAGACACTGATCGTCGGACGGGAAGGCTTCGACGCCAGGCTGTTCGACATCGCCTTCACGATAGTCCTCGGCGCGCGCGAGCGCACGTTGCCGGATGCCGAGCGGTTCGAGGAGTATCGCAGCGCGGACCTGCCGCTGCTCGATGAGCAGCTATTCTCCACGGCGCCGGTGTATCCCAACTACGATGCCGTACGTCTCGAAGCTTCAATGACCCTGCTGGGCGATCTGCTGGGTTGGGATGCGCCTATCTGCAAGGCGCTGTTCGCGACGGCCTCTCCGGAGCAGGTGGCGCGGCGCGCCGTGCAGGGAACCGCACTCGCAGACATCGGCGTGCGCAAGGCCTTGTGGACGGGGGGCGAGACGGCGGTCGAGGATTCGCACGATCCCATGATCGCGCTGGCGCGCGCGGTGGTGCCGTACTACCTGAAGTATCGCAAGACCTACGAGGACGACGTGACCGCGCCCATCGAGTCGAATACCACCAGGATCGCGCAAGCGCGCTTCGCGCTCTTCGGCACGAGCATTTATCCGGACGCGACCTTCACCGAGCGGCTGTCCTATGGTGTGGTCAGAGGTTGGGTCGAGGACGGCAGGGCGGTGGCGCCCTTCACCACGATAGCCGGTCTCTACGAGCATGCGCGCAGCTATGCGCCGCTGGCGCTCGGGCAGGGTTGGCTGGAGGCCAAGGATCAGCTGGACCCCGCAACGCCGGTGAATTTCGTCTCCACCAATGACATCGTCGGCGGCAATTCCGGCAGCCCGGTGATCGATCGCCAGGGCGCGCTCGTGGGGTTGATATTCGATGGCAATCCCCCCTCCCTCGGCGGGGAATTCTGGTACGACGCTGCCCTCAATCGCGCCGTGGCGGTGGACAGTGCGTTCATACTGGCCGCCCTCGAGCACGTTTATCATGCGCAACCGCTGGTCGAGGAGCTGACCGCGGGCGGCTCCTGACTCGCGATCGGCGAGGAGCGTCGAGCACTTCAGGCGATGGCACGGCGGCACATGACCCGAAGACGGCATCCGGGACAGACGAGGCCCGCACCTGCACGCCAGGCCGAATCGTCCGACTCGTCCCACTCGTCCCCATCGTCCCCGTCGGCCGACTCGGCGGCAGCGCTGCAGCGACTCTTTTCCCTGGCGCTGAGCCATCACCAGGCGGGACGACTGCCCGAAGCGGGGCGGCTCTACGAGCGGATTCTGGCGGCCGATCCTGCGCACGCGCGCAGCTTGCATCTGCTGGGCCTCGTGGAATCCCAGTCCGGCCGCCATGAGCGCGCCTGCGCGTTGATCGGCAAGTCCCTATCGATCCGGCCCGACGCCGCCGAGGCGCACGGCAGCCTGGGCCTCGCGCTGCGCATGCTGGGGCGCCTGGAGGAGGCGCTCGCCGCCTATCGCAGGTGCGTCGCACTGAGGCCGGGCGCCGTGAGCGCACTCAGTGCTCTGGCGGACCTGCTGAAGCAGATGGGCCGTCATGAGGAGGCCCTGGTCGCCTACCGCCAGGTCGTCCAGGCGACGCCCGATGACGCTCAGGCGCATAACAACCTCGGTGTCGCATTCACCGCGCTGCATCGCCACGAGGATGCGCTGGCTGCTTATCGCAGGGCGCTCGAGATCCGGCCGGACTTTGCCGTGGGCCATTTCAACCTCGGTGTCACGCTGCAGGCATTGGGTCAGGACGTACAGGCGCTGGCCGCTTATCGCAGAGCCATCGAGCTGAGCCCCGGCCATCAGGGCGCGCACAACAACCAGGGGGTGCTGCTGAGGAAGCTGGGGCGCCCGAGCGAGGCGCTGGCAGTCCTGCAGCGCGCCCTCACGCTCAATCCCGCCTATGCCGAGGCGTATAGCAACCTGGGCGTCACGCTGCAGGACCTGTGTCGTAGCGAGGAGGCAGTGATCGCGTTGCGGCGGGCCATCGAGCTGAAACCGGACTACGCGGAGGCGAGCAACAATCTAGGCATCGCGCTGACTGATCTGGGCAGATATGCGGAAGCACAGGCCGCGTTTCAGCGGGCCCTGGAGCTGAAGCCGGACTACGCCCATGCGCACAATAATCTCAGCGTCGTATGGCAGACGCTCGGCAGGCTGCACGAGGCCGCCACCGCCTGCCGACGCGCCATCGAGCTGGAGCCGGACTATGCCAGCGCCCACAACAATCTGGGCACGGCGCTGAAGGATCTGGGACGCAACGAGGAGGCCTTGGCCGCGTACGATCGCGCGGCGAGCCTGAGGATGCCCGGCTTCGAGAGCCCATGGGTGAACAAGGCGCTGCTGCTGATGGAGATGGGCCAGATGGGGCAGGCGGCGCGAGCCTCGGAGCAGGCGCTGTCCGTCAACCCGCGCTCCGGGTGCGCGTGGCACATGCGCAGCGAGCTCAAGGAGTTTGTGCCGGATGATCCCGACATCGACAGCATGCAGGCGCTGCTTGCAACCGCCGATGTCCAGGGGCTGCGTATGAGGGAGCGTATCGACCTGGAATTTGCGCTGGGCAAGGCCTGGATGGATGCCGGCGATCCTGAGCGCGCCTTTCTGCACCTGAACGAGGGTAATCGGCGCAGACGTGCCATCCTATCCTATGACGGCGAGGCCACATCCCGCTGGCTCGCCAGCGTCGCGCAGGTCATCACACCGGCACTGATGCGCCGCTTCGAGGGCGCGTCGGATGCGTCCGAAGTGCCGGTGTTCGTCGTCGGCATGCCGCGTTCGGGCACCAGCCTGGTAGAGCAGATCCTCGCCTCGCACCCCGAGATCCACGGGGCGGGCGAATTGTCGCTGCTGCAGGAGATCGTCGACGGCATTCCGAGGCTGAGCCCCGAGCGGCTGGGATATCCTCAGGGTCTCGTCACGCTGCCCCCCACCTCGCTTTCGAGCCTGGGGCGCGCATACCTGCAGCGCGTGGCGTCGCTCGCTCCGGGCCGCCGGCGCATCGTCGACAAGATGCCGGCGAATTTCCGCTTCGCCGGGCTCATTCACATGATGCTGCCCAATGCGCGCATCATTCATTGCCGGCGTGACGCAGTGGATACCTGCCTGTCCTGCTATGCGAAGAACTTTCGCAGCGGACTCGGATTTTGTTTCGATCAGCGGGAGCTGGGGCGCTTTTATCGCGACTACGAAGCGCTGATGGCACACTGGCGCGGGCTGCTGCCGCCCGAGCGCTTCACCGAGGTCGTCTACGAGGACATCGTGGACGACCTGGAAGGCGAGGCGCGGCGCCTGATTTCCTTTTGCGGAATGCCATGGAACGAGGCGTGCCTGTCATTTCACAGGACGCGCAGACCCGTGCACACCGTCAGCGCGCGGCAGGTCCGTCAACCCCTCTATCGCGGCAGCGTCGGACGATGGAGAGGCTACGTGAGTCAGCTGCGGCCGCTGCTCGACGCCCTGGGCATCCGCGACGGGGGCGCTCGAGCGCCACCGGTCCTGGCCCCGAAATCCACGGGGTCGCTTCGCGAGGTACCGTAGGTCGTCAGCTGCTGCTCCGCGTGCGCCAGCCCTCGTGGTATCCCTCGCGCACATCGCGGGCATACGGCACGGGAGCGACCTTCACACGCACCTCCAGCTGCTTGTGGCGCTCGACCGTCGGCTTCTTCGTGCCGCCGCCCTCCTCGCCCCACACGAGGGTGAGCACTTCACCCTCGTTGATGTTCGGATCGAGGATGCCGAGCGACAGTGCGGTGCGCTCGTTGTAGCTGTAGCCGCTGAACATCGACAGTCCCACGACCTTGCCGCCCTTCTTCACCGCGTCGAACGAGGCGGCGCCGTAGTTGGCGATCGGAATGTCGAAGAACTTGTAGTGCTGCGTGTCGGGCATGAAGAGTGAGGCGTAAACCTTGCCCATGTCCTCGCCATTCCAGGCGAAGGTCACCTTCTTGCGATGGGGCTTACCCTGCATCTTCTCGAGCGCCTCGCGCCCGATGAAGTCGTGATCGAACTTGATGAACGGGCCGTAGCCGAGCTCGTAGGGAGAGGTGTAATAGTCCTCGATCTTCTGCCCGATGAAACTTCCGGCGATCGAGGCCATTCCCTCATAGCCGTTCGCGGGCAGCCACTCACGGTACTTCTTCATCTTCTCGCCGGTGTAGACCGCAGGCAGCGGCGAGGGAATCCAGCCCGACTCGAGGGTGTTGCTCCCGTAGGCACGCGCGCCCACCTGCACGAGCCCGAAGTCCTTGCCTGCCTCGACGATCGCGTCGCGGATCGCGTCGTATTCCGCGTACGGCCCCCAGATCTCGAGCCCCGGCGCGCCCGCCATGCCATGGCGCAGGCAGCGGACCTTCTTGCCCTTGATGCTGATGGCATCCATCGTGAAGAACTTCACTTCCGGAATCTTGCCGCCGTTGAGCTTTTCCAGGACCTGCCAGGCCTTCGGGCCCTGGATCTGGAAGCGGTAGTGGCGGCGCGTGACGGCCTTGCCGCGCGGCGCCGAGGGCGAGCGGTCGTCGCGGATGGTGTCGATCTTGAAGCCACCGGTCTCGGCGTGGAACTGCATCCAGTTGACGGTGGGCGCGCGGCCGACGAACAGCAGTTCGTCCTTGTCGAGGTAGAAGAGGATCCCATCGCCGATCACGTAGCCGTCGTAGCTACAGGGCACCATCTGCTTGGCGCGGTTCGGCTGGAAGTTGTTGAAGCTGTTGATGGTGAGATAGGAGCAGAACTTCAGGGCATCGGGGCCCTTCACCGTGAACTCCGCCATATGGTGTGACTGGTCGAAGAGCACGGCGCCGTCGCGCCAGGCGAGCTGCTCGTCCCGCCAGTTGGTGAACTCGCTCGGCACCACCGGGTAGACATAAGCGCCGAGCTGCGAATTGCGCAGCAAATCCACCGGATTTCCCGCACGCTCCAACAACTGCTGTAGATTCTGCTGATTCATGTTCTGAATGTCTCCGTATGCGATCCTACCGACATATACCAGCTCGCCCGCTTCGCCCGCTTACCTCGGGGTGCCCGACGCTGCGGCCCGTCCGCAGCCCAGAGCGCCTGGCGGACCTCAGCGCCGCTGACCGGTCAGGCGCGCGTCCAGGCGCGGATAGACCCGGCGGGCATTGCCCTCGAACAGCAGCGCGCGCTGTGCGTCGCTCAGCGGCAGTGCGTCGACATAGCGCTTGGTGTCATCGAAATAGTGCTGGGTCTGCGGATCGATCCCGCGCACCGCGCCGATCATCTCCGAGCCGAACAGGATGTTCTCCAGCGGGATCACCCGCGCCAGCAGGTCGATGCCGGGCTGATGATACACGCAGGTGTCGAAGTACACGTTGTGCATGACGTGCTCGCTGAGCGCGGGGCGCTTGAGCATGTCCGCCAGGCCGCGATAGCGCCCCCAGTGATAGGGTACAGCGCCGCCCCCGTGAGGAATGATCAGGCGCAGGGCCGGAAAGTCCCTGAACAGATCGCCCTGGATGAGCTGCATGAACGCCGAGGTGTCGGCATTGATGTAGTGCGCGCCGGTCGCATGGAACACCGGGTTGCAGGAGGCGGACACGTGCACCATCGCGGGCACCTGCAGTTGCACCATCTCCTCGTAAAGTGGATACCAGTAGCGATCGGTCAGGGGCGGGGAGGTCCAATGCCCGCCGCTGGGATCGGGGTTGAGATTGCAGCCGACGAAGCCCAGCTCGCGTACGCAGCGGCGCAGCTCCGCGACGGAGGCGGTCAGCGGTGCTCCGGCATGCTGAGGCAGCTGGCACACACCCGCGAAGTTGTCCGGATACAGATCGACGACCCGCGCGATCAGATCATTGCAGACCTGTGACCACGCGATCGAAACCTCTTCGCTCCCCAAGTGATGTCCCATGGCCGAAGCGCGCGGGGAAAACAATGTCAGGTCCCCGCCACGCTCGCGCTGCAGGCGCAGCTGCTGCGTCTCGATGCTGGGGCGGATCTCCTCATCGCTGATGTGCGGGGAGCGCGGATGCTCGCCTGCGAGCTGCGCCTGACGGTATTTCTCCAGCGCCGGTGGCGCGGTGGTGTAATGACCGTGGCAATCAATGATCAGCATGCGTGGGCCTCCCGGTACCGCGCGGTGGCATCAGGCTGTCGAGCAGCTCCGACAGCGAGCCGCCGGTGGCGAGGGCCGCATGCGCCCCAGCCCACGCCTGTCGATGAATGCTGGCTTCACTCATCCACGGATCAATGCCACTGTCCGCGATCGTCTGGGAGACATGCCGCATCTCATCGGCTCGCCGTAGCCCGTGCAGCAGTGAGCGCGACAGCATGTAGCGTGCCAGCCCGGGCCAATCGGGGTTCGGCAGCAGATCGCCGAGCGAGGCGAGCACCGTATCCTCTACACCATAATGGCGCGCGGCGAGCAGCGACTCGGCGAGCAATGCCTCGAGGCCCTTGATGATGACGCTGCGGCACATCTTGGCCGCGGAGGCCGGGCCCACGGTCGGACTGTACAGCCTTGCCGCGCTGAAGCCGAGCGCGTCTGCTACGGGAAGGAACCTCTCGGCATGTGGTCCACCGAGCAGCATCGGGGTGTCCAGCCCGCGCGGAACGATCGGCGCCAGCACCGCTACCTCGATATACCGGCCGCCGTGCGCGTCGATCACGCGCGCGGCCTGTTGCTTGACCGATGGGGCGATCGAGTTCAGGTCCAGGAACACGGTGTTCACCGTCAGCGCCGGGGCGACGCTCTCGGCCGCGGCCAGGCCGTTGGCCGTGGTGACGGCCGAGATGACCAGCGCCGCTCCCTCCACCGCCTCGTCTGCGGAACCCGCGGTCTGCACTCCGGCCTCGCGAGCGTGATGGTACGGGCGGCTGGCCGGATCGACGAACTGAACGTCCCAAGCGGTCAGCTCGAGGGGCGCCTGATGGCGCAGGCCCGCCGCCAGGTTCCGGCCAACCTCTCCGAACCCGAGCAATGCGATACGGCCTGGCAGTCTCACGCGCTCTCCGGTGGCGCGTCCTGATAGATGAGACCGCGCTCGGCGAGGCGAGCACGCATGCCGTAGATGTCCAGGCCCAGCTCACCGGCCTCGAGCCGCGCACGTACCGCAGCCTCCTTGCGTGTGCGCGCTGCGCACTGTTCCAGCGTGGCTGCCGCGGTCTGCCGCGGGACGATGCATACGCCATCGTCGTCGGCGATCACCACATCGCCGGGATGTACCAGCATGCCCGCGCAAACCACGGGCACATTGACGCTGCCGAGGGTCTCCTTCACCGTGCCCTGGGCGCTGATGCAGCGCGACCAGGCAGGGAACGACATCGCAGTCAGCTCCGCCACGTCGCGCACGCCCGCATCGATGACGAGGCCGCGCACGCCACGCGAGCGCAGCGAGCTGGCCAGCAGTTCGCCGAAATAGCCTGCCTCCGAGAGCGAAGTGGGGGCGACCACCAGGATGTCTCCCGCGCGGCACTGCTCGACGGCCACGTGAATCATCCAGTTATCGGCTGGCGGGACGCTGACCGTCACGGCGGCCCCGCTGATGCGGGCGCCCGCATAGATCGGTCGGATGCGCGGTGCGAGCAACCCCGTGCGCCCCTGCGCCTCGTGAACGGTCGCAACCCCGTATTGGGAGAATGCCTCGGTGAGCTGCGCGGGTGGACGGTGGATATTACGAAGGACGAGATTCATGCGCGCAGCCTCGCTGTGACGCGGATGGTGCGGCGGCGGGGGGCGCCGTACTAATTGAAATTTAAATAATGATATAAGGAAGTGCTAATCTGACGGAACTCGAGGAAGACCCATCGAGGAAGCCCCGTCGAGCTAACTGCGCCATGCGCCTGGCCCATTCTCATTCGCATCTGAGCCTGCGTCACTTGGTTGTATTCCGGGAGGTTGCCCATAGCGGCGCTGTCAATGCCGCCGCCCGGAGCTTGCATCTGTCGCAGCCGGCGGCCACACAGGCCGTCGCTGCCGTGGAGCGTTATTTCGGAGGGCGACTGTTCGACCGTACGAGCGCCGGGATGTCGCCAACGCTCGCCGGCCGGCGCTGCCTCGAGCGTATCGAGCGGGCACTGGCCGAGCTGCGCGGTGCAATGGTGGAACTGCTGCCTTCCTCCGCGGTGCGCACCGAGCGCACCTTGACCCTCAATCAGCTCGAAGCGCTGATCGCGCTGGTCAAACACGGCAGCTTCCGTGCCGCGGCGCGGGCGCTCGGCGTCGCCGTGCCGACGCTGCATCAAGCAGCGCGCACGCTGGAGCATGTCAGTGGCATGTCGCTGCTGGAGCGCAGCAGCTTCGGTCTGTGCCTCAATCGCGACGGCGAGTGTCTCGCACGCCACGCCGGCCGGGCACTCGCCGAGCTGCTGCAGGCGCGCGAAGAGCTCTCCGCACTCCACGGCGACGAGCGCGGTCACACCGTCATCGGGGCCATGCCGCTGTCGCGCAGTGGCCTGGTGCCCAGCGCGGTGCTGCAGTTCATGGGGCGTTACCCGCTGCATACCGTCGAGTTGCTCGACGGTCCCTACGAGACTCTGTTGCGCGCACTGCGCGACGGCTCGGCCGATGTGCTCATCGGTGCGCTGCGCCAGCCGGCGCCCGCCAGCGACGTCTTCGAGGAGCCTCTGTTCGATGATCCACTCACGCTCGTGGTGCGCGCCGGGCATCCGTTGACTCGGGGCGGTGCCCCCGATCTGTCGCAGCTGCGGCAGTATCCGTGGATCGCCCCACGCCTCGGCACCATATTGAGGCGCCACTTCGAGGCCCTGTTCGCGGGGGCAGGGGTTGCGCCTCCCACCGGCACGATCGAATGCAACTGCCTGGTAGCGGCCCGTGCGATCCTGCGGGATAGCGATCGCGTCATGCTGCTGTCCGCGCGCCAGGTCATGGCGGATGTGGCGAGCGGAGTGCTCGCGACAGTGCCGTACCCACTCGGCCGGGTCGTGCGCACCATAGGCCTGACCCTGCGTGTCGGCTGGCGGCCCACCGAGTTGCAACAGGTGCTGCTGGATCTGTTGCGACTGGCGGGGCGGTGTGACGGGGAGCCGGCGGTCTTGACATCCGATTGAGGCTCATCGAGGCAGCCGCTGCGTTTGCCGGCCCAGACCCTGCGTTTGCGCGCTTGCCGACCTTGGCGGGGCGGGAGGCGCTTGACTTCGCTCTCTCATTAGCATTTCCTTATATCGTTATCCGGATTTCAATTGGTAACAGTGTGTTTTTGGGTTTATAAATCAGGTCTCTTCAGTAAATTCATCGACGGTCGGCGATAGCCATGACCGCGAATGCGGGGGGTTAGCTGTGACGCAGGCAACGAGAGCGATCGTCCACCGAGCCGTGGTCGCCGCGCTCTCGGTAGTGGTACTGGGCGTGTTTGGCCTGACCTCTGCCCGCGCCGCGCAACCGGAAAACGGCGATCTGGTCGTCGTGCCGGTTCGGCAGCATTTTTACATGATCGTCGGTGACGGGGAAAACATCGGCGTTCAGGTCGGCGACGACGGCGTTGTCGTGGTCAATGCCGGCACCGCGGCCGGGGCCGACGGTCTGATCGCGACCGTGAAGAAGCTATCGCCGCAGCCCATTCGCTACGTCTTCGATACCAGCGCGGACCCGGATGTCGTGGGTGGAAATGCGCCCGTGGCTGCGGCCGGTGAGACGTTGTTCAGCCCCCCGAAAGGCCCTGGCGCCGAGATTTTTGGCAGCGCGAACGTCATCGCACAGCTGGCCGAAGTCAACGGCTATCCCTCCAGTGGCTGGCCCACCGATACCTACCTTGCTTCCGAGACCCTGAGGACCTTTTACCTCAACGACGAGCCGATCATCGTGAGACACGCGTCCGCGGCCGACAGCGACAGCTTCGTGCTGTTCCGCCGCTCCGATGTCGTGATGGCCGGAGATGTCCTGGACATGACGCGGTTTCCCTTCATCAATGCGGCTGATGGCGGCACCATCGACCGTGAGATCGCCGCACTGAACGACCTGCTGCAGATCGCCGTTCCTCCGAGCCCATTGATCTATAGCTATAACGGCACCGAGGTGGTACCCGCTCATGGGCGGCTGTGCGACCAGTGGGAGGTCGTCGACTATCGGGACATGGTGGTGATCATCCGCGACACCGTCGCCGGCATGATGAGCCGCCATATGACGCTGGACCAGATCGAGGCGGCTGATCCGGCCAAAGCGTATGAGCCCCGATTCGGATCGACCACGGGTCCCTGGACGACCAATATGTTCGTCGCAGCCATTTACCATAGTTTGCAAGCTGCGAAGGCGAGAAAGAAGTAGGTGCGCGCGATGCGAACTTCCCTGTCGAATTGCGCTGTGCAGCTCACGCTTGCGCTGCTCGTGTCGCTGGGCGCGCAAACGGTCGCGCACGCTCAGGGCCGGCGCGCGGCGGGCGGCGCGCCGCCCGCCGCGGAAGCGGCCGCCCCCGTCGATTTCACCGGCTATTGGGAATCGGTCGTGCAGGATGAGGACTGGGTCTATCGCATGGTCACGCCCAGACCCGGCGACTATGCCGGGGTTCCCCTGAAGCCGGCCGGGATGCAGGTCATGGACGCCTGGGATCCGGCCAAGGACACGGCGGCGGGCGAGCAGTGCAAGTCTTACGGGGCGCCCGCCATCATGCGCGTCCCGGAGCATCTGCACATCACGTGGCAGGACGAGCAGACGTTGAAGATCGAGACAGACGCCGGCGAGCAGACTCGCCTGCTTCACTTCGTTCCATCGGCGGCTGATGAGCAGGGCCCGAGGACGTGGCAGGGGTACTCCGTGGCCCAGTGGCAGCTGCAGAGGCAGGGAGGCGGATTCTTTGGCGGCGGCAAGCCGGTGTGGGCCGCCCTGAAGGTCACGACCACGGATCTGAAGGCCGGATACCTGCGTAAGAACGGTGTCCCCTACAGCGAGAACGCCAGGCTCGTGGAGTACTTCGACCTGGTGCAGATTCCTCCGGAGAACGACGGGCAGTGGTGGATGGTGCTGACCAGCGTCGTCACTGACCCAGTCTATCTGTTTACGCCGTTCGTCACCGACGACAACTTCATGAAGCTGTCGAGCGCGGAGGGTTGGCAACCCTCGGCCTGCTCGGCGATGTGGTAAGGAACGAGCATGGCCAGCAATCAATCGCGGTTTGGAGCGGCGCATTCTGCGGTGCGCCCAATGGTCGTGCGGGCAATGACCTTCGCGGCCGCGCTCATTCTCTCCGCGGCTGCGTTGTCTGTTCG
>JASHPX010000210.1 GCA_030037905.1 Gammaproteobacteria bacterium
CGATCAACGAGATCGCACGCCGTCGCCGTGCAGTTACGGCCGAGATGGCGTTGCGTCTGTCGCGGTACTTCGGCACGTCCGCGCAGCTGTGGCTGAATCTGCAGTCGCAGTACGACCTGGAGATCGCGAACCGGCGAATCGGCAAAAGGCTCGAGCGGGCCATCCACCCGATTCCACGCCCGGACCTGCCCGGCCCCCATTCCAGCGTGAGATAGTCGGAGTCGGCCCGATCTTTGCGCTCGCAATCACCGTCCCGCCGCGGAAGATGCCGCCCCCAGGTAACGGGACCAGAAAGCTGCTCGAGAGAGGTGCCGGGTTGATCCAGCTAGCTAGTTGTCGGGCTACCCGATTCTGCGCAGCAACGCGTCGCCTCGGCGGACCCCGGTCATTGCGGGGTTGCTGCAGAATTCCAGTTCTGGATCAGCGTGATCGGGGCTGCGGCACTCTCCGACACCGTGTCGATGAGGAAGCGCCCATCGGGGGCGACGTCATATTCGCGCCCCTGCGTACCCTCGCCACCACCGTAAATGTGCGTCTGGAAGAGCTTCACCGGCGTACCCGCTGCAAACGTGGCTCCGCTGGCGGTGATCGGCGCCGCCATCATCGCCGCTGACGGATCGATGTAATCGATCTCCTTGCCGTCCGGCTGCCACGCAGGCCAGATACCGACCGCGGTGGACACCTGCCACTGCATCGCACCCGAGGCCGCGTCCGAATCCTTGGCGCCCGGCGGGTGGAACGGGCGGACGTAAATCTCGTATCGCCCGGATTCGTTCGACTGGTACGCCACCCACCGACCATCCGGCGAGAACACGCCCCACTCCTCGTCGAACGGCGTCTTCAGGAACGCTGAGGGCGTGTGCGCTCCGACCATTGGGACGACCCAAAGGTCGGCGCCAGTTTGCGGAGTGCCGCTCGTATACAGCAGGTATCGGCTGTCCGGCGACCAGCTGGTCGGAAACCCTGGTATCTTGACTTGTCCTGAGCTCAGGAGCGGCTGCGCGTCACCCACCGCCCCGTTCACGAGCTTCAGATAAAGGGAGGGGGGACCGGATCGCCTGGAGTCGAACACGATCCGCGTGCCGTCGGATGACCACACGGGGTAGAAGTCAATAGTCGCCCCGAACGTCAGGCGGCTCATGCGGGAGCCATCCAGCAGCCAGAGATTCGTGCCCCGCACTGTTCCGCGCACGACCACCACGCGTCGGCCGTCGGGTGCGACACGTGCAGCAAATTGAATGCCATCCGGCTGGTCGACGCTGCCGCGCGCGGTGCCCGAGCGGTCGAACCAAGTCAGTTGCGTCTGGCTGGCCGCACCGACCCGGTAAGCCACCAGCCCCGTCGCCGACACGGACACGCTTTCCCCTGCCGGCAGGCCGCCGGCCAGCGTGACCGGCGCACCCGTGAGCGCAGCCTTCCCCACATCCAGCCGCTGGGCCACGAGCGCGCCATCCCGCACCCACAGCATCCAGCCGGTGGGCAGATACACCGGATAAACCGGTTACGAGACAATCTGGCACAGCCGAGTTCATAAGCTCGGCCACGCGCTCGAGGCGTCTGCGCTCAAGTTCCGGCCGTCGGCGTATTACGGCATCGATCCACTCGACATGGATGCGGGCCGTCCATTTGGCGCGTAGCAGTCCCGTGCGTGCCAATTCAACGGCGAGATCACGGATCGATGCGGGATACAGCAGACAGGCGTCGTAGACGACTGTGAAGCTTGCCATCTGCTCCTCCCTGACCGCTGATATTGCCGCTCAGGTATCGAGCTTCATTTCCTGTGACAGGGCTGCGAGCTCTCGGAGCGCCGCTTCGCTTTCCGCATCACGACGTCGCCTATAGATCATCAAGTCTGAAAATCTGACGCGGCGATGCGTCCCCACTTTATGGAAAGGCAGCTGTCCGCTTTCGAGAAGACTGACAAGAAATGGACGCGAGACGTTCAGGAGATCAGCTGCCTCCTGGGTCGTCAGCTCAGCATGATGCGGCATCAGGGTCACTGCATTGCCTTTTGCCAGCTCCGTCAGTAGTGCCCCCAGGAGGCGAACGGCGGCGGCGGGCAGCACCACGGGCTCATCTGGCGCGCTCTCGAACCGAACGACGCATGTTTCTCGTGGGTTTGCTCCGACGACGCGAAACAGGCGCCGACTCGCATCCGCGGCAAGCGCGGAGACTTCTTCGGTTGGTTGGACGGGTTCCGGACCCAAGCTCAATACGGCAGCCACAGCGATCTCCTCCGTGACCACATTGTAACTCAAACGAATCCAACGCTCCAATAAACGAATTTATCGAAATCATCCTATATGATATCACTTAAAGATCAATCACTTAACAAAGAGGGCACGGCGGCCGCTACTGCAGCGTACCTCGTGAGCAAGGCTTGGCCGGGCGTTAGGCGCTACCGCGCTTCCAGAAAAGCCACTCCGCGACCTCAAGTCCATGCCGGATTCCGGCTCGCGAAGAACGTGCGGCCACGTGTTCGACGCCTTCCTCGCACACCGCGAGTCCCGGATGGCCAAAGATGACATGGCACCGATCACGGTCTCGTCCTATCGCCGCGTGCTGAATACTGCCTGGCGACCCAAGATCGGAGCGATGCCCTTTCTCGCGGTGCACTATTCGATGCTCGTGCGAATCGCCGACGAGGCATCCTGGAGCAAGAAGACGTACAACAACGCGGTCAGCGTGCTCAGACGCGCCTTCAAGTTTGGATATCTCGACCATCCAGACAGACACGATCCAACCGCTGGCCTCAAGAGCGCCAGAATTCGGAAGAAGCATCGCGCCACCATCGACCCATTCAGCATCCAGGACGCCGAGGCAATCATTGCTGCCATCCATGAAGACTGGGGCGAGGCTCAAGGCAACTATGACGAATTCCGATTCTTCACCGGGTTGCGTCCGTCCGAGCAGATCGCCGTTCTCGTGTCGGATTTCGACCCATCACAGGGGACGCTCACGATCAGTAAAGCGTGCGTTGGTGGCATCGACAAGGATTCCACGAAGACCGGTGAAGACCGTCGCATCGATCTCTGTCCGCGAGCAATGCGAATCTTGAATCGGCAGCTCGCTCTGCGCAATGCTCTCGTGCGCGACGGGAGGATCGACCACGATCATTTGTTCTTCAAGGAAAGCGGCGAACCAATCCGCAATCTTCAATACGCGCAGTCGCGATGGCGCAGAACGCTCTTGCGCCTATCGGGCATTCGCTATCGCAGCCCATACTGCGCAAGGCATTCTTCGGTGAGTTGGAATCTGATGATCGGCGAAAGTGCCTTGCGGGTCGCAGAACAGCACGGTCACAGCATCGAGACTATGCTGCGCTTCTACGCAGGGTGGACCGAGGGAGCGGTCGATGCCGATCTCGATGCCATCGAACGCGCGATGGACAGAGCGCCGACGGACCTTTCTCCCGTTGCAGAAAGCACGTCAGCGAGACTAAACATCGCGCGGCAGATGGCGCATCGAAAGAAGGACCGTCTCCCATCCAGCGATTTGGCACTGGATTTGTCACTGGCGCGGCGCCGCCGCGCTGTAACTGGCTGGCGAGGAAGGAGAAATTTGGCGGGAGAGAGGGATTCGAACCCTCGAAGGGCTTTTGACCCTTACACCCTTAGCAGGGATGTAACCTGATCTATGGCTGTCCATGCCCATTCTTTGAAATGGCCCATTTATGGCCGATTTTTCTATCTCCGTCCATGGCCAAATGCACCGATATTTCCGTACCGTTCCGTACGGGCTA
>JASHPX010000211.1 GCA_030037905.1 Gammaproteobacteria bacterium
GGCCAGTACCGCCACCTGTCGACGATGCTCGGCGGCCGCCTCCGGATGCAGCGTGTACGTCACCGCACGAGCGCTTGGATCTGCCGCTCCAGCTCGTCGCCGTCCACCAACTGAACCTTGCCCTGATCGATCTCATCAGCGCGGCGCTGCGCCTCGAGCAGCCAGAGCTGCCGGACTTCCTCTTCGGGAAGCTGATCCAGGCTCTTCGCCAATCCTGACCAACGACGCAAAGAGCGTGCGCGGCACCTCACAGAGATGGGAACGGCGCAGTCACCCTCAGCAGCACCGTCGAGCCCGGCTGAGCGCTCAATGCTCCCGTCGCCACAATGGCCTGGCGCATGACGTCCTCGACCTGTGGATTGCTGCAATGAATGGTGGGCTGCCCCGCCGCAGTTCCGGTCTCACTGACCTGAATGGTCGCGAAGCATCGTGCGATCAGCGGCGCGCCTGGCCTCTGACCCGAGTGAACGCGCGCCTGCACCTCCTGCATCCGCATGCGCAGCAGCTGTCGCGTCACGGCCATCGAATCCGCAATGTCGAGGCGAGCGTCTGCTTGCGCCGTGCTCCCATCCGCGCCGGGTTCCGGGTCGGATGGCGCCACCCCGGTCAACGGCGCCGCTGAAGCCTGGTCGGATCTGCCGAGGTGGGCACATCGAGCGTAAACAGCGGCGATTTCCGGCATGAGGGGACGCAGAGCTTGAGGCGGTGGTGAGCCGTGCATCAGCCCTGCCCCGAGCAATTCGATCCACTGGCTCGTCGTCAGATGTGCGTTCAGAGCGTCATAGATGCAGTTCCCATCGACCTGCGCCTGTTGGGGTGAATCCCCGCGTTTCACCGCGGACCGGACGTATCCATCGACGAACCCGCGTTTGAAGTCGAGTGCCAGATCTTGAGCGGGGACAGCTCGAGCGAACAGCATCAACCCGATCATGGCGGGCAATATCCAGGGGAATCGGCGCGTGAGGAATCGTGGGCGCATCCGGGAATTTTCGACTCCGGCGGATCGACAGGCGAGCCTGCCTCTGGAGACCATGATCGCGGTCACGCTCCTGCCGGACATAACCTCGAAAGGAACTCGGCAGCGGCTTGGGTGGTCTGCTGGGGTGGTCTGCAAGGTCGACCGTCGACAGCGGGCCGTATCGGTCCATCGGTCAGGAGGCTATCGTGGCGCGCAGGGTTCACGTGGTGTTGACGGTGGTCGCGGTCGGCGTCTGCATGGGATTGGCAGGGGTTGCGATGCTCGGCGGCACGGCGATGGCGCAACCGGCAGTCGGGCCGGCCCCCAACGGGGCGGCTGCCATGCGAGCGCGCATGGCGCAGGCTCGCACCGCGCGGGTCCAGGCGCGACTGGATCAGGCGGCGGCGCGCCTGGAGATCAGAGCCTCTCAGGAACCGGCCTGGAACGCGTTCGCGGCGGCCGTCAAGGCGTATTTTGGCGCTCAGCCGGGAGCAGCGGCCGGACCTGGACGGGCTGCGAATCAACAGACTGCGAATCAACAAGAGGACGCCGCCGCATTGCTGCACCGCCTTGCCGCGGCCGATCTCACCCGGGCGCAGAACCTGCAGAAGGTCGCAGATGCGACCACCCGGTTGCAGGCGGCGCTCGACCCGAACCAGCGAGAAGTGCTCAACCAGGTCGTGCGCATGCAGCTTCGCCGCCGTCCCGGCGGCTTTGGCTTTCCGCAGCGGCGCGTGATCTTCAGAGGACCGGGACTGGGCTTTGGACCGCCCGCAGCCGGCCGGCAGTTCGTATATCGGTCCTTCGGGCCAGGACGCGCGCCCGGGCCGGGGCCGGATGCTCAGCCCGCGCCGGATGCCCCCCCACCGGGCGCCGGGCCACCCTGACGCTCGTCAGTGCGGGCCGGCCAGCGGGCCAGTCAGCGGTGTGCCGATCACGTCCACCCCTGCCGGCACCTTGAATTCGAACGTGGAGGAATCGACGCGCGCGTTGCGCTGCAGGTCCGAAAAGTCGAGCTGCACGCTCCGGTCGAGCATGTCCTGAAACACCATGCGCACCAGAGTCGTGCCGTTAAAGCCCAGGCGCGCGTCGCTGAAGTCGGCCTGCTCGCTGCGCGGTTTGACCTGCACCCAGGAGAGCCCATCGTGCATGCCCGCGCTCATCACGTCGAAGTAGCGTCGCAGATCCTCGGGAGCCCCCGTCAACAACAGGATTGGAGTGGCTGAAAGCCCCGCCTGCAGCGGCTTCACGGTGACCTCCGCCAGCTCGCGGTCGTAGGACCAGAGGTTACGGCCGTCGGCCACCAGCAGCTCCCCCGTTGGCTCATGATCCTGCGCGCTCGTCTCGCCCGCCGTGCCGCTGGCTGCGCTGGCGCTCGGTTGATAGTCCCAGCGGAAACGACCGGGACGCTGCAGCACCAGGCTGCCGGTGCCGCTGTCGATCCTGGCGCCGTGCGCATCGGTCACGGTTTGCGTGAAGCTCGCGCGCAGGCTCGTGAGCCCCGCCAGGAAGCGATCGAGTACCGTCACGTCCGCCGCAGCGGTGCCGGCGGAAGTCGCGGCGCCGGAACTCGGGGAAGCGAAGCTCGCGGCAGCGGAGCTCGCGACAGACGCCGCGGTAGGCGAGGCCTGCGCGGCACGCGCAAGAGTCGCACTGCCCCCCCCGGTCAGTACCAGTGCTAGAGCCAGTGCCAGCGCCTGCGGCATCAGTCGCCGGCCGCAGGCGGTACGAGCACCTCGCGCGAGCCGTTGGATTGCAGGGGGCCCACGATGCCCGCGAGCTCCATCGCCTCCAGCATGCGGGCCGCGCGGTTGTAGCCGATCTTCAGCCGCCGCTGTACGTACGAGATGGACGGCTTGCGATCGCGCGTGACGATACTGACCGCCTCGTCGTACAGCGGATCCTGCTCGGCATCACCCGCTGCGACGCTCTCCCCCTCATCATCTTCATCCTCGCCCGGCATGCCCGGAATCGTCACCGAGGGTCCGCGCAGCACCTCCTCGATGTAGCTCGGCGCGCTCGAGTGCCTGAGCGAGTCCACGACGCGGTGGACCTCCTGATCGGACACGAAGGCACCGTGGATGCGCGTGGGCATCGATGTGCCGGGCGGCAGGTAAAGCATGTCGCCGTGCCCCAGCAGCGATTCGGCTCCCATTTGATCCAGGATGGTGCGCGAGTCCACCTTGGCGGAGACCTGAAAGGCGATGCGCGAGGGAATGTTGGCCTTGATCAAGCCGGTGATGACGTCGACCGAGGGGCGCTGAGTGGCGAGCACCAGGTGAATGCCCGAGGCGCGCGCCTTCTGCGCCAGCCGCGCGATCAGCTCCTCGACCTTCTTGCCCACGATCATCATCAAATCGGCCAGCTCGTCGATGACCACGACGATGAACGGCAAGGGCTCGAGCGCGGCAATGGCGCTCTGGTCGATGCTCGGATCGTTGGCGGCGCGTTGCAACTGCACGGGATCGATGATGGGCTTACCGGCCGCGATCGCATCCTTCACGCGACGGTTGTAGCCGGCGATGTTGCGTACGCCGAGCGCGGCCATGAGCTGGTAGCGCCGCTCCATCTCGGCGACACACCAGCGCAGCGCATTGGCCGCCTGTTTCATGTCGGTCACGACCGGCGCGAGCAGGTGAGGAATTCCCTCATAGACCGACAGCTCGAGCATCTTCGGATCGATCATGATGAGCCGCACGTGTTCGGCGGTCGCCTTGTAAACCAGGCTCAAGACCATGGCGTTGATCGCGACGGACTTGCCCGATCCGGTGGTGCCGGCGATCAGCAGGTGCGGCATGCGCGCAAGATCCGCGACCATGGGCACCCCGCCGATGTCCTTGCCGAGCGCCAGAGCGAGCGGTGAGTCCACCTCTTCATAGGACTTGGACTTCAGAATTTCCCCGAGCGTCACCAGCTCGCGCTTCTCGTTGGGGATCTCCAGGCCCATGACCGATTTGCCGGGGATCACCTCCACCACGCGCACGCTGATCGTGGACAGCGCACGTGCCAGATCTTTGGACAGGTTGGTGATCTGGCTGGCCTTCACGCCGGGCGCCGGGCGCATCTCGAAGCGCGTCACCACCGGTCCCGGATGTACCGCGACGACCTCGACCTCCACGCCGAAGTCGCGCAGCTTCAGCTCCACCAGCCGTGACATCGCCTCGAGCGCCTCGGCAGAGTAGGACGGCTCGCGGTTCGCCGGATCATCCAGCAGCTCCAGCGACGGCAGCTGTGCGGAGCCGGGCGGATCAAACAGCGGCACCTGCCGCTCGCGCTCGGCGCGCTCGCTCCTGGGCGGCGCCGCGGCCGGCGGCTCGATACGCGGCGTCGAACGCGCGAGCGAGCGAGCACGCGAGGCCTGCACTGCAGCGCTACGCTCGAGCTTCACCGCACGCGCGGCTTCGCGCTCGCGCGCCGAGAAGTGCCGCGCGCGCAGCCAGCGCGCGAGTGCCCAGGTGCCATGCCCGATCTGATCCATCACCGTGAGCCAGGAAACCCCGAACGCCAGCGCCGCACCCGCCATCCATGCCGCCAGCAGCAGCAACGTCGCGCCGAGCAGGTTGAGCCCGGCGGCGAGCGATTCACCGGCCGCGCTGCCGAGAGCTCCTCCGGCGCCGGCCGGCAGGCTCCTGGCGCTCCAGTGCAGAGCGGCGAGCGCGCAGCTGGCGATCATCAGGACCAGAAAGCCCGCAACGCGCAGCGCCACATTCAGGCGCGAGGCCGGCGGCTCACGCTCCGTGCGCCGGCGCGCGAGCCGCCAGCCCCCGAAACCGAGCATCACCGGCAAGAGGTACGCGGGGCGTCCAAACACCCAGTAGAGCGCGTCGGCGAACCACGCCCCGATGGGACCCACGCGATTGTGAACCCCATCGTGCAGCACACCGTGTGCGCCGGCAGCGGCGCCGGCGGCCAGGCCGCCGAGACCCGTGGAGGAGAAGCCGCGATCGTCGGGACTGAAGGTGAGCAGTGCAACACACAGCACCAGCGCGATCACCAACAGCACGATCGCGCCACTCTCGCGCAGCCCCCGCACCAGCGGTGCGGACAGGCGCAGCTGCTGGGTGCGCAGCGGCGTGCGCTCCTGGGTGCTCGATTCAGCCATCGTGGCGCGTCCCGCCGCGCCCAGGCGGCGGCGCAGCGCCGCGCGCCTCACCAGCGCACCACGCCGGGCCGGACCGTGGAGCCGATCCCAGCGAATGAATATATGACTTGGCCTTCGCGCCCTGCTTACTTACCATGCCATTTCAGTCGATCGTGCTGATCGGTGATGTGTGCGGCGCCCGCGCCAGCACGCCGGGTCGGCACGCGCGGCTAGGAATTGTACATGAGCCAACCCAAACATCGGCGCCTCATCATCCTCGGCTCGGGCCCGGCAGGCTATACCGCCGCGGTCTACGCAGCGCGCGCCAACCGCAAGCCGATGTTGATCACCGGCCTTATGCAGGGCGGCCAGCTGATGACCACGACCGATGTGGACAACTGGCCCGGCGACGTCGAGGGACTGCAGGGCCCGGCGCTGATGCAGCGCATGCGCGAGCACGCCGAGCGCTTCGGCACCGAGATCGTCACCGATCACGTCCACCACGTGGATCTGTCGTCCCGCCCGTTCGTGCTCGCGGCAGATGCCGGTCGCTACAGCTGCGATGCGCTCATCATCGCCACCGGCGCCTCGGCTCGCTATTTGGGCCTGCCCTCCGAGACACACTTTCGCGGCCGTGGCGTTTCGGCCTGCGCCACTTGCGACGGCTTTTTCTTCAAGAACCAGCGCGTCGCCGTGGTTGGCGGCGGCAACACTGCGGTCGAGGAGGCGCTGTACCTCTCGCATCTGGCTGCACACGTGACGCTGATCCACCGGCGCGAGCGGCTGCGCGCCGAG
>JASHPX010000212.1 GCA_030037905.1 Gammaproteobacteria bacterium
GTCGCACGACCGACCGCGGTACCCAGAAGCCGGGCTTGATCGAGACCCGATACTCGACCGTGGTAGTGCCAGCGCCATCGGGCTGCAGGATCCAGCTGCCCGTCTCGTCCTTGAGATCTCCGGCGACGCGGTGAAAGTCCATACGCAGCGGCGGCTGCAGGTCGGCGCGGAATATGGAATGCACCAGCGGTAACAGCGGGGCGTACTTGATGTCGTGCTCGATAACCACCCAGGAGCCATCGCCGGCGGCGCGCAGCTGCGTGCAGCGCCTGAGGCCCGGAATGAGCATCTTGGCGTACTGGCACTGCGTGATGAATTTCCAGATGGACTGCGGGGCGGCACGCACGCGAATCGCCGCATCGACGTTGGCGCGTGCATGCTGCCGGTCGAACGAGCTGCGCATGACGACTCCACCCGCGGCCAGCCGGGCCTGCAGAGCCGGGGCCGCGAGCCAATTGCTCTGAGCGGCAACTGCGGCGGGCAGGAGCATCGTGGCCACCGCAACGCACAGGCAGCTCGCCACGCCGCCGCGGCTCGCACCCTTGGAACTGTACTGCTGCACCGCTGCCCTCCCCGGCCGCACGCGGGCGTGATCCGCCCTCTGTCGAGAACCGCCTTATAAACAAATGTGGGACGTGTCACAACCGAAAGAGGGTCCGGGATGGTTGATCTCAGGCCGGCCGGCGCCGCGGCGACCGCGGAGCCGGCGAGCTCGACGCTACAGGGGCCGCCGCCGGCCCGCTGCGCACGGCCTCGTTGCGCGCGGAGTCGGTGATCGCGGACGCGGTGATCGCGGAGTCGGTGAGTGACTCGGTGAGCGCGGGCTCGTCGGAGGCCAGGGCGCCGGCGGTCAGGTCGAGCTCGAGCTGCCGCAGCTGTTCGAGCTGATCGCGCAGCGCTGCGGCCTGCTCGAACTCGAGATTGCGGGCATGGCGGTACATGTCCGCTTCCAGACGCTTGAGCTCGCGGGCGATGTCCGCTGCACTGCGCATGCGCGCCGTATCGGCGAGCGCGCTCTTGCCGCCGCCGGCGCCCTTGCCGCGAGCCCCTGCGCGCGTGCCGGCTGCGCCAGCGACGCGCGCGCCCTCCATGATGTCCATGACAGGCTTGACGATGCTGCGAGGCGTGATGCCATGCACGCGGTTGAATTCCAGCTGCTTCTGGCGGCGCCGTTCGGTCTCGGTCATCGCACGCTGCATCGAGCCGGTGATATGGTCTGCATAAAGTATCGCCCGCCCGTGTACGTTACGCGCCGCTCGCCCGATGGTCTGGATCAGTGAGCCTTCCGACCGCAGGAATCCCTCCTTGTCCGCGTCGAGCACCGCGACGAGCGCGACCTCCGGCATATCCAGCCCCTCGCGCAGCAGATTGATGCCCACGAGCACGTCGAAGCGACCGAGGCGCAGATCGCGGATGATCTCTACGCGCTCCACGGTCTCGATGTCGGCGTGCAGGTAGCGCACGCGCACTCGATGTTCGTGCAGATATTCGGTCAGATCCTCGGCCATGCGCTTGGTCAGCGTGGTGACCAGCACGCGCTCGCCCTGCGCGACGCACCGATGGATCTCGGAGAGCAGGTCATCGACCTGCGTGCGCACGGGGCGCACTTCGACGCCGGGGTCGACCAGGCCCGTGGGGCGCACCACCTGCTCGACGACCTGCCCGGACTTGCTCGCCTCGTAGGGACCGGGTGTTGCCGACACGAAAATCATCTGCGGAGCGAGCCCCTCCCACTCCTCGAATTTCAGCGGGCGGTTGTCCAGTGCCGAAGGCAGGCGGAAGCCGTACTCGACCAGCGTCTCCTTGCGCGAGCGGTCACCGCGATACATCGCTCCGAGCTGCGGGATGGTCTGGTGGCTCTCATCGACGATCAGCAGCGCATTCGCCGGCAGGTAGTCGTACAGGCACGGTGGCGGCTCTCCCGCCTGCCGGCCGGAGAGATAGCGCGAGTAGTTCTCGATGCCCGAGCAGTAGCCGACCTCCTGGATCATCTCCAGATCGAAGCGCGTGCGCTGCTCCAGGCGCTGCGCCTCGACGAGCTTGCCCTCGCTGTGCAGCAGCGTCAGCCGCTCGCCGAGATCCTCGCGGATCTGATCGATCGCCTGCACGAGCCGTTCGCGCGGGGTGACGTAGTGGGTGCCGGGGTAGACGGTGTAGCGGGGAATGCGGCCGATCAAGGTACCGGTCAACGGATCCATCAGCGACAGGTTCTCCAGCATGTCGTCGAACAGCTCCACGCGCAGCGCCTCGCGGCCGGACTCCGCCGGGAAGATGTCGACGATGTCGCCGCGCACGCGATAGGTACCCGGCTGCAGATCGACGTCGTTGCGCGTGTACTGCATCTCGGCCAGGCGGCGCAACAGCCGCCGCTGGTCGATACGCTCGCCGCGCACCAGGTGCAGCACCATCGACAGGTAGGCCTTGGGATCGCCCAGCCCGTAGATCGAAGAGACCGTCGCTACGATGATCGTATCGGACCGTTCCAGCAGCGCTTTGGTGGCCGACAGGCGCATCTGCTCGATGTGCTCGTTGATCGAGGAGTCCTTCTCGATATAGGTGTCGCTCGCCGGTACGTACGCCTCCGGCTGGTAGTAGTCGTAATAGGACACGAAGTACTCGACGGCGTTGCGCGGGAAGAAACCGCGCAGCTCGCCGTAGAGCTGCGCAGCGAGCGTTTTGTTATGCGCGAGCACCAGCGTGGGCCGTTGCACGCGCTCGACGACGCGCGCCACCGTGTGGGTCTTGCCCGAGCCGGTCACCCCGAGCAGAGTCTGGTGCGCCAGGCCCGATTCGAGCCCGTCGACCAGCCGCTCGATGGCCTCCGGCTGATCTCCGGCCGGGGTGTAATCGGCATGCAGTTCAAAGCGATCGGTGACCTTGCTCATTGGCGATCTCGCATCGGCCAGCCTGCACGCTCCGGGTGCGAGTGGGCGGCCCGCACGGAATCTCTTAATATAGCTCTCGGCCGCAGAACGCGGCCGCCCGTCTTACCCCCAAGCCGAGGTGAGTTCGTGCCCCTATCCATCTCCAGGCGCGCGCAGCGCGTCAAGCCCTCCCCGACCCTCGCGGTCACCGCGCTCGCAGCCAGGCTCAAGGCCGAGGGCAAGGACATCATCAGCCTGGGGGCGGGCGAGCCGGATTTCGATACTCCGGCGCCGGTCGCCGAGGCGGGCGTCGACGCGATTCGCAAGGGATTCACGCGCTACACGAATGTCGAGGGCATCAATGAGCTGAAGGACGCCATCATCGCCAAGTTCAAGCGCGACAATGGCATCAGCTACGAGCGAGCGCAGATCCTGGTGTCCACCGGCGCCAAGCAGACGCTCTACAACCTGTGCATGGCGGTGCTCGACGCGGGTGATGAGGTCATCATTCCGGCACCCTACTGGGTGTCCTATCCGGACATGGTCATGCTGGCGGACGGCATCCCGGTGACCCCGAGCGCCGGCCCCGAGCAGGGCTACAAGATCACTCCCAAGCAGCTGGCTGCCGCGATCACCCCCAAGACCCGGCTGGTGCTGCTGAACAGCCCCAGCAATCCCACCGGCGCCGCCTACACGCGCGTGGAGCTGCGCGCGCTGGCCGACGTGCTGGTCGAGCACCCGCGCCTGCTGGTCGGCACCGATGACATCTACGAGAAGATCTACTGGGCGAGCGAGCCCTTCACGAGCCTGTTGACGGTCGCTCCCGAGCTTTACGAGCGTACCGTCACGGTGAACGGCTGCTCGAAGAGCTACGCCATGACCGGGTGGCGCATCGGTTACTGCGGAGGACCGAAGGAGATCGTGACCGCCATGGCGACGATTCAGGGCCAGTCGACCTCCAATGCCTGCAGCATCGCACAGCGCGCGGCGCTCGCGGCGCTCACGGGCGATCAGCAGTGCGTGGCCGACATGGTGCGGGCATTCAAGGAAAGACACGACTACGTCGTCGCTGCGCTCAACACTCTGCCGGGCGTGTCGTGCCTGGCGGCCGCGGGAACCTTTTACGCATTCGCTGATGTGCGCGGCGCCATGCGCAACCTCGGCCTGCGCGACGACGCTGCCTTTGCCGAATACCTCCTGAATCGCGCCGGGGTCGCGGTGGTTGCAGGCTCGGGATTCGGCGCCCCTGGCCACATGCGTTTGTCGTTCGCCTGCAGCCGTCAGCTGCTCGAGCGTGCGATCGAGCAGCTGCGCGCGGTGCTGCCCGAGCAGGCGAAAGTCAGGACGGCCTAGCGTATGCCGCTGAACCATTACGTGACTCTGGGCCGCTCCGGACTGCGTGTGAGCCCTTTTTGCCTGGGCGCAATGACATTCGGTTCCGACTGGGGCTGGGGATCCAGTCCCGAGGATTCGGCCCGGATCATCGACCGTTACCTCGATCTGGGCGGCAACTTCATCGATACGGCCAACGTCTACACCAAGGGCCATTCCGAAAAAATAATCGGCGATCACTTCAAGGACTCTCCGGCCAAGCGCAATCGTACGGTGATCGCTACGAAGTTCTTCGGCACGATGCTCGACGGCGATCCAAATTCCGGCGGTGCCGGCCGCAAGGCCCTCATCGCTGCGTGCGAGCAGTCCCTGCGGCGGCTGCACAGCGATTACATCGACCTCTATTGGATGCACTGCTGGGATGTGCACACGCCGATCGAGGAGACCCTGCGCGCGCTCGATGACCTGGTCGCAGCCGGCAAGGTGCGCTATATCGGCTTTTCGGATACTCCGGCCTGGAAGGTCATGCAGGCGCAGATGACCGCGATGTTCCGCGGCTGGACTACCCTCATCGCGTTGCAGCTGGAGTATTCGCTCCTGCAGAGAACGATCGAGGGAGAGCTGATTCCCCTGGCGCTCGAGCACGGCCTGGGCGTCACACCCTGGTCGCCTCTGAAGGCTGGTGCGCTCAGCGGCAAATATACCCGCGCCAATGCGGGCCATGTCCAGGCCGGGCGTGGCGCATGGACCACCTCCGCCCTGAACGATCGCGCCTATGACGTGATCGATGCGCTGGCGAAGATCGCTCGAGAGGCCGGCTCTACCCCCGCGCGCGTGGCTCTCTCCTGGGTGCAAAATCGTCCCGGTGTCGCCTCTACGATCATCGGCGCACGCACGCTCGAGCAGCTGGAGGATAACCTGGCGGCGCTGGATCTGCGCCTGCAGCCACAGCAGACCGCGAAATTGGACGAGCTCACTGCCCCCCAGCTCAACTTCCCGTTTGACTTCGTGAAGGGAGCTGCCGGCTTCTCCAGCAGCGGCACGGTGATCAATGGAGTCAGCGCTCCGGCGAACCCATTGGCTCCGAAGAGCGAAAAGGATCGCTTTTAGCTCGCTTTCAGCTTCCCCGCACGGGCGGGAACGCCGCAGTGGCCGCGGCAACCCCTGCGTGTAGGCGCCGGCGGCTGCGCGATGCGAATTCCGGCGATGGCCCGGCTGTCGGCCGGATGCATAGTGTCTACGTCTCGAGCCGACGCCAAGGAGTAGACGATGGCTCTTCTACGCACGATCGCCGTGCTGCTGATCATCGCCTGGCTGGTACTGTGGCTGTGGGTGAAGCTGACCTTCGCCGCGATCCACATTCTGCTGGCGGTCGGCATCATCCTGCTCATCGCCAGCCTGTTCAGGGGCGCCAAGCACAGCGCCTGAAAATCGGCCATAGATCTCGATCCATCGCCGGATGATGACCACCGGGGGTATTGCGTTCGTTGCTGCCGTCGTCGTCAGCGTCGGTGTGCAATTGTGGCTTGCCCATCGGCAGGTGGCCGCCGTCGAGGCGCATCGCGGTGGTGTGCCGACACCCTTCAGCACCAGTTTCTCCCTCGAGCAGCACCAAAAGGCCGCCGACTACACGATCGCCGGGGTGCGCCTGAACCGTATCGATACTGTGCTCGGCGCCGTAGTTACGCTTGCTTTGACCTTGGGGGGCGGTATCGGGGCCTTCGATGCTCTTTGGCGTCGCACCGGATGGCCGGAGCCGTGGGTTGGACTTGCGGTAATCGCCACGGTCGCAGGCGCCGTCTTCGTCGTCAATCTGCCACTGTCGCTGTGGCGGACCTTTCGGCTGGAGGCGCGCTTCGGATTCAATCGCACCACGCCCGTGCTGTATCTGGCCGACCTCGGGAAGGGTCTGCTGCTCGCGGTGCTGCTCGGCGGCGGGCTGGTGCTCCTGACGCTGACGCTGATGCAGCACGCAGGTCGCTGGTGGTGGATCTGGGTCTGGGCCGTGTGGCTCGCGGTGTCGTTGTTGATGACGTGGGCGTGGCCGGCCTTCATCGCGCCGCTCTTCAACCGCTTCTCGCCGTTGGCGGACGAGGCGCTCGCGGCGCGCCTGGAGGCGCTGCTCAGGCGCTGCGGTTTCAGCTCCTCGGGGGTGTTCGTCGTCGATGGCTCGCGCCGCTCCAGCCACGGCAACGCCTACTTCACCGGCATGGGCCGTAACAAGCGCATCGTGTTCTTCGATACATTGCTGCAGCAGCTGGGGGCTGCCGAGATCGAGGCGGTGCTTGCACACGAGCTCGGTCACTTCCGCCTCGGTCACATTCGCCAACGACTGCTCGTCTCGGCTCTCACTACGTTCGTGGGTCTGGCCGTGTTCGGCTGGGCGGCCGCCAAGCCCGGCTTCTACACCACGCTCGGTGCGCCACTTGCGTCGCCACACACAGCGCTGCTGCTGCTCGCCATGGTCGCTCCGGTACTGCTGTTCTTCGCGAACCCTCTGAGCGCACTGTGGTCGCGGCATCACGAGTTTCAGGCCGACCGCTTTGCCACCGCGCATGCGAGCGCTGAGGAACTCGCCACGGCCCTCGTGAAGCTCTACCGCGATAACGCCAGTACGCTGACTCCTGATCGCTTCTACGTGTCGTTCTACTATTCGCATCCTCCCGCTCTCGAGCGCATCCACAGGCTCCGGGGCTCTAGCGGCGCCGACAGCGCGACGACCGCGGGCGCTTACGGCTGACCGCACAGTGGACGGCCGCGGACACCGCGGTGGAATCAGTTTGCCGCGGGCAGGAAGCGCTGAATGCGGTTTCCAGGCGCGACTTCGGTGACGTACAGAACGCCTCTTCGGTCCAGCGCGAGCGAATGTGCGCCACGGAACTGACCCGGCCCGCTGCCGCGCGAACCGAATCGTGACAGCACCCTGAGCGATTTGCGATCCATGATCAGAATCTGCGAATTGCCGTAATCGGCGACGTAGAGATATCTCTGCTGCGGATCGGGCGAGAGCGCCAGCCCGCAGGCCGTCTCCTTCGCGGGACCTGCCCGGTTGATGAACACCTGCTTCAGGTACCTGCCCTGCAGCGTAAACACCTGAATGCGCCGGTTCGGCCGATCCGCGACATAGACCATCCGGTCCTTGGATACCACGACGGAATGAGGCAGCGCGAACTGCGGGGAGCCGCGTCCGCTGTCGGTCAGCGGCGCGGCGTTGGACTCCAGGGCTCCCGGGGTGCCCGCCGCGGACGCCGGCCAATCCTCCGGTACGTTGCCGA
>JASHPX010000213.1 GCA_030037905.1 Gammaproteobacteria bacterium
GCCTCGCGGCCCGTGGAGCGCTCGGGGCGGTGCGCCTCGGAGCCGGCGCGGCCTCCGCCTATCGCGCCGGTGCCGCCGCCGCGGAAGGCGGCGGCATGCGGGCGTTTGGCGCCGGTGTCGCGAACGTGATGCGCAGCGGCGCGCAAGCCGCCGGCCAGCGGGTCACCGCCGGGGCTGAGGCTGTTAAGGACCGCTTCACGGCTGCGGCTGGTGTCGGCAGCGGCGAGGACGCAGCGGGGGCAAGCCCCCAGGATTCGTCGTCGGAGCCCTCGACCCGTGCACCCGCCTGGGCGCGACGGTTACACCGCAGGCAGCGTCTCTCGCAAGGCGCCTCCACGGCCGCCCACACCGTGCGCTCGGCCGATCACGGCGGCAGTGGCGCGAGCCCCAACCTGCACGATTCCTCGAACGAGTAAGGGAGAGCACCGATGCGCTTCAGACGATCCGGAGTGCGCTACAGCGACACACCCGCACCCGCGACTCCCTACCAGGCCGCCGCCCAGGTTTGGGACGAAAGATTGGGCAGTGCGCGAGTACAAGCCAAGAACTGGCGGTTGATGGCGTTCGGATGTTTGGTGCTTGCGGTCCTCATGGCTGCGGGACTCGTGTGGCGAGCCGGGCAATCCCTCATCACGCCCTACGTCGTCGAGGTCGATCACGTGGGCCAAGTCAGAGCCATCGGCGAAGCCACGACGCCCTATCGCCCGAGCGATGCACAGATCGCTTATCACCTTGCACGCTTCATCACCGATGTCCGATCGCTCTCGATCGACCCAGTCGTGGTGCGGCAGAACTGGCTGGACGCCTACGGCTACACGACAGACCAGGGTGCAGCGACGCTCAACGACTATGCGCGCTCGCATGACCCCTTCGCCCATGTCGGCCACGACTCGGTGTCCGTGAATGTCGAGAGCGTCGTGCGCGTGAGCGGCGCCTCGTTTCAGGTGCGCTGGGTCGAGCAGCACTACACCGACGGCGCCCTCACGGGGACCGAGCGCTGGACCGCGGTGCTGTCCACCGTCATGCAACCGCCGCGCACCGAGCAACAACTTCGCCGCAATCCCCTGGGGATCTACATCAACGGCCTCTCCTGGAGCCGTGAGCTCGACGTGAGTGAGGGAGTCAAGACACCATGAAATCGACCATCCTGTACGCCATCACATCGACGCTGTTGCTACTCACCGCCTGCGCAACAGCGCCCAAGCCTCCGCCGGTGATCTCGCTCGATGAGCCCGTTCGAGCGCAGCCGCTGCCGGCCCCGCCCAAGCCCATCACCGTGGTGGAAGTCCCGAAGCCGCTTCCGCTGCCGGGGCAATTGAAGCCGCTCTCCGCGCCCGAAGGGACTCCCCTGGCGCCGGCCGCCTCGCCACCGACCGTACCCCCGCCACCACCACCAGCAACACCGTCGACACCTCAGGCGCGCATCGAGCAGGCGAACGCTGAGGCGCGTGTCAGCCCGACGCTCGATGACTACGTGAATGCGATCCAGGTATGGCCGTACTCGGACGGGGCGCTGTACGAGGTCTATACGAGCCCGGGTCGCGTGACGGTGATCGTCCTGGAAGCGGGCGAAGAACTGGTGACGGTCGCCGCCGGCGACACCGTGCGCTGGATCGTCGGCGATACGGCAAGCGGGAGCGGTGCGAGTCGGCGCGTCGCGGTGATGGTCAAGCCCACTCGTGCCGGACTGAAGACCAATCTCGTCATCACGACGAACCGTCGCACCTATCTGATCGAGCTGACGTCCACCGAGTCCGCGTGGATGGCGTCGGTCTCCTGGGAATACCCTCACGACGAATTGCTCGCCTTGCAGACCCAGGCGCAGGCGGCGGATGCCGCAGCGCCGGTCGCCTCTGGCCTCGCGCTCGATCAGCTTCGGTTCCGATACACGATCACCGGCGACAGCCCGCCGTGGAAGCCGCTGCGCGCATTCGATGATGGGCAGCGCGTGTATATCGAGTTTCCGCCGGGAATTGCACAAGGGGAGCTGCCGCCACTCTTCGTCGTCGGTCCGCAGGGCGATGGGCAACTGGTGAATTATCGCTTTCACGCACCGTACTACATCGTCGATCGCCTGTTCGGCGCTGCCGAGCTGCGGCTCGGGGGCAAGAAGGCCGCGGTGGTGCGCATCGAGCGCACGGATGGCGTGATCGCGGGAGCTGGTCATGGGCACGACTGATCCGAACGCTCCGGCTCCATCGAAGGTCCCTCCCGATGGCCTGGCACTGCGCGCGCCGCCGCGTGCCGTCATGCGCCTGAATCGTCGCACGCTCATCGTCTCGGCGACGGCTCTGGCGCTTGGAGTCGCCGTGGCCTCGACGTGGGCCTTGCAGTCGAAAACCCACCGCGCTGGCGGCAGTGGCCGGTCGCAAGCCTATAACGTCGATCATGTGGCGAAGACTGAGGACCTGGAGCGCCTGCCGGCGAATTACGCTGATCTCCCCCAAAAGCCCATCGCTACGACGGCACCCTCGCCCGCACCTGTGCCCGCTCCGCCCCAGCTCGGCCCGCCGCTGCCGGGGGAGCTCGGCGGGCCGGTACTGCAAGAAAGCCGCGGCGGGGCGCCCTCGGTAGCCGGCTCACCGTCCGCCGCGGCCGTCGATCGCCAGCGTGACGCGGAGGAAGCCGCGCGCTCGTCGGTGTTCTTTCGGATCGGGAGCGCCGAGCCATCGAATACCGCAACAGCGCCCGCCGCACTTGCGGCGTCTATCGGGTCGAATGCCGCCGCAAGCCCGCTCAATCCGAACGGCGCCGCGCCTCCCTCGGCGTCGGCGCAGCCCAACGATCCCACGGCGATTCAGAACCGCCAGGGCGAGAAGGAAGCCTTCCTCGCGAACTCGGGTGACACCGCCACGCGCAACGCGGGTGCGCTACAGGCGCCGGCATCGCCATACACCGTCATGGCCGGCACCGTCATTCCGGCGGCGCTCGTGACCGGCATCAACTCCGATCTGCCGGGCCAGGTAATCGCGAGCGTCACCCAGTCGGTCTACGACACGGCGACCGGCCGGTACTTGCTGATCCCGCAGGGCTCGCGCCTGATCGGGCGCTACGACAGCCAGGTCGCGTTCGGCCAGCAGCGCGTGCTCCTGGTGTGGCTGCGGATCATCCTGCCCGATACCTCGTCCATCGCGCTAGACAAGCTGCCCGGCATCGACCCGGCCGGCTATGCCGGACTCGAAGACGGCGTCAATTGGCATTGGAATCGCATCCTCGCGGGCGCGGCTCTCTCGACGCTGCTTGGCGTCAGTTCGGAACTCGCGGTCTCGAACGAAGGCGACGTCAATGGCAACGTCGTGCTCGCCTTGCGCGACAGCGCACAGGACACGACCAACCAGGTCGGGCAGGAGATTACGCGGCGGAACTTGAGTATTCAGCCTACGCTCACCGTGCGGCCGGGATTCCCGATGGACGTCATGGTGGACAAGGACCTGGTGCTGCGACCTTATCAGCCGCTGTTCTTTCAGGGAGGGCCGCTGCCGTGAGTGTCCCAATCCGCAAGCTGCGGCTCGGGCCGCTGCCGAAAACCGAGACGGTGAAGATCACGTTTGCCTGCACCGTGGTCCTCAAGGCGGAGTTGGAGCGGTATGCGGCGATGCACTCGCAAGCCTACGGCGAGCCTGTCGATGCAGCGACGCTAATCCCCCACATGCTGGAGACGTTCATGACGCGGGATCGAGGGTTTAAGCGCA
>JASHPX010000214.1 GCA_030037905.1 Gammaproteobacteria bacterium
GGCCGGTGACCAGCAGCACGTCGGCGTGGCGCGGCGAGGCCACGAAGCGAATGCCGAATCGCTCGATATCGTAGAAGGCGTTGCTCAGCGCCTGGATCTCCAGTTCACAGCCGTTGCACGAGCCGCTGTCCACAGCGCGGATCGCGAGACTGCGGCCGAGGTTGCGTGTGATGGCGCCACGCAGGGCGATTCCGGCTCCTTCCAGTGCCGCGGGCCGCGGGTGCACCGATTCGGTACACGGTGCACTGAAGAGGTTTTTGATCAGGCGTCGGCGCATGGTGGATGGGTAGGGGTGCGAGAAAAGCGCTACAGATCGTGGCCCGAGTAGGCGCAGTTGAACGATTTGTTGCACATGGGGAAGTCCGCAATGATGTTGCCTTCGATCGCGGCCTCCAGCAGCGGCCACAGGAACCAGGAAGGATCGCGCAGGTGGCAGCGCTCCAGGCGATGCCCGGGACCCAGACGCACGGCGGCCAGAATGTCGCCGCGAAATCCTTCCACCAGCGCTGCGCCTTGCGTATTGGCGTGCGACGTATCGGCCTTTAGCTCCGCATCGATCGGTACACGTACGGGACCCGACGGTAGCGCGGCCAGGGCGGCCTCGAGCCAGGCGCAACTGCGCTCGATCTCCAGGATCCGCACCCTCACGCGCGCATCGACGTCCCCTTCGCTACGGGTGACGAGCTCGATCGGGGCGACGTCGTACGGCGGGTAGGGCAGGCAGGCGCGCGTATCGAATGCGCGTCCGCAGGCCCGACCGACGTAACCGGGAGCGGCGAACTGCATCGCGAGATGCGCCGGTACGCCGCCGGAACCCACGGTGCGATCCTGCAACGAGGCGGTGTTTTCGTAGAGCTCCACGAGCTCGGGGAATTGCCGCTGCAGCTGCCGGGTCAGCGCGAGGATCGCCGCGAGGCCGGCTGGCTGCAGGTCCACGGCGACGCCACCGGGCACGACGCGGTCCATCATCAGTCTGTGACCGAAGGCGAGCGCGCAGGCGCGCAGCGTGTATTCGCGCAGGATGCCGCACTCTGCATGCAGCATCGCGAAGGCGGCGTCGTTGCAGATCCCGCCGATGTCGCCGAGGTGATTGGCGATGCGTTCGAGCTCGGCCATGGTGGCGCGCAGCCAATGGGCGCGTGGTGGGATCTGTATCCCCAGAGCCGCCTCCACGGCGCGCGCGAACGCCAGCGAATAGCTCACCGTACTGTCACCGCAGGCGCGAGCCGCAATGGGTGCGGCATCGGTCACGGACTTGCCGCGCAGCAGCCACTCGATGCCTCTATGGGTATAGCCGAGCCGTTCCTCGAGCCGCACGATGGTCTCGCCGCTGGCGGTGAAGCGGAAATGTCCGGGTTCGATGACGCCAGCATGAACCGGGCCGACCGGAACCTGATGTAGATGCGGCCCCACGGCCGGCAGAAACTCGTAGGCCGCCACCGCGGCCGTCGCGTCGGAACCTGTCGCCAACGGCCAACGGCGCGGCCAATGGCCGTGATCGAGCCATGGCCTTGCATCGGGCAGGCCCACGATCTCGATGCCGAACAGATCCGTGATCGAGCGTTCCAGGCGCGACGCGGGCGCATGAAACTGCGCAAGCGAGGGAGCCTTGCCGGCGGATACCGGCAGGCGCGCACTCAGCAGCCGCCGCGTGGAAGGTTCATGGAGTGCGCACTGTACCGCGTCGGTATCGCCCCACAGGCCGAGTAGCTCCAGCTTGCCCTCACGCAGCGCCTCGCCGACGCCACGCCACGTAGCAACGTCGGCCGCGAGCAGCGGCCATCCGTGATGGTTGGCGACGACGGGGCGGTCGCCGAAGAGGGCCTGCAGCACGGCACTACCCCAGCTGTCCGGCTATGCGACGGAAGCAGGTGACCACCGCGCCCGGCAAATACAGGCCGGCCACTGTCACGAGCGCCAGATGCAGCGCGATCGGCGTCAAACGCCAGGCGGGCAGCGAGTGCCGGTGCGTGGTTTCGCCGAAGGCGAGACCATGCAGCCGCAGGATCACGGCACTGAATGCAATCAGTAGGCCGATCACCAGCAGGACCGCGAGCCACGGTGAGCGTGCAAAGGTCGAGGTCACGAGCAGAAATTCGCTGGTAAAGATCCCGAAGGGGGGCAGCCCTGCGATCGCGAGCGTCCCGACCACCAATAGGCCTCCGAGCCATGGGGCGCTGTGTGTGAGCCCGCGGATGTCAGAGATGCGCTGCGTGCCCTCGAGCTGCGAGGTATAACCGACCCCGAAAAAGATCGCCGACTTCGTCAGGCTATGCATGGTCATTTGTAGCAGTCCGGCGAAGCTGGCGAGCGGCCCTCCCAGACCGAAGGCCAGCGTCATGATGCCCATGTGCTCGATGGACGAGTACGCAAACAGGCGCTTGATGTCGCGACGGCGCAAGATCATGAAGCCGGCGAATCCCAGAGAGAGCATGCCCATCGCGATCATCAGCGGGCCGGGAGCGAGCACGTGTGCGTTGCCGGCCATGATGAGCTTGAATCGCAGCAGTGCGAACAGCGCGACGTTGAGCAGCAGCCCCGAGAGCACCGCCGAAATGGGGGTGGGACCCTCGGCGTGCGCATCGGGCAGCCAGGCGTGCACGGGAACCAGGCCCACCTTGGTACCGTAGCCGAGCAGCAGAAACACGAATGACAGATTCAGCAGCGAGAGATCGAAACTCCTGGAGCTCGCCGCCAGGTGGTCCCAGGCCATCGCGAGGACTCCCTGACCCAGCCGTTCCTGCGCCGCCAGATAGACCAATATCGTCCCGAACAGCGCCAGAGCGATGCCGACCGAGGCCAGAATGAAATATTTCCAGGCTGCTTCGAGCGCCTCGTTGGTGCGATACATCCCCACCATCACGACCGTGGTCAGGGTGGCCAGCTCTATTGCCACCCACATCAGGCCGATATTGTTGGAGACCAGCGCGAGATTCAGCCCGAACATCAGCAGCTGGTACATGGCGTGATAGAAGCGCACGTCAGGTGACTTCAGCCTGCCCGTGCGCAGCTCGTGTGCGATGTAGCCGGCGCTGAAGAGACTGGTGCTGAAGCCCACGAGCGAGCCGACCACCAGGAAGACGGTGTTCAGATCATCGACCAGCAGGTAGGGCGTGGGCTCGGGCCGGTAGGCGTACAGCGCTGCGGCGCAGCCGAGCGTCAGCGCGCACAGCGCCACATTGAGGACGGAGGCGAGTCGGTAGCGCGCAATCCCCGCGAGCAGCAGCGCGCCGGCCACCGGGATGCCGAGCAGCCCGTCGAGGGCCAGCTGACCGGGGGACAGGCTCACGTCGCTTCCCCGCGCGACAGGTCGAGCGCCTGCAGGTCGACGGTGTCGAAACGCTCACGGATGCGAAACAGGAAGATGCCGATGACGATGAAGGCAATCAGCACGGAGAAGCCCACGGTGATCTCCACCACCAGCGGCATGCCCCGCGCTGCCGTGGCGGCGAGCACCAGTCCGTTCTCGAGCGACATGAATCCAATCACCTGGCTGACCGCATTACGGCGTGTGACCATCATCAAAAACCCGAGCAGCACGACCGACAGCGCAAATGCCAGATCCTCCCGCACGAATGCTCCCTGTGACTGGGTCACCGGCAGCATGACGATGATCGACAAGCCGACCAGCGCAATGCCGAACAGCATCGTCGGTCCGACACTGAGGGCCTGCTCGACGGTGCGATGAATGCCCAGTCGCACGATGATGCGTCGAAGCGCGATGGGAATGATCATGCCTTTGAAGAGCAGCGCGATCAGCGCCGTGATGTACAGATGCGGCGCGCGCTGCAGGTAGGCCTGCCAGGCCACCGAGAATGCCAGCACGCAGGCGTGCAGCGCGAAGACGTTGATCAGCGCGAACATGCGGTCCTGATAGAGCAGCATGAAGCTCACCAGCACCATCGAGCCGGCGAGCAGATGGGCGATCTGGCCGTCGAGCGGACTCATAGGGGTACCCGGGAGACGAACAGCAGGATGATGCCGAGCAATCCCAACATCAGTGCAATGCCCAGGAATTCCGGGACGCGAAACACGCGCATCTTCGCGACCGCGGTCTCGAAGAACACCAGCAGGGACCCGAGCGCTGCGAGCTTGAGCAGGTAGGCGGCGAAGCCGATGGCGTAGTGGACCAGTCCAGCCCCTGCTGCTGCGGTACCCCAGGGCGTGAAGACGCACGCGATCAGCGACAGGTACAGCAGGAGTTTGACGGCCGCGGCCAGCTCGAGCACTGCCAGATGACGCCCCGAGTATTCGAGCACCATGGCCTCGTGCACCATGGTCAGCTCCAGGTGCGTGGCGGGATTGTCCACCGGGATGCGGCCGTTCTCGGCCACGCAGACGATGATGAGCGCCACCAATGCCAGAGCCAGCGAGATGTCGACTCCGACGCCCGCGCTCTGCATGTAGGCGCAGATCGAGGACAATTCGGTGGAGCCGGCGAACAGCGACAGGGTAAACACGGCCATGAGCATCGCGGGCTCGGCGAGCGAGGCAAACAGCACTTCGCGGCTGGCGCCGATACCGCCGAAGCTGGTGCCGACGTCCAGACCCGCGAGTGCGAGCAGAAAGCGTGCGGTGCCGAGCAGGGCGACGATGACGATGATGTCGGCCTCGGCACTGAAGGCAAGCCCGCTGGCAAAAGTCGGTACCAGCGCGGCGGCCGCCCAGGTGATGGCGAAGACCAGATAGGGCGCCGCCCGAAACAACCAGGAGGCGCCGTCGGCGACCACGGCTTCCTTGCGGATCAGCTTCAGCAGGTCGCGATAGGGCTGCAGGACCGGTGGCCCCTGGCGGCGCAGCAGCCGGGATCGGACCTTGCGTGTCAGGCCGGACAGCAGGGGCGCCAGCGCGAACACCAGCACGACTTGAGCCAACTGGGTGAGCCAGCCGAAGTTCATCGCCAGGCCCCGACGATGATCAGCAGCACGATCAGCGCGACGAACGCGATGGTGAGATATTTGCGGATCGTCAGGAACTGCAGTCGATTGAGACGTTCGGCACCCTGCTCGACGAAGCGGATGACGGGGGCGTAGAAGGCCTCCCACACGGTGTCGTGAAGCTCGAGGTCCAGGTGGCCCGCTTCGGTGTCACCTGGCTTGGCCATGGCGACGCGCTCGCGCGCGCGAAAGGTGACGCTGCCGAACACGCGCCGAATGGGCTGAGCGAAGCTGGTTGCGGTGTACTGCGTGGCGGGGCTCGCGTCGGGGAAGCCACAGTCCCACGGTGCGGAGTGGCGCAGCGCGCCCGAGGCCACACGACGCACCACGAGGGCCATCGCCGCGGCACCGACGAGGATCATGGCGAGTACCAATGCGCCGTCGTAGGCGCTGCGCGCAGCATCGATGGGCACGATACGCAGCCACGGCTGGGGGGCCTGTGCAGCGAGCCGCGCACCGACCAGCAGGCGCGTCAGCGGTGAGAGCGCATCGATCACGAAGCCCGGCAGGATGCCGGCGAGCAGGCACAGCAGCGCGCAGAGGAGCATGGCGGCACGCGACCACCCGTCCGTCTCGCGTGCGCTGCCGAGCGCGGCTGCGCGCGCACGGCCGAGGAACGTCATCCCGAACGCTTTGACGAAACAGGCCGCCGCGAGCGCCGCCGAGCAGGCGAGCGTCGCCCCGACCGCCGGTACTACCAGCCGCGGCAGCCAATGCGGCAGCTGCGGGCTGAGCAGTATCGCCTGAAACGTCAGCCACTCGGATACGAAGCCATTGAAGGGCGGCAGCGCACAGATCGCAATGCATCCGACCAGGAACGCGATCGCCGTCACCGGCATGCGGTGAATCAGGCCCCCCAGCCGCTCCATATCCCGCTCGCCAGTGGCGGTGAGCACGCTGCCTGCGCCCATGAACAGCAGGCTCTTGAAGAGCGAGTGGTTGAATACGTGGAAGATCGCCGCGCTGAGCGCCAGGGCGGCCGCCGTCCTGAGGCCGTTGGCGTCGAAGGCGAGTGCCAGCCCCAGGCCGATGAAGATGATGCCGATGTTCTCGACGGTATGGTATGCGAGCAAACGCTTCAGATCGTGCTCCATCAACGCATACAGAACGCCGAGCAGCGCGGTAATGCCCGCGATCACCAGCACCGGAAGGCTCCACCACCAGGCGGGGGGACCCGCCAGGTCGAACACCAGGCGGATGAATCCATAGATCGCAACCTTCGTCATCACTCCGCTCATCAGCGCCGAGACGTGAGTGGGTGCTGCGGGGTGCGCGAGCGGCAACCAGGCGTGCAACGGCACCAGGCCCGCCTTGGAGCCGGCCCCCACCAGCGCGAGCAACAAGACGATCGGGCCGAAGTCGCGGGCCGTGGCGTGTCGGATAGCCTCGAACGAGTATTGACCCGCGGGACCTGCCAGCAGCCCGAACGCGAGCAGCAGTGCGAACGCACCTCCCGTGGCCATGATGAGATAGATGTGAGCGGCGCGGCGGTTCTCCTCCGAGCGGTGCTCGCTGATCACGAGTGCCCAGGACGCCAGCGACATGAGCTCCCAGCCGACCAGAAACGAGAAGGCGTCCTGCGCGAGCAGGACCAGATTCATGGCCGCGATGAAGGCGGGGTAGTAAGGCAGGACACGACGTGGCTCGGGGGCGTGGGCTCCATAGCCGATCGCATAGGCGCTCACGATCGCCGTGGCGAGATTGATGATCAGCGCGAACGCGGCACTGAGCGGATCCTCCCCGAGAAGCGTCTGGTCGAGGGGCGACCCAGTCGGCAAGCCAATCGGCAACGGGACCGAATGCGCGCCGGTGCCGGCGTGGAGCAGGGCGAGTGAGGCGACCCCCGCGAGCGCCGCGCAGGTCAGCGCGCAGCCGGCATAGATGAGCCGGCAACCCCAGGGGCGGCGAACACAGAAGAACCCGAGTACCGCCAGAGCCAGTAACAATCCGACGCCGTCTGCCGCCAACCGGCTCAGGTAGGCGGGGCCCTCGAACCACATCACCGGTCTTGCAGCGGATTCGCGCGAGGAATCATCGCTCCCTTGTACTCTACTGATACTCAGATTATTCTACTATTATTCTATGATACGGCTTCGATGTAAATGACATCTGCCTCCGCAGCGAAGTTGGAGGAGCGCACCGCTCGTCTGACGATCCTGATCGATCCGCGCAAAAAGGCGGCCTTCGAGCGGCTGTGTGCCGAGGAGGATCTGACTCCCTCGCAGGTCGTACGACGGATGATCCGCGAGTACATCGAGCAGCGGACCGGACGGCCGTGGGACCCTGCGGAGGAGCAGGCACCCAGCGGGGCTGCGCGGGTGGATCCGCACCGCTAGTAGCGTCGGTGAATGGCGGCCGGGCCGAGCGATGCCGCTCAGACCGGGCGATACCGCTCAGGCAGACCGCTGCCGCTCAGCAGAGGTCACGCTCAAGCGTTGAACACCAGTACGGCGGCTATCGTCAGCCGGTCGGCTACGATCTGCAGCGCATCCTTTGCGTGGTCCAACGGAAAAGTGGAAGTCGCGAGCGCCTTCACATTGAACCGGCCGCTGTCGGCAAGACGCACGAAGCGCGGGATGTCGCGCAAGGCATTGGTGCCGGTCATGTTCCCGGAGTGGTGATTCTTCGCGCCATTCGACCATCGCGCTGCCGGCACGGTGAAGTTGCCGCGCTGCCCTGCCGATACGGTGGTCAGGTGACCCGCCGCCGAGCACAGCTCCCACGCCTGCTGCAGAGGCAGCAGGCCCGTGGGATCAGGACCCGCTTCGGCCTTGGGCGGAAACGATTCCCCACCCACCGCTTCGATGACGTAGTCGGGGCCGGCGTCGTTGCGTGTCAACGTCGTATCGCGCCCGCCCGCGAGTCTGCGATCGTTCGGAAATTCGCACAGGCTGCGCACTTTCTCCACCAGATTCATGCCCTCGACATTGGGATCGAGTGCGATCGTTGCTCCGAGCCGTAACGCCAGCTCGCGACGCACCTCGATGGGGTCGATCGCGATGATCTGGGATGCCCCCTTGATGCGCGCGCCCTGTATCGCGCTCAATCCGACCGGGCCGCAGCCCAGCACGGCCACGTCCGATGCGGGCTCCACGGGCGCGACGCCGAACACCGTACCCAGTCCGCAACAGCAGACGTCGGCGAGCATGGCCAGCTCGACGGCAGACAAGTGCGTCGAGGGCACCGGTACGCAAGCCCATTCCAGGGGAACCATCAGCTCGCTGAAGCCGCAGGTATTGTCGTGCTGGATGACGTCCGTGCCGTCCTCCAGCGTGGCGTACGGCTGAAAGCCGATGTTCAGAAATTGGCAGCGATCCGGCCGCCCGCGCAGACACGTGTAGCATTGCCCACATGCCGGCGTCGCGACGGCGATGACGCGGTCTCCGACCCGGACGCGCTGCACCTTGGCCCCCACGGCCTCGACGATGCCGACGGCACCGTGACCCAGTGCACGCGGCATCGGATAGTTCCCAACGGACTGCCCGGTAATGGTGTAGCAGACCTGGGCGGCTTCGGTGCGCACGACGACACGGTCGTCGTCGAGCTTCTTCAGGGTCAGTTGCTCGACCGCGGCATTCGACCCCTGGATGGTCGTGCCCGGAGGGTTGGTGCGCACGACGAATGCGCGAAATTTGCGACCGGCCTGTGTGCCGGTCGGGATTGCCGGCGCCTGTGGCTCTCCTGCGGCCTGTGCGTCGCCGCCCACCAGCGCGGCCGCCGTGCCCGCGCTGATCGCTGCCGCTTGCTTCAATACACTCCTGCGAGAGACCTTCGATGCACGCAACTCCATGAGAACCCCCTCATCGCCCCTGATCGCTTTATCGCACCGTTATCGCGGCTCCTCGAGAGGCGCGAAATTCTACTCCCGACGTGCATGCAGAAGCGGGTGCGCGATTGAAATGCTTGACCGACGAGCGGCTCTGTCGCAACAATTCCTCAACGGGGTCGTGCACATGGGGCATAGGGGGGTCTTATGCTTGTGGACGGCTCGAAGAGTCGAGCCCCGATTGCGCTGTCGCTCGCGTTGATGTCGCTGCTGGGCGCTGCGGCGACGCCGCTGCTCGCGGCCGACGATGCGGGCTCGCAGTTCGCGCAGCTCACGGCTGACGATCCCAGCTCGTACG
>JASHPX010000215.1 GCA_030037905.1 Gammaproteobacteria bacterium
GGCGAGTACAACGCCATATTGAGCGCCATCGGGGCGGGCTCGACCGAGCGCAACGAGATCGCCGCCCAGACTGGCCTTGCGCCGACCTTCGCATTCCGCAGCCGGCTGGAGAAGCTCGCCGATCTGGGGTTCATCGAGGCTACCCGCAACTTCGGCGCATCCACGTCCGAACCCTATCGATATCGCCTGTCCGATCCGGCGCTGCGCTTCTACTATGGCGTCGTCGATCGATACCGAAGCGAGCTCGAGCTGGACGACCCTGCGCAGATCTGGCGCGAGCACATCGGACCGGAACTCGATGCCTACATGGGGCTCACTTTCGAGCGGGTGTCAGGGCAGGCTTATTTCAGGCGGCGATCGCGGCTGCGGTTACCGATCGTTCGGGAGTGGGGGCGGTGGGAAGGCCTCGATCGCGATCGCGAGCAGATCGAGATCGACATCGTCGCCCGCCGGACCGACGGAAGGATGTTGACGGGCTCCGTGAAATGGAATCGCAAGCCCATCGGAATTGCTGTTCACGAAAAGCATGTCGATGCCTTGAGGCGCCTTGCCCGCTCGGGCTACGGGTGGGCACGGGATGCGTTGAGCCGCGAGGCTCTATTGCTGTACGTCGCTGCCGGCGGGTTCGCGCCGGGATTCGCCAAAAGAGCTGAAGAGGTGGAGGTGCGGGTACTGACCTGGAGCCTCGACGATCTCTATGGGCTCGAATGAGCGCTCCGGAGCTTCATCCCGTGTTTGCGCTACGGCCTGGCTCACGCTGCGCCGCCTCGATGCGCGCGCGCCACTCCCGCGTGTCGTGCAGCCGCGCGATCGCGGGAATCAGATGATCGACGAGCCCGCTCGCCTGCTGCAGCAGCGCGGCGCGATGCGCTTGATCGTTGTCGCTGAGCGATTGCGCATACAGCACCTCCGCGTACTCCAGCGGCAGCCACTGATCGCCGTGATTGAGCAGCGCGAGCGCGCGGTATGTCTGCACCGCCGGGGCGATCGTGCGGGCGGCCTCGCCCCGCTTGCCCTCTCGGGCAAGTGCCATCGACAGCCAGACGGCAGCCTGAGCCTCGGTGCGCTGGCGCTGAACCGTGCGTGGCAGTGCACCGGTCCTGGCGACTGCCTGGACCGCCATCTGCTCCGTGCGCCCGGCCTGCTCGACCGCGGCAAAGTCTCCGAGGGCATAGTCGGCCTGTGCTTCTGTACCGATGAGCCCTCCTATGCCGCCGCGACCCCCGACTAGCAGGGCCGCTCTTTCAATCCCTGGAACATTCTGAACCTGCAAGGCCGCGATGGCCGTGTGGGCGATGCGCACTGCTGCGGCAAAATCCCCGCGCTCGTACGCGATCGTCGCCTGCGCGTCGGCCTGCGCGGCGTTGAAGAGCACTTCCGCCGTACGGGCGGCCGGCCCGAGTCTGCGCAGGGTGCTCGGGCTGAAGAATGCCTGGGCCGCCGCGACGGTCGCGGCGGCTCCCGGGAAGTCGCCGAGCTGAGCCTGTTTCGACGCCACAGTGCTCATCTCGAAGGCGAGGTTGGTGAGCCCATAGGTAAAGCCCCCCGCGCCCTTGCCGTAGGTCGCCATTGCCTGGCGATTCTGGCCGATCGACTCGCGCAGCTGGCCCGCCGACCACATCGAGCCGCCGATCACTGCATAGCTGTTGCCGAGCTGATTGGCATACTCCGCGTTCCCAGGCTCGATGTGGACCAGGGCGAGAGCGGCCTGCGCCCCTTCGCTCGCGAAGCGCTGAGCCTCGGCCGGGTCGAGCTGCGCGAGTGCGGCTTCGCCAAGCACCTGCCCGACACCCTCCTTGCCCAACAGTGCCAAGCCATCTTGCGGGCGCTGGGTCAGGACCTGGTCCGCCAGCGACAGAGCCTGCGCCGCCACCGGGCGGGCCGCGTCGAGGCGGCCGGAGGCCGCCAGCGCGGTGGCAAGGAAGCTTTGCGCGTTCGCGTAGTCGACGTCCACGGTGACGTCCGCGTGATCCGGAGCGCCGAGCGCCTGGCCGATACGCAGCGCCTCGCGCGCGACAGCGAGCTGCTGGTCGAATTGGCTGCTGTTGGCGTCCTCCAATGCGAGCTGGTCCAATTCGACGAGGTAGGCGCGGCGCGCGTCGACTGATGCATCCGCACGCTCTGCCACGGGCCGGAGCAGGTCCGAGGCTCGCCGGAAAGCGACGCCGGCTTGCGCGAAGTCTTGCTGAACGTTGAGGACCTCGCCGAGCCCGGCATACGCGCGCCCGAGCACCAGCGCGGTGGCATCGGAGGTGTCGGTGTGCCGCAGCTGCCCGAGCAGGGCGATGGCCTCGGTCGCATTCTTCATGGCCGTGACGGGGTCGCCGATGGACCATTCAGCCTCGGCATGGTTCACGAGCGCCAGCGCCCCGCTGCGCACGGTCTGCGGGTCCTTGAGCGAGGCGGGTAGGCGTTGGAAGTAGTCGATCTCCTGCTGCGAGAGCTCCGCGATGGTCTGGTAGCGCCCGAAGGTCGTCAGCTCATTGACGAAGTCATCGGTCAGAAAGCCCAGCAACCCCTCCGCCTGCTGCCGCGACTGCTCGGACACGGCTCGCGTCTGCCGCGCCAACTGCTCGGCCCGCCGCGCCCGCTGCACGCTCAGGAACGCGAACACCGCCGCAGCGATCGCGAGCACCGCCAGCAACGTGCAGCCCGCCGCTACTACCCGCGCGCGATGTAAAGCACGCCGCGCCGCCTGCTCGCGGGAACGTTGCTCGGCCAGTAGCCGCTCGGTCGCCTCGCGCGCCTCCTGCTCATGGCGCGCATCGCGGCTTGCCTTGACCACGCCCGTGAGCACATCGTGCGTGAGCTCCACACGGCGCACGTCCAGCCGCTCCTCGATGCGCAGCAGCCGCCGGTTGACCAACCTGGCGAGTGCATCCTGGGCAGCCCCCGCGGCCTGGAACCGGCGCAGCAGACTTTCCTCGGCGAGGTTCTCGCGGTAGCCCGACTCGGTCAGCAGATCATCCTCGATGATCCGCCGTACCGCAGCCGGCTGATCGGCGAGTGAGCGCTCATAGAAGTTGCTCAGAATGGTGTCGTGCGAGCCGGCCAGCAGGTCCTGCGAGATCTCGCTGCGCCCCTGCGCGATGCGCTGCTCGTTCAGCTCCCGGCAGATGAGACTCAGAAGTGACGGCTCGACCTCCGCATTGGCGAGCTCCGCGCCTCCCGCCACGAAGCGCACGATCGCCTCGGCCACTTCCTCCGAGACCAGCGGCCTGCCGGGGCGCAGCCGGTTACCCGGCTCCAGCACCGCCTCCAGCGCCTGACTGCCCGTCATCGGCGCGAGGCGCAGCCGGTTCTGCGAGAGGCTGGGCATCTGTCTCTTCAGGCTCTCGAGCGGCGCCAGATAGTCCTCGCGCAGCGCAATCACCACGCGGTAATCACTGCGGGCGAAATCAAAGCGCTCGGCGATGCTCTCGTCGCTGTCGAGCTTCGCCTCCAGTGCCTTGGGCGCGCGGTTCTCGACGAGGTCCGCCAGCTCCTCGATGAAGCGTGCCGCCCGCGTGCGCCCGAACTCATCGCTCTGCGCCAGCGTAAACAGCTCCTCGAACTGATCGAAGATCAGCAACGGCGTGAGCTTCGCTCCGGAGGCATCCTTCAGCACGTCATCCCGGTGATGCAGAAACTCCCAGATCGACTCCCCGGCAGCTGCCACGTCGGTCTGACTCCATTGGCCGCTGGTGGCTGCATGGTTGATTCCTTGCTTGATCTGCTCGGAAGGTTCAGGACTGTCGTGTCCGTAGTCGATGCGCAGGTACACTGGAAAGTAGCCGCGATCGCGCAGTCGCGGCACCAGCCCCGCCTGCAGAATCGAGGTCTTCCCCAGCCCTGACTTACCGAACAGCACCGTGAGCAGCTTTCTTCGCACCCGCCGCTCGAGCTCGACGACTTCCCCCTCCCGGCCGTAAAAGTAGCTCCGTGTCTCCTCCGTGAAGGAGGCCAATCCCAACCAAGGGTTATCCGCATCGACGCTCGATGCGCCCTGCGGGACTTGATTGAACGGAGCGGTGCTCACGGCGCGCTTCAATCCCTGCCCCGCAGCAGCTGCGCCAACCGCCGCGCGAACTCCGGCGTCACGTGTCCCCCCGGCAACTCCGTGAAGTGCAGCGCCTTGAAGCGCTCGGGCACGTGCGCTTGCGCTTCTGCGGAGCCGGTCCCATCCACGCTCACCGGCAGAATGAACAGCGCCCCTTCCGCCATGTTGCGCATGCGGTCCAGCGCATAGCTCCACTCGCGGCGGAAGTACCCCTCGAGCCGGCTCTGTGTGTTGCGGGAGATCACCGGGATGAAGTACGAGCAGCGGCTGATGTTGCGCTGAATCTTGTGGTCGTAGTCGTCCCCGGCCTCGAGCCGGTCCATGTCGAACCAGGTCGTGACCCCCGCCGCCTCCAGCCCCGCCTTGATCTGCTGGACCGCCGCCAGATCCTCGCGCGCGTAGCTGATGAATACCGCGTGATCGGGCATCTCCCGCGCAGGCGGCAGAAATCGTGCGGGCGAGAAGCCCGAGGTGCCGGGGCCCGAAGGACCTGATGCGCCCGGGCCAGCGGAGGCGCCGGGGCGACTGCCCGCCGCCGCGGCCTTCTGCCGCCTCTGCCAGCGCTCGTGCAGCTCCGCGACGAAGCGCTCGGCCCCGGTGTAGATCCTCGTCCTCACGCTCACCTGCTGCAGAAACGACACCAGCCGCTCATCCTGCGCGATCTCATCATCGGCCAGCACTTCCCCCACCTCCCGAGGATCGGAGAGCCGATGCCGCTTGGTCATGCGCAGGAACAGCCGCGCCAGCCAGTTGGTGAAGTTGCTGCCGATCACCAGCAGGTGGTTGTGCTCGAGCTCGTGAAACAGCCTCTCCGGTACGAGGCTCTCGTTCTGTAGCCCGCAGATGTATTCCAGCAGATCCTCATCCGAGATCACATACGTCGGAAACGCCGAGAGCTTGCCGAACAGGTGATACACCACCGGACGGGTGAGCCGCTCGCGCTCGGCGGGTAGATCCACCACGCGGTTGGGCGCATAGGCGAGCACCTCGGTCGAGCCCGCCCCGCCGAAGCGCTCCAGGTTGATCGCGCTCTCGAGCAGAGAATCGAAAGTCGTCGTGACGAAGAGATCGAAATCGGTGATCCCCGCCAGGTGCCGCAGGGCCGGCGGCGGCTCAAACGGCGCATCCTTGAGTACCGAGCGCAGGCGTACGTACGCCTCCTCGCGCCGCCCGCGGCCGGCGAGGAACAAACACACCACGTCGTTGAGGGTATAGCGCTCGGGCAGATCGGAGCGGTCGACGTTCAACCGTGTCGCGAGCTTCTCGGCAACCCAGTCATACAACGGCCGCGGGCCACGGTCCGTGCCCACCTGCAAGAGCTCCGGTCCCACGATGGGAATGACCCGCCGTTCCTCGATGTACGACAGCAGGTCCTCCCACGCATCCTCGTCGAGATTTGCGGCCGGCAGAAGCGTAGTGGAACCCGTGCTCATTGTTCTTACACCCTTGGATCTCGGGTAGGTCTCTCGCCCGACCTGCGCAATGCCCCGTCAGACTTCCCCGCCCTGGCGGCGCGCGCATCTTACGCCTCGGGCTGCTCGTCCTCGCAAAGTGCGCCGTCGAATTGCGCTTCCACGGGCATAGGCTGCTGGCCCTCATGGAGCCGCCCCTGTCTTCGACGACCGCTGCGCCGCCTCGATGCGCGCGCGCCATTGGCGCGTGTCGCGCAGCCGCGCGATCGCGGGAATCAGGTGATCGACGAGGCCGCTCGCCTGCCGCAGCAACGCCACGCGCTGCGCCGGGTCGGTGTCGCTGAGCGCCTGCGCATACAGCGCCCCGGCATACTCCAGCGGCAGCCACCGATCCCCAAGCCTCTTTTCCTCGAGGGCGCGATACATCGTCACGACCGGCCCGATCGTCTGCGCCGCCTCGGCTCGCTGGCCCTCGCGCGCCAGTGCCATCGACAGCCAGATGGAGAGCTGCGCCACGGTTCTCTGCACGGGACCGCCGTAGGTCGCGGCGCCCTTGCACGCCTGCAGCGCCGCGCGCTCGGCCTGCGCGGCGGCCGCGAACTCTCCGAGCGAATAGTCAGACCGGCCCTCGATGTCGTAAAGACGGTAGAGCGCATCATCCCTCAGGGAGATCTCGAGCGCGCCGGCAGGCTCACTGGCCTGCAAACGTGCCAGGGTGTTGGCCGCGCTGAGCCGTGCGGCGGCACTATTCCCGCGCTCGTACGCCAGCACTGCCGCGGGATAGGTCCGCATCGCGCGGATGAACGCGTCCGTGTAGCTGCCCGCGATACCGAGCTCCCTCAGTCTGCTCGGGCTCGTGAAAGCATCGGCGGCAGCGAGAGCGGCAGCCACGCCCTGCGGGTCATCGAGCGACGCCTGCTCGGATGCAAGCGTGGCGGTGAAATCGGAGACCCCCGCCAGGAGGTACGCTCCCCCGCCCAGGGAGTCGCCGGCTTGCCCGAATGTCTCCACCGCCTCGCGATCGTAGGTCAGCGCCTCGCCCATTTGCCCCGCAGCCCACAGCGCATTGCCGGCTGCTCCGTAGGTGAAGGCAAGAGTGCCGACGTAATACGCGTTCCTGGCTTCGAGCCGGTCGAGGCTGAGACCGGTCTGCACGCCTTGCAGCGCGAAGCGTATGGCAGCGGATGGGTCAGCCTGCGCCGCGGCGGCCTGACTGAGTCCGGCCTGGAGGACCTCCTTGGCATCCAGCGCGTCGCCATACTGTGGGCGCTGCGTGAGCAGCGGATCGGCCACGGCCAGGGCGTCCTGGCCGGCTTGGCGCGCCTGCTCCTCCCGGCCGAGATTGACCAGCCCGACGGTGAGCCAGGCTCCTGCGGTGGCGTAGTCGGCGTCCAATGTCTCATCACTCTGCCGGCGGGCCCCGAGCTGCGTCGCCAGGCGCATGGCTTCGCGCTCCGCCCGCACCGCTTCTTCGTTCAGTTCCGCCTGGCTGGTGCTCGTGTCCAACCACGCCAGCAAATCCAGAGCCTCGACATAGGCGCGCTGTGCCTCGACCGAGGCGTCTGCCCGCCCGGCAATGGGTCGCAGCAGCGCGACCGCGCGAGTTCCGGCGGCGTAGGCTGCCGATCCATTTTCCAAGACAGCCGCCGAGCCCAGCGCGGTGTAGGCGCGGCCCAGTCCCACAGCGGTCGCGTCGGATAGATCGCTGTGACTGAGCTGCTCGAGCAGCGCGATCGCGGCAGTCGCGTTCTTGACAGCCGTGCCGAGATCTCCGAGCTGCGTAAGCGCTTTGGCATGGTTCACGAGCGCCAGGGCGCCGCTGCGCACGGTGTCGGGATCCTCGAGCTGCGGGGGCAACCGGCGAAAGTAGTCGATCTCCTGCTGCGAGAGCTCCGCGATGGTCTGATAGCGGCCGAAGGTCTCCAGCTCCCGCACGAAGTCGTCAGTCAGAAATCCCAGCAGCCCTTCCGCCTGCAATCGCGCCTGCTCGGACACCGCGCGCGTCTGCTGCGCGACCTGCTCCGCTCGCCGCGCGTGCTGCATGCTGAACACCGCTGCCACGGTCGCAGCGATGGCCAACAGGGCGAGCAGCCCGCACCCGGCGGCCACCGCCCGCGCACGCCGCAGCGC
>JASHPX010000021.1 GCA_030037905.1 Gammaproteobacteria bacterium
GTGGCGCGAGTGTGCGCGCCGGCACAGCCGTACGGCGCCGGTTCGGAACTGCGTCTCTTCTTCAGCGCAAATCCGCGGAATAACAAGATGTTGCAGCCGATAGAGGTCTTTGCGTGCATGGTCCGCGCCATGCTATATAGGCGCCATGGCGAGCGAACCACGCCCTGCATGACTGGTCCAAGTTAGTCGAGGTCCCGGCCGATGAGCGATGATTCCCGTGGGCGTTCCGACGACGGCAAGCTGCTGTACTGCTCCTTCTGTGGCAAGAGCCAACACGAAGTTCGCAAGCTGATTGCCGGCCCGTCGGTATTCGTCTGCGACGAGTGCGTCGAGCTGTGCAACGACATCATTCGCGAGGAGCTCGAGGACCGGGCCGACCGAGCGCGCGACAAGCTCCCCAAGCCGCACGAGATCCGCAAGGTGCTCGATGAGTACGTCATCGGGCAGGACCGCGCCAAGAAGGTGCTGTCGGTAGCGGTGTACAACCACTACAAGCGCCTGCAGACCCGCGGCGGGGCGCGGCAGAAGGACGATGTCGAGCTGGCCAAGAGCAATATTCTGCTGATCGGTCCCACCGGCTGTGGCAAGACGCTGCTGGCCGAAACGCTCGCACGGCTGCTCAACGTGCCGTTCACGATTGCCGATGCGACCACGCTGACCGAGGCCGGCTACGTCGGTGAAGATGTCGAGAACATCATCCAGAAGCTGCTGCAGAAGTGCGACTACGACGTGGAGAAGGCCCAGACGGGCATCGTGTACATCGACGAGATCGACAAGATCTCGCGCAAGTCCGATAACCCCTCGATCACCCGTGATGTGTCCGGCGAGGGCGTGCAGCAGGCGTTGCTCAAGCTCATCGAAGGCACGATTGCCTCGGTGCCGCCACAGGGCGGGCGCAAGCACCCGCAGCAGGAGTTTCTGCAGGTCGATACCTCGAACATCCTGTTCATCTGCGGCGGCGCATTCGCCGGGCTGGAAAAGATCATTCTCAACCGTACGCAGAAGAGCGGCATCGGTTTCACCTCCGAAGTGCGCGGCGCCGACTCCAAGCCGCACGGGCAGGACGTCTTTCACGACGTCGAGCCCGAGGATCTGATCAAGTTCGGACTGATCCCGGAGTTCGTCGGCCGCTTGCCGGTGGTTGCGACGCTCGACGAGCTGGATGAGGCCGCGCTGATGGCGATCCTGACCGAGCCCAAGAACGCCCTCACCAAGCAGTACCGCAAGCTCTTCGAGATGGAGGGAGCGGAGCTGGAATTTCGCGATGAGGGGCTGAAGGCCGTGTCGCGCAAGGCGATGCAGCGCAAGACCGGAGCGCGCGGACTGCGCACCATCCTCGAGAACGTCCTGCTCGATACGATGTACGATCTGCCGTCGCTGCGCAATGTGACGAAGGTGGTCGTCGATGAGGGCGTCATCGAGGGCAGCACCAAGCCCTACATCGTCTACCGCACCGACGAGGGCCGTGTCGCGGCCATCGAGGAGCCGCGGCGCGTCGGCGGCTCGCTGCACGGCTGAGCCGCTATACGCGGCAGTGCAGCCTCCGGATCAATGCGCCGCGCTAGCGACCGGCGCAGCGCGGCAGCAGCGCGGCACAGTCCTCCCTCACCGCGTAACGGCGCTTCAGATCGCAGCGCAGGTTGAAAAACCAGGCGAATGCCCCCAGGCTCGACAGGAGGCATTTGCTTTTTTGTCAATCGGAGGCACACTCGATCCAGAGGACTTTCCCCCCAAGCCCGAGAGAGACCCGAGACAATCGTGACTGAAGAAACCGCCACCGCCCCGCCCGCACCCGCCCCGGGCTCCATCCCGGTGCTGCCGCTGCGCGACGTCGTCGTCTATCCGCACATGGTGATCCCACTGTTCGTGGGACGTGAAAAATCCATCCATGCGCTGGACGCCGCCATGCGCGTAGACAAACGCATCATGCTGGTCGCCCAGAAGCAGGCCGATGTCGATGATCCCAAGCTGGATGATCTGCACCATTTTGGGACGGTTGCCACGATCCTGCAGATGCTCAAGCTCCCGGACGGAACCGTCAAGGTACTGGTCGAGGGCATGGAGCGAGCGCGCATCGAGCAGCTGCAGGCCGGAGATTTTTATGCCGCGGCAGTGCGCATCGAGGTCGACAGTGACCAGTACGACGAACGTGAGATCGACGTGCTGGTGCGCTCGGTGGTGTCGCAGTTCGAGCAGTACGTCAAGCTCAACAAGAAAGTGCCCCCGGAGGTGCTCACGGCGCTGGCCGGCATCGAGCAGCCCGGGCGGCTGGCCGACACGGTCGCCGCGCACATGTCGCTCAAGCTCGCCGAGAAGCAGAAGGTGCTGGAGATCCTCGACGTACGTAAGCGCCTCGAGCACATCCTGGTCGCCATCGAGGGCGAGATGGATGTGCTGCAGATCGAAAAGCGCATACGTGGTCGCGTCAAGGCACAGATGGAGAAGAGCCAGCGCGAGTACTACCTCAACGAGCAGATGAAGGCGATTCAGAAAGAGCTCGGGGAGATGGAGGATGGCACCAGCGAGATCGCCGAGCTCGAGCAGAAGGTCGCCAAAGCCGGCATGCCCAAGGAGGCGCGCGAGAAGGCGACCGCCGAGATCAACAAGCTGAAGATGATGTCACCGATGTCGGCCGAGGCCACCGTGGTGCGCAACTACGTCGACTGGCTGATCCGGGTGCCGTGGAAGAAGCGCACGCGGCTGCACAAGAACATCGCCAACGCGCAGAAGGTGCTCGACGAGGATCACTACGGGCTCGAAAAGGTCAAGGACCGCATCGTCGAGTATCTCGCGGTCCTGCAGCGGGTCGAGAAGATCAAGGGTCCCATACTATGTCTCGTGGGTCCGCCGGGCGTGGGTAAGACTTCCCTCGGCCAGAGCATGGCGCACGCGACCAACCGCAAATTCATCCGCATGTCGCTCGGCGGCGTGCGCGACGAGGCGGAGATCCGCGGCCATCGGCGCACTTATATCGGCTCCATGCCGGGCAAGATCATCCAGAACATGGCGCGTGCGGGCGTACACAACCCGCTATTCCTGCTCGACGAAGTCGACAAGATGGCGATGGACTTTCGTGGCGATCCCTCCTCGGCGCTGCTCGAGGTGCTCGATCCCGAACAGAACAGCGCATTCAACGACCATTACCTGGAGGTCGACTTCGATCTGTCCGACGTGATGTTCGTGTGTACGGCGAACTCGCTGAATATTCCCGCGCCGCTGCTGGACCGCATGGAAGTGATCCGTCTGCCCGGCTACACCGAGGACGAGAAGCTCAACATCGCTCGCCGGTACCTGGTGCCCAAGCAAATCAAGCAGAACGGCCTGAAGGACAGTGAGCTGAAGATCTCGGACGGGGCACTGCTGGACATCGTGCGCCACTACACGCGCGAGGCCGGTGTGCGCAACCTCGAGCGAGAGATCGCCAAGATCAGCCGCAAGGCGGTCAAGCAGCTGCTGCTGGACAAGGCGGGTAACGAGGTGCGCCGGCTGCGCACCTACATCAAGCGCGACGTGCCCGAGGCCCAGGCGCGCACCCAAAAGGAGACGCGTGAGGCGGCCCGTGAGACCCACAGCATCGCGGTCACCCCGCGCAACCTCGACAAGTACCTCGGCGTGCGCCGCTTCCGCTATGGGAAGGCCGAGGAGATGAACCGCGTCGGTCAGGTGACCGGACTGGCATGGACCGAGGTGGGCGGTGAGCTGCTGTCGATCGAGGCGGCGGTGGTGCCCGGCAAGGGCAAGCTCCTGCACACGGGGCAGCTCGGCGAGGTCATGCAGGAATCGATTCAGGCGGCGATGTCGGTGGTGCGCAGCCGTGCCGCGGTGCTGGGGCTCGAGCCCGACTTCTACCAGAAGCACGACGTGCACATCCACATGCCCGAGGGCGCGACACCGAAGGACGGACCGAGCGCCGGTATCGGTATGTGCACCGCGCTGGTGTCGGCGCTGACGCGCATTCCGGTGCGCTCGGATGTCGCCATGACGGGCGAGATCACGCTGCGCGGCGAGGTACTGCCAATCGGGGGGCTGAAGGAAAAGCTGCTCGCGGCGCAGCGCGGGGGCATTGCGCTGGTGATGATTCCCGAGGAGAACCAGAAGGACCTCGTGGAGATCCCCGACAACATCAAGGGCAAGCTCGAGATCCGGCCCGTGCGCTGGATCGATGAGGTGCTGCAGATCGCGCTGACGCGCCAGCCGGTGCCGCGGCCGGAAGCGGTCACGGAGGAGAGCGTCGTCGCGGTCGCGGCTGCTGCAAAGCCACCAGCACGTCGCGGCCGGCGCAACAACAAGTCGATCCAGGCGCACTAAACCCCGCCGGTGCGCGCCCGCCGCGCGCCGCACGCGCCGCACGCGCAGCTGTCGCAGCGCGCCGCGGACGTCTCGATAGATAGCCCGCGTCGCCAGTCCGCGCCAGTAGTCGCGGCTGCGCAGGCGCGCTACGCTGCGCGCACCGGACGGGTGCTTAGCTCAGCTGGTAGAGCGTCGCCTTTACACGGCGCAGGTCGCAGGTTCGATCCCTGCAGCACCCACCAACGCCTCTCATGACGGCGTGTTATGGGCTGATTCGTCCGGCGCCCGTCACATCCCTTGACCTGGAAACTAATGCCCGCACATCCGGTCATGATGACAGCGGTCTTTATGACAGCGGTCTTTCGATTCACGTCTCGACGAGCTGCTCTTCGGCGAGGCGGTATGGAGGTGAATTGATGAAGCGTTCCAAGGTCCCGCACACGGAGGAGCTGAAGATCGCCGTTTCGTCCAAGGTGCTGGCGGCGTTGGATGATTACGCGCGCGCGGAGGGTTTGTCGCGCGCCGACGCGCTGAAAGCGGTGTTGCTGGACTCCCCCCCGCTCGCAAGATTCCTCGAGCATGGCCCGGTAGCTTCCCGCGACGTGCTCGGTCCCTGAGGCCGTCCGATCCCACCGCTGAGGCCGTCTCATCCCGCCTCATCCCGCCTCATCCCATTCCCGCGCCTCATCCCCGCCTCGCTGGCGAGGCCTGCAGGGAGCCGATATACTCATCATCGAGCTGTCGGGCTGACTGATCGATGCGACTCGAGTCTGTAGTCCCGTCCGGGGCCGGACTTACGCCGGCCCTGCGAGCGTAACGGAGCGGTAGTTCAGCTGGTTAGAATACCGGCCTGTCACGCCGGGGGTCGCGGGTTCGAGTCCCGTCCGCTCCGCCACCTGCTGCTCCGCCACCTACTCATATGCTGCAGTCGATCGCCGATACACTGAAGAAGCACCGCTGGGTGTCGGGCATCCTGCTGGGAGCCATCGCGCTGTTCTTCGTGGTTTGGGGTGCCTACGGCGTCGTCAACATCAGCTTCGGTCCGTCGGATTACGGACTGAAGATCAACGGCGAGGCCATCAGCTCCGACACCCTCAACAACGCCTGGCAGCAACAGCAGTCGCAATACGAACAGGCGCTGCACGGCGCGCCGCTGAGCGATGCGCAGAAGAGCGCCCTGCAGCAACAGCTGGTCGATGAATACGTACGCCAGACACTGCTGCAGCAGCGCAGCCAGAAGGAAGGCTACCGCGCGAGTCAGGCGGACCTGGCGGCTGCTTACGAGAGCGAGCCGGCCTTTCAGGTCGGCGGCAAGTTCGATGCGCGAGCCGCGCGTGCCATGCTGGCGCAGGCGGGCATGACACCGGAAAGCTACGAGGCCGAGAAAACCGAGCAGCTGCAGGTCGCGCAGCTGTCGCAGGGCATCGAGGACTCGGATTTCCTCACGCAGCCCGAGCTGCAACGCATCTATGCGCTGGCGAACGAGCAACGTCAGGTGCGCTTCGCGGTGCTGCCGGCCGCCAGCTACGCGGCCGGCGTGAAGGTGAGCGATGCCGACATCGCCGCCTGGTACCACGGCCATCAGTCCGAATACATGAGCAAGGACGCCGTGGACCTGCAGTACGCGCAGCTGCAGATGGACACCGTGGCCGCGCAGGTTCCGGTGACGACGCAGGATCTGCAGGCTTACTACGACAAGTACCAGAGTCGCTACAGCCAGCCGGAGATGCGCCACGCGCACCACATCCTCATCAGCGTGGCCAACCCCAAGGACCCGAAGTCCGATGCGGCTGCGCTCGCCAAAGCCAAGCAGATTCTCGCCGAGCTGCAGGCCGGCCAGGATTTCGCCGCGCTCGCCAAGAAGTACTCGGCCGACCCGGGCTCGGCGGTGAAGGGCGGGGATCTGGGCTGGGCCGGGCGCGACGTGTATGTGCCGGCATTTGCCGATGCGCTATTCGGCATGAAGCAGCCGGGGCTGTACCCGGAGCCGGTCAAGTCGCAGTTTGGCTACCACATCATCCGTCTGGATGCGATTCAGCCGGCGCATGTGCCGCCTCTCGAGCAGGTGCGCACCCAGATCGAGGCGCAGTATCGGCGCCAGCAGGCCACCGCGATCTTTGGCGACCGCCAGGATCAGATCCAGCAGGCCCTGGATAACGGCGCATCGAACCTCAGCGCGCTCGCCAAGCAGTTCGGGATGGCGAGCGGGGAGATCAAGAACTTCACGGCAAGCGGCGGCGGCGCCCCGCTCGGCGCCACGCCGGAATTGCTCACTGCGGTATTCAGCGACGACGCGCTCACCGGCGGTCACATCGTAGGGCCGCTCGCGCTGGACAATGATCGCGTGGTGGTCTTCCAGGTGCTGGCGCATCACCCGCCCGCCCCGGAGCCCATCGACAGCGTACGGCAGGACATCGTGGCCGCGATCACCCGCAGCCGCACGAGCGCCGCAGCGCTGGCGGCCGCGAGCGGGGCGGTCAAACAATTGCAGGGTGGGGCCTCATTCGATGCAGTCGCCAAGGGCTTGGGCGTGAGCGCCGCTGCCCCGGCCTTCATCGGTCGCAATGATGCGCAGGTACCGGCCCAGGTGCGCTCGGCAGCTTTCGCGGCACCGCCGCCCGGCGTCAAGCCCGACTATCAGGCGCTGACGCTGGATGATGGGGACGCGGCATTGATCGAGGTCAGCGCGATCAAGCCCGGCGAGCCCGGCGCCAATACCAAGGACGATCAGCAGCTCGTGGACGATTACCTCAAGCGCGACAGCGAAGGGGAGTTCACCGCTTACCTGCTCGACCTGCAGCAGCACGCAAGCATCAAGCGCAATCCCAACGTCTTCCAGTAGAGCGCCGGCGGCAGGCGGGGCGACTATTCGCCGTCGTCCGCGAAGCTCATACCCACGGTGCTGAAGCCGTTGTCGACGTAGAGCACCTCGCCGGTGATGCCAGCGGCCATGTCCGAGCAGAGGAACGCCGCGGCATTGCCCACGTCCTCGAGGGTGACGTTGCGCCGCAGGGGCGCGACCTGCGCGACCGTGGCGAGCATCTTGCGAAAGCCGCCCACTCCAGCGGCTGCAAGCGTTTTGATGGGACCTGCGGAGATAGCATTGACCCGTATGTTCTGCGGGCCGAGGTCACCGGCGAGGAAGCGCACGTTGGCCTCGAGGCTCGCCTTGGCGAGCCCCATGACGTTATAGCTGGGCATGGAGCGCACGGCGCCCAGGTAGGAGAGGGTCAGCAGTGCCCCGGCGCGTCCGGCCATCAGCGGCACGGCCGCGCGCGCCAGCGCCGTGAAACTGTAGCTGGAGACCTCGTGTGCCAGGCGGAATGCCTCGCGCGTGGTGTTGGCGGTGAAGCTGCCGGCGAGGGCCTCGCGCGGCGCGAAGGCCACGGCGTGTACCAGTACGTCCAGATGACCCCACTCGCGCTCGAGCAACGCGAACGCCGCTTCGATCTGCGCGTCGGACTGCACGTCGAGGGGCATCATCAGCCGCGAGCCGAGCTGTGCCGCGAGCGGCTCGACGCGCTCCTTGAATCTGTCCGTGGCGTAGGAGAAGGCGAGCTCGGCGCCCTGCGCGTGCATCGCCTGTGCGATGCCCCAGGCGATGGAGCGATCGGTGGCGACGCCCATGATCAGCGCGCGCTTGCCAGTGAGAATCCCCACGACGCGATGGGCTGGCTGCGCGGCAGGCTAGCTGCGCGGCTTGACGAAGGTGACCAGGACCTGGCCGGGCCGCAGGTGGCGGCCATGGGCAGGCAGCTCATTCCAGGTGAGCAGGTCGCGCACCGACACCTGTAGCAGCCGCGCGATGCCGTACAGGGTGTCTCCGGGGCGCACGACGTAGTTCATGCGCCGGCTGCCCTCCGGTGCGCGCGCCGCCTGGCCGCTGGGCTGCGCGCCCGCGGGCCGCAGCTGCCCGCTCGTGTATCGGGCGCTCACGCGCAGGCGCTGGCCCGCGTGCAGCTCACCGTCCGGGCTCATGCCGTTGAGCGCGGCGAGCGTATCGACATTCGTGCCCAGCCGCTGCGCGAGGCTATAGAGCGTATCGCCGCGCCGGACGATGTGAATGCGCGGGCGCCGGTAGCCTCGGCGGTAGCGCCGAGCGGGCATATTGGCCAGCAGTGCGGCGTGCTCGACTTTTTCAGGCAGCTGGTTATCGCGCGAGGGAATCTCGAGATCGGTGTCGATGATCGGCCGGGCATTGCTCTTCAGGTCGTTCAGCTCGCGAATGACCTGCGTGGTGGTGCCGAAACGGCGTGCGATGCCCGCGAGGGTGTCGCGCCGCTGGACCGAGTAGTGAACGACGTCCATGCGCTCGTCGGGAGTCAGTTGCTGCAGCGTCTGCTGCAGGCCCTCGGCGACATCAACCGGCACCAGGATGCGATAGGGGCCGTTCGGATCGGTCGCCCACTGGTGGAAGCCCGGATTCAGGTCGTACAGGTCATCGATGCTCACGCCCGTGAGCTCCGCCACGACCTTCAGTGCGACCGGGCCCTGGGTGTTGACCTCGACGAAGTAGGGCTGATTGGGAAGGCTCAATTCCAGGTTGTAGCGCTCGGGGTGCGCCACCAGGCGGCGCATCGCGAGCAGCTCCGGCACGTAGCTGCGCGTCTCGCGCGGCAGCCGCAGATGCCAGAAGTCGGTGGGCAATCCGCGGCGCTCGTTGCGCTCGACCGCGCGGCTCACCACCAGCTCGCCGCAGTTGTATGCCGCGATGGCCAGCAGCCAGTCGCCGTTGAACTCGTTGTGCAGGGCCTGCAGGTAGTCCAGGGCCGCATTCGTCGCCTCGATCGGATCGCGCCGCGCGTCATACCACCAGTCCTGCTTGAGCCCGAACCGACGGCCCGTATCGGAGACGAACTGCCAGAGTCCCGAGGCGCGCGCGCGTGAGTAGGCGTAGGGCTCGAAGGCGCTCTCGATGACCGGCAGCAGCGCCAGCTCGCGCGGCATGTTGCGCTCTTCGAGCTGGCCGACGATGTAATACAGCCACAGCGAGGCGCGCTGCCAGGTGCGATCGAGAAATTCGGGATGATTGGCGAACCAGTTGACCTGCGCGTCGATGGCGGGCTCGTCGACGTCCTGGAGCATGAACCCACCGCGGATCCGAGCGAACAGATCTGCCGGCTGGGCCGAGAGACTACCCGGTGGGGGGGTCGCGAGTCCTCCTTCGGTGTCCAGCGCCGCCGACACGCTGCCCAGCGGATTCGCCGCGGTGCCCGGCGCCCCCGCCACCGGTGACGTCAGAGCCGGTCCCGCCGAGGATGCGGCGGAGCCGGGTGCCGGCGTGACCGGGGTCACAGCAACCGATGCCGCACTGGCGCCCGATTGGCGGGGCTGCGAGGCGCAGGCGGCCAGCAGGGAAATCGGGACGAGGACCAGGCCGAGGAGGAGCGGCGATAGCGCTCGAGGCGGCAGGCGGCTCGGCTTCGATCGACTCAAACTCTGTACCCCGCAGCCTATTCTTGGAACGTGATACGTTAGCGGCGGTCCCACCGCCGTTCCTGACTCGATGGTGGGCAGGACGACGGCCGGAATTTAACCCGTGAGGTCGTAGGATTGCCAGAGTTTCGCAACGACCCCGTCACATTCGGTACATAACATGACCGACTTATTGTCGGCTTTGCATCAGTGGCAGGCAGGAAGGCTCGGGACGGCCCTGATCCAGGCCGAGGCCCGCCTGCTGGCCGACACTTTCGACGATGTCTTCGGCCTGGAGCTGGTGCAGCTGGGTACCTGGGGCGTGGGGCGTGAGCTGCTGGCGCACGCGCGTATCTGGCGCCAAAGCGTCGTGGCCGACGCCGAGGCGCCGGCGGGCGGGGACATGCTCGCAAGCCTCGCGCACCTGCCCATCGTCAGCGGCTCGGTCGATGCGGTGCTGCTGCCGCATACGCTGGAGGTTGCCTCCGACCCGTACGCGGTGCTGCGCGAGGCCGACCGCGTACTGGCCGCCGAGGGGCAGCTGATCGTCCTGGGCTTTCGACCGGGCAGTCTGTGGGGCCTGGCCGCGGCGGCTTCCCGCTCCGGATTCCCTCCGGGGCTGCGTCGCACGCTATCCACCGCTCGCGTGCGCGACTGGTTGCGGCTGCTGAGCTACGAGATCGTCAGCGTGCGGCCCTATCTCTACCATCTGCCGCGCGCACCGCGGGGCGGCATCGAATCAGCGATTCCGAGCATGCTTCGTCGCGGCTGGTTCTATCCATGGCCCGCCGGCGCCTACGTCATCAAGGCACGCAAGCGCGTCTACACCCTCACCCCGATCCGCCCGCGCCTGCGCGAGTGGCGCACCGTCATTGGGGGCCTGGTGGGACCGCGCATTTGAGCGAGGTGGTCGAGATCTACACGGACGGGGCCTGCCGCGGCAATCCCGGGCCCGGCGGTTGGGGGGCGCTGCTCGCGGTTCGAGGCCGCGAGAAGGAGCTGTCCGGCGCCGAGAGCCACACGACCAACAACCGCATGGAGCTGCAGGCAGTGATCTGCGCCCTGCAGGCGCTGAAGCGGCCCGTGGACGTGCGGCTCTATACCGACTCCCAATATGTGCGCAATGGCATCCTCTCCTGGCTGCCGCAGTGGAAGGTGCGAGGCTGGAGGACGCTCGGCAAGCAGCCGGTCAAGAACCAGGACCTCTGGGAGCTGCTCGATGCCGAGGCGGCGCGCCACCGCATCGAGTGGCACTGGGTGCGCGGTCACGCCGGCGTACCGGGCAACGAACGCTGTGACGCACTGGCCAATGCCGCGATCGACGCGATGCTTGCGGTAGACTCGCGGCTGCGAGAGTGAACATGCGGCAGATCGTGCTCGACACCGAGACCACGGGGCTCCTTCCCGTCCAGGGACATCGCATCATCGAGATCGGCTGCGTCGAGCTCATGAATCGGCGCCACACGGGGCGACACTTCCATCAGTACATCAACCCCGAGCGCGACATCGATGCAGCCGCGGGGGCGGTGCATGGCCTGTCGCGTGAGCGGCTCACCGCGGCGCCGCGCTTCGCAGAGATCGCGGCATCGCTGCTCGAGTTCATCGCCGGCAGCGAGCTGATCATCCACAACGCCGAGTTCGACGTGGCGTT
>JASHPX010000216.1 GCA_030037905.1 Gammaproteobacteria bacterium
GTCGCCACGCCTACGAGGTCGAGACCGCCGCCTCGGTGCAGCAGGCGCTCGAGCGCGGCGCGCTCTGCAATCCGACCGCCGCGATCGTCGATCTGCGACTCGGTCGCGAGTCCGGGCTGGCGCTGGTGCCGCTGCTCGCAGAGCGCCATCCGGGCATCCGCATCCTGGTACTGACGGGCTATGCCAGCGTTACGACCGCGGTACAGGCCATCAAGCTCGGAGCAAGCGATTACCTCGCCAAGCCCGCGCGGCTGACGGAGATTCTCACGGCGCTGCGCGGTGCTCGACCCCTGGAGCTGCAACCCGAGCTCAATCGTCCTTCCCCCCGCCGCCTCGAGTGGGAGTACATCCAGCAGGTACTCGCTGAGCAGCAGGGCAATATCTCCGCCACCGCGCGCGTACTCGGTGTGCAGCGGCGCACCCTGCAGCGCAAGCTCGCCAAGAAGCCCGCGCGCAGCTGAGACGCAGGCGAGCGGACGACTCCGCTCCGGCTCGAAGCCCAAACCACGCGCCCTCGTCGGAAAGCCTCGCAGACCCAGGTGCGTCAATATGACGCAGCCTTCGAGCAACTCCTGCTCGCTACGATATGGCCGTTGCTGGCTTCAACACTCAACGACGGACAGCAAGGCGATCGGAGCCTCGCCCAGGGCGCGGGTTCAGGGAGCACTGACGTGGCGGACCGGATCGAACATCCAACCAGGCAGGCACGCCTGCGGACGCGGAAGTGTGTTGCCCGCTGCGGGGTGGCGGTCCTGGTGCTGCTCACATTCGTTCTCTCGGCGCGTGCCTGGGCCGCAGCATATGGCAGCGTAAGTGGGGTCGTTCGGGATGACAGCGGCCAGCCGGTGGCGGGAGCACAGGTGATACTCGAGTCTGCCGCCCACGCGACCATACGGCAGCAGACGGACTCCGCGGGACGCTTCGACTTTCCCGAGGTGGCGATCGGCCATTACCTGTTGACGATCTCGCAGCGCGGCCTCGCCTCCTCCAGCCAGTCGGTCACCGTGGAGACCGGATATTTCCCGTTCGCGAACGTCGTCTTGCCGTCTTCCACGAAGCTCGCCGAAGTGACGGTGTCAGCGACCCGGTTGCCGGTGGTCGCCTCGGTCACGCCGATCACGATGGTGAGCCAGGAGGACATCGAGAACACGCCGGGCGCGATCAATGCCAACAGCCTCGCCATGATCACCGACTACGTGCCGGGGGCGTACGAAGCCCATGACATGCTGCACATGCGCGGCGGCCATCAGACGAACTGGCTGATCGACGGGGTCGAGATTCCAAATACCAACATCGCGGAGAACCTCGGCCCGGCGATCGACCCTCAGGACGTCCAGACCCTGGGCGTCGAGCGGGGCAGTTACGCCGCCGACGAGGGCGACCGCACCTACGGCATCTTCAACGTGATCCCCAAGAGCGGCTTCGGTAACGATGACCAGGCGCAACTCGGCGTCACGGGAGGGAATTTCGGCCAGACCGACGACTATCTAAGCGCGGCGAGCCACACGAATGACTTCGCCTACTATGCGAGCGTCGAGGGCAATCGCAGCGATCTGGGCCTGCAGACCCCCGTCTCCCAGGTGATCCACGACGGCTCGCAGGGGTATGGCGCGTTCACCAACCTGCAATACCAGCCGGGCACGCAGGACGCCGTGAGCTTCGTCGGCCAGCTGCGGCAGGACGATTACCAGATACCGGACTGCACCGCGCCGCTCGCTGACGACCCGCAGTGCGTCGGACAGTTCGGCGACGTGCAGAAAGAGGCGGACAATTTTGCGCTGCTGTCCTGGGCGCACACCCTCCCCAACGACGCAGTGCTCACGAGCTCGGTCATGTATCACTTCGAACGCGCGGATTATGACGGGGGCGCCGGGGACTATCCGACCATCACCACCTATCACCACAGCTCGCAGTACGAGGGCGCCGAAGAGAATCTGCGGATGACCGTCAGTCGCAATCATCTGGATGTCGGTCTCTTCGGGTTCGCGCAGCAGGATCAGGCCGACTTCAACCTGGCGTTCACCGACAACAGCTCCCCGACGCTCCAGGAGTTGGAGAGTCCCACGGGCGGGCTCTTCACCGCCTGGATACAGGATACCTTCGAGGCCGCGCATTGGCTCAACCTCTCGGCAGGCCTGCGCCAGTCACACTTTCAGGGCGAATTCAGCGAGAACGCGACCGACCCGCGGCTCGGTGCGACTGTCCTGCTGCCGCGGCTGGACTGGGTGCTGAGCGCCTTCTGGGGCAAGTACTACCAAGCCCCGCCGCTCGAGACGCTCTCCGGACCTCTCGTCGCCTACGCGACTCAGCAAGACACGCAATTCCTGCCGTTGCACGGCGAGCGCGACACGGAGCGCCAGATCGGTGTGACGATCCCGCTGAAGGGCTGGAGTATCGAGGCGGATCACTTCATCACCGAAGCGACTAACTTCTTCGACCACAATCCGCTTGGCGAATCGGACATCTTCCTCCCGATCACCGACCAGGGGGCGATCATCGAGGGCAGCGAGCTCACGGTGCGCTCACCGCCCTTCTGGAAGTACGGCCAGGTACATCTGGCCTATTCGAACCAGACGGCGGATTGCTTCGGATCGATCACCGGGGGACTCGTGGTGCCTGGCACTCAGTGCGGCACCTATTCCGAGCTCGACCATGACCAACGCAATACGCTCAACGTCGGGTACAACGCGAGCCTGCCACGACAGTTCTTCATCGGTTCCAATCTGTCGTACAACTCAGGGCTGTCTAATGGCTTCGAGGGGCCAATCTCCGAACCGAGCCACCTGCCGAGCTACACGGTGCTCGACCTGACCGTGGGCCGCAACCTCTCCCGAGACCTGTCGGTGTCGATCACGGGCTTGAACGTCACCAACGAGCACCTGCTCACCGATAACAGCCTGACCTTCGGCGGCATCCATTGGAACAACCCGTTCCAGATCTACGCCGAGGCGCGCTACAAATTTCACTATTAGGATTCTATTAGGATGCCCTTGGGAACCTGACATCGTTTTATGAAGCACTGTCGACCAACGGGCTCCACACGTCTATCTCTAACAGCGTGTTGCACACGCGCCGCAGCGACCGTCCTGATAATGAGAGTCGCGCTGTGGATTGCCCCACTCGCGGTAGACCCAGCCACAGCGAAAAGCGACTCCGCCCCGACCAGCGTCGCTTCGGCTCCCACGAGCGCTGCACGCGACGCGGCGGTACCGAGCGCCACAGCGGCAAGGCGCGCCGACGTGGCCAGCGCTATCCGCGTCGAGCAAGCCTGGATCCGCTGGCTACCGGCCGGGCTGCCGGCCGGTGGCTACGTAACACTCACCAACGGCAGCGACCATGCGATCGTGCTGGTCGGTGCCGCAAGTCCCGACTACAACCAGGTGCAGCTGCACCGCTCCGTCATGCAAGGCGGGCTGTCTAAGATGGTGCCGGTCGCGGCCATCTCAATCCCTGCGCATTCCACACTTGACTTTGTCGCGCTCGGCTATCATCTGATGCTCATGAACCCCCGTGTTTCACTCTCGCCGGGTGATCATGTGCCAATCGAGCTGCGCTTTGCAGATGGCCGTTTCCTGGTTGCAACTTTCGATCTACGCCCGCCCTCGGCCGTCTCGATGGGTGCCAAGCACATCGGTGAAACCGACAACATGCCGGGGATGGCTGGGATGCCGGGCATGTCCAATACGCAATCTACACCCCGCATACAGCAGTCGACAGCCGGCACGCCGCACTGACCCGCACGATGCACCTGCATCGTGTCACAGTGCAGACGGTTGCACGTCTGCCAGTCAGATCCCGGAAGGTGCTGGCAGGTCGATGTCGATTATAGTTCGCACACGAGCCCACACTGTTGATCTTCGATCGATCATTCTCCGTCATTATTGGCCAGCAGCATCACCTCGTCGCATAATCGACGCGCAACATCACACGTGCGCAAGATCAGATGATTGAGCTACCCCGAGACCAAAATCGACGCTCTCAGGTCGGACGCCAGAATGTAATGACGATGCCGCCTGCGATGATAAGCGCACCGCCCATGAAGACCGGCGGACCAGGAATCGTGCGAAAGACCAAGAAGTTAATGATCTGCCAGACGATGAAGAGCGTTGCGATGTAGAGGCCGACGATACGTCCGAACTCCACCGGCGCAGTGTTCAAGAACGACCCGTAGCCCAACAGCAGCGCAGCACCGGCCAGGAATAGCCCAAAGCGAATGAAGCCGGCGTGCTCATAGATGGCGAGACGTACCGTGGCATCCCCGCTGACTTCGAGTGTAGTGGCAATCAAAATCAACAGCAGGATCGGCAGGCTCTGCAGGGTCTTGAACATGACGCTCACCTTATCCACCTTGAAGTTTGGACTCCCAATGTCGCGCATCGCGATACCCGCCTCCGCGGAGGCGTGGCGCAGCGCCGTGTTGACACGCACCACTTCCAGGATACGCCCTCCCTCGCGGACCACCACGTGGCGGATGCCCCCGCCGTGATCCGGATGCGAGAGAAACGCCTCGACGCCGTCGCCAGCCTGAGCGAGAACCACCTCGTGGTCCATGACCTCCTCGGCCCGCCGTACCAGAAACATGGGGGGCAGAACGCCCCCCAACCCCACATGGCTCAGAAGTCCTGCGCGACGCCGCCGAAGAATCCTCGGGGCGCGCCGTACTGGGGCTCAAACACCCCTACACCGGTGCCGCTGCGGATCAGATAGATCTTATCGAACAGGTTTACGACATCGAACCGCAGCGTCAAAGGTCCCGCGGCGTCGTGGAAGGCATGACTCAGACCGAGGTTCCATACCAGATAGCTCGGTGTGTGATCACCGTTGGGGATATTGATGGCACCTATTCCTGGAACCTGCACGAGCCACGGCGTGTCCTGGCGCAGTCCCGTACCGAAGATAAAGTCGACGTCCACCTTAGTCCCGAGCCAGGTGTAGGCAGCACCGCCCGATGCCGACACGCGCTCCTCATGATCGAGGTGGATCCAGTGATCGGCGATGTACTCGAGCTGGTCTTCGGGGAAGCTGAACTGCGATGATTCGACGTCCTTGCCCTTGGCCGACTGCACGGCGCTATTGAGGTATGCGGAGAAGTTTTTGATAGTGTAATTGCTGCTGAATTCTACGCCGCCGACCTGACCGAACCGATAGTTGAACGGAGTCAGGATGATGGGAGCGCCGAACTGGCCCTCATCGATGAGATTCTGCGCGGTGCGCCAGAAGCCATCGAGGCCGACGGTCAGCGCGTTTTCGAGCAGCTTCTGCTGCAGGCCGAAATCGTAATAGTCGGCGCGCTCGGCGATCGGCGGGGTATCCCCAACGTTGGTGCCAGGGGGCACCGCGGTCGTGCCGGCGAACTTGTTGAACGTCCCGCTCGCGATCAACTCGAACGGCGGCGGCGTGAAGTAGCGCGAATAGCCGCCGTGTACAGTCAAGCCGGCCAGCGGGGTCCACACGGCGTTCAGGCGTGGACTGAGCTGACTGCCGCCGGAATAGGCGCGATAACTGTCGAAGCGCAAGCCGTAGTTGACGGTAAAGACGTTGAGCGGCTTCCACTCGTCCTGCAGATAGACGCTTTCGATCTCCTGTGACTGCATGCCATTGTCGATGATGACCTCGGGTACGTCGCTGGTCTGAACGCCCGTGATGGGGTCGATCGGCAGCGCCGTGGAGGTAGTCGCGCTGGTGGAGTTGTCGTGCTGCAGATAGAAGCCGAAGCGCAGATCATGGGTTGCGGCCAGGTGATAGATCGCATCGGTCTGCCAGGCGGCCGCGACGTCGCTCTTGAAGGCGTTCTGCGCGATGCCGTTGTAGAGCAGATCGCCGATCCAGTCGGGCTCAAAGTCGAGACTGGTGTAGCGTGCCGACCACGAACTCTCCAGCTGAAAGCGCTCCTCCGAGTACTGCCAGGTCGCGATGGCATATTGTGCGAGCTCATGCTGATTCTCGTTGAGGTCGTTGCTCGGGTAGGCGTATTGCCCGTTCGCCTCCAGCACCTGCATGTCAGTTCCCTGGCACGGCGGAGTGTAGAACGAGACGCCGTTGCCACAGGGTCCGAGTCCTGTAATGCCGCCGACTCCACCGGGCTCGAGCCCGTGCTTATCGGGCACTTGGAACTGCTCGTTGGAGAGACCGAGCACCAACGATAAGCGGTTGTTATCGTTCAGGATATCCTCGATGTAGCCAAATCCATGAGTCTGCGTGGAGTGATCGTGCAGCGGCTCGCTGCTAGCATCCGGCGTCTCGATGCCGAGGTCGTTGCGCAGCACGTCGGCGCTGACGAAATAGCTGAACGGCCCATCGCTACCTCCATACCAGCCGGAGGGTTCCAAGGTCGAGTGGCTGCCGCCATAGAGCGACACCGTTCCACCGGGCTGCAGCAGTCCGCCTTTGGTTGTGAGGTCAATGATGCCGGCGGTGCGCAGGCCGTATTCGGCCGGCAGTGCGCCCGTGATCAGGTCCAGCGATTCGATGATTCTAGGGTCGAGCGTCTGGCTGAAGACGCTGATACCCTCGGGCAGGATGATGCCGTTCAGGCGATATTGCAGATCATTGTGATCGCCACGCACATGGATCTGCCCGAACGAGTCCTGCGCCACATCTGGCGCCTGCAGCAGCACGGTATCGAGCTGCACGTTGGAGCCGCCCGGCATCGCGGCGATTGCATCCGCATTGATCGTGGTTGTGGTCGCGCCGGTGAGTGTCTCGATCTCGGAGCGCTCGGTATTGAGCCGCTCGGCGGTGACGACCACCTCGCTCAATGTGCTGCCGGTGCTGCTTTGAGGCGTTCCTCCATTGGTGCTCGAGTCGGCCTCGGCGTTGGTTGACGAATTGCCAGTGGAGTCACCAGGGGCGTTGGCCGCATGGGCCGAATACAGTGCGGGCGCGCCGGACAGCAGCGCGCACAGGCCCAGCATGGCCAGGCGTGGATAGGGTGTGGGCATGAGGATAGATCCTGTGCAAGAACTATGGGCGACCAGCCTCCCAGCAGCTGGCCGGTACGTGGACTTGTTCCCGTGACGACGTAGGCTGCCTACGAACGCAGGCTGGCTACGAAGAGCAGGGGCAGACAGGATCAGGCTAGCGGCGGACCGCGGGCGTCGTAGGGAGAGGAGTCGCGACGCTGAGCACAGTGCTGCGTCGTCGGGCAGATAACCGCCCGGTATGGTGGGGGCGCGAGTGGCGCGACGTGTACGAGCGCTGGCAGGGCGGCAGTGCCACCCGCGTACTGGCACAGCAGGCAATGCACATCGGTTGTGCCGGTGGTGAGCTCTTTCTTAGAGTAGTGCGCTCCCTGCGCGAAGCCCGCGAGCGCGATGGCTACCACCATAAGCAGCAGAACCCGACGACGTGCGCGGGTCTGCCGGAACAGCGGCGAGGCGAGCGTTAAACTCATGCGACGTGAATCGACGGAGACCGCCCCGGTAAAGGCACCAATCGTGGCGACGCGGGCTGCCTGCGAATGCAGGCCGCCTACGGCAGAGTAGGGGACGACAGGATCAGGCTAGCGGCGGACCGCGGGCGTCGTAGGGAGAGGAGTCGTGACGCTGAGCACAGTGCTGCGTCGTCGGGCAGATAACCGCCCGGTACGGTGGGGGTGCGAGTGGCGCGATGTGTACGAGCGCTGGCAGGGCGGCAGTACCACCCGCGTACTGGCACAGCAAGCAGTGCACATCGGTTGTGCCGGTGGTGAGCTCTTTCTTAGAGTAGTGCGCTCCCTGCGCGAAGCCCGCGAGCGCGATGGCTACCACCATAAGCAGCAGAACCCGACGACGTGCACGGGTCTGCCGGAACAGCGGCGAGGCGAGCGTTAAACTCATGCGACGTGAATCGACGGAGACCGCCCCGGTAAAGGCGCCAATCAACTTATCCTCCGCGCCACATCGAATGATGTCAAGCGCGTGCGACAAAGCGAGGGTACCTCCGGTTTTGCTGGCTGCACCAATGCCTAGCCGTTTCCCCCGCTCCCGATAGCAAATGCCCCGCAAGGCCGCTTGCGCCATCAGATCGCCCTGCTCCGCCAGCCTCTGATCAACTTCATGGGTTTTTGTAGCGCGCCGGAATTACCCGTCTGGCTGGGTGGCGCACTCATCATCGTGGGCGGGGTCATCACTACGTTCTGGAACAACGCCTAGGCTCATTGAGCCGGCTTCTCGAGTCGACATTGCGTGCGCTCTCATTCGAGAGCGGCGCCCAAAATTTCCGCCGATTTAATACCGCCTTAATACTCGCTGCGATACGTTGATTCAGCAGCAAACGTGCGTAGTTAACGCGCGCGACAACGGTATCCGACCACAGAGCTAGTCAAATAAATTCCATTATGCGAGATAAATCCCTGGCACTTGTAGGGGCTGTATTCGTTATCGTAATGCCTCAGGTGTTGTTGGCTGCCGATCAGTCGATCGACGCGGGCAACAGCGCAACCGCACCGGCAGTTCCGAGCTGGACCGATGTACTAAATGCTTGGGGCATTTCGGCCAACGGATATGTCGCGACCTCCTACTACGCATCAAACGGCTACCCGGCGAATATTCACGAATTCGACGTGCAGCACGACACCTTCCAACTCGACGAGGCAGGCTTCTCAGTGGCCTATCAGCCCAAACAGGGGTTCGGGGCTCTCGTCGATGTCATCGCGGGCGAAGACGCACGAATTCTGCATATTGCCGAGGACGGCCAGGACAACAGCTTCGATATACGACAGGCGTTCCTGCAATACGCGATCGGGCCGCTCACGGTGATCGGCGGGAAGTTCGTGACCCTCGCCGGGGCGGAGGTCATCAATCCGACGCAAAATACCGACTTCTCCCGCTCCCTGCTGTTTACGGAGTCGGAGCCCCTCGACCATACCGGCGTACGTGCGACTTACGCGGTCACCAGCACGCTCAACCTCATCGCGGGCATCAACAATGGGTGGAACATCACATCCACCTCCTATGGCCCGAAGACCGGCGAGACGGGTATCGCCTGGACACCCGACAAGACGTTCTCGCTGTCGACATCGGCCTACTTTGGCAAGACCGAATATCTGCCAGGCACGACGGTAATGGTCGACGCAGAGAAGACCCTGGTGGATGTAGTCGGCACGTACAACGCGACCTCGGCGCTCACCTTCGTCGTAAACGCCGATTGGGACAGGCAGGAACGGGCATTTGGCGTGGGTACTGAAGCTGCCACGTGGTCCGGGGTTGCCGCCTACGTGAACTACGCTTTCAACGACCGCTGGCGCGTGTCGCTGCGTGGAGAGTACCTCGATGATGCCGACGGATACTTGACCGCCACCCCGGATGGCCAACACCTGTGGGAGGGTACGGCGACCCTCGGTTACGACCCGACGAAGCATTTCGAGCTACGGCTGGAGGGTCGATACGATGCGTCACAGAACGATTTCTACTACCGGACGAACCCGAACCTATCGCCTGTGACCGGACCGGTCCTTGCCGATAGTCTTTCGGAGCTCGCGGTGCAGGGAATATTTAAATTCTAACAGCAACGCGCCTGACGCCCCGATGATCCTGCCGGCCTTCAATGTGTGGCGTGAAACCGCCAACCGAAACAGGCGGGGAAGATTCACGAACGGCTACCGCCGCTGTCGCGCGGCGCCACGCCATGCCGGGAGTTATCCCACAGAGGTCATTAGGTGGCTCCGGCACACGATGAGAGTCTTCGCCGGAACGGCGCATCGTGCACTCTCGGAGTGGCGATGAACCTCGACCACGGGCTGTATTTCGTCATTCCAACCTACCGCTTGCGCGAGGTGGGCACCACCGTCCAGGAGTATGACGAGCATTTCTGGCGCAACGGGCACGCGGTGCCCATCATCGTGTTCGATGATTCGAGCCCCGCGAATCGCGACAAGTACTACCCGCTCCTAGAGGAGACGACGACACACAACGAGCTGTATTACGTGGGGCCGACGGAGAAGGAGGAGTTTGTCGCCTATCTGAATATGCGTGTGACCGACAGGCGGCTGCAGGGCCTGGTCAAGAGCCTGTTTCGTCCCAGTTACGGAGGTAACCGCAACTGCGCGCTGATGTACACCCTCGGCGGCAAGGTAGTCAGCGCCGATGATGACATGAGGCCGTACTCATTGATGGAGCATCGTCCTGAGTCACTCGAGGCGGACGAAGTCTGCCGGGGCAGGCTGCATCGCAGGGCGGAGAACGGCTACGCGCGCAAGTCTTTTGACATCCTCAGATCGTTTCTGGATATCGTCGGTAAGCGCGCGGGGGATGCCCCCGAGAATTACGATCGCGGCGAGCTGCTGGTGGACAGCGCGGTGGATCTTGAGACGAACGCGAGCACTGGACTCACTCGTCAGAACTCGCTGACCGTGCGGCGTGGTCCCGTACCGGAAGACGCGGTGGTCAAGATGGCCCAGACCTACCGCTCCGGCACGGGCGACATTGACTCGGTCGATTATGTGGAGATGTTTCTGGAGAATCGGGATCAGACGGATCCGAGCGAGCTCAACGATTTCTATGTGCTGGAGAATTTTCGGCCGGTCGTGACGAAGATGAACTGGCGGATGGACTGCGGCGTCGCAGCCTACGACAACACCTTCGGGCTGCCGCCATTTTTCCCGACGCATCTGCGATGCGAGGACTACATCTATCGTCTGTGGATCCAGCAGGGGGGAGTTGCGGCCGCGCACGTGGACGCGGCACAGAATCACATCAAGAGCAATTACATGCGAAATCCGCCGGCGTCCGAGATTTTCAACGAGGAAGTTTCCAATCTTCTCAAGAAACGGATCCGATCGTCGGTGTCGCGTCTGGACGAGCTTACGATTGCGTTCGATTACGATGGTAACGTCTCCGCGCGAGACGCCGAGGAAATTCTCGAGAGGATCGGCAAATTGTATGGCCGGGCGGTGGCGGCGGCCAGGGAAGCGCCTACGCCGGAACGGGCGGAAGCGCTGAATCTGTTCTCGGCCAATCTCAACAAGGCATTCTTTGGCTTCGAGCCGGACTTTTTTCAGCACAATCTGCTGCGCATCCTTGCGGATGCAACCGACGTCATCAAGGGCTCGATCGAGCTGTGGCCGACACTCGTGGAGATCTGCTACTTCCAGAAGGAGCGCAAGGGATTGCCGCGTACGCGTGTCGCGAACCACAGGAGATGAACCGTGCGGGCGCGACTCGTAAGTGCGGTGCTGGGTGTGGCGTGTCGCCTGACTGGATGTGCAGCGACGCTGCTGCTCGTGCGTTTCGCGCTTGGCCGCGGGGTGGAGTCGCCGGCCGCACTCGCGGTTCTGCAGATTACGCTGGCCGGCGTGATCGCAGTATTGATCGGAAACATTCTCGAGGAGGTGGCGTTCGCGCTCAGCAAGCAACTGATGAACTGGCTGGGCCAGCCGTTCGCCCGTATGACCAGGACGCTACGAGGGCGGGTCATATCGGAGACCTACTTTCCGGATGGAACATGGGTGCGTCGCGAGACCTGGAAGGCCGGGGTGGTGTGGGAATGGACCGAGCGCGACGGCAGTTGCGCGCGCATAGAAACCCCGGCGATGAGGGTGATGCGCACGATCCCGCTGCCGATCCAGTGGATTGCCGAGCGTTCAATCACCGATCGACCCTGCGTGCCCATGCCGAAAAGCGCGGGCGCTTTTCGCTACCTGTGGAATTCCGCAACCCGCAGCCGACTCCAGCCATCCTGCGGCGCCGCGCAAGCGCGTGCGTCGCGCATGCTCCGAAAGTCTTAATACAGGGTTAATACCGAACCGCGTAGCGTTCCGGCGTTTCGTAGGGAATCGTGAGAAGGTTGACATGGGCACCATCGCGGTTGTGTTGATTGCGATCGCCACACTGGCTTTGTTGTACATCGCTGCCAGGACCTCACGCACTCCGCAGCGTAACTCACTGAATTATAGCCGTGGCACGTTCGCGGCAGGTGATGATTTGCGCGAGCCGCGAGCGATGACGGGCGCTCGGGACGAGACTTCATCAAGGCGAGAATCTTAATGCCATCCTTATGCGCGGCGAACTAGTGTGATGCGGCTCGCTGATTAGTCGGATTTTACCAAACAGGGAACTCCGACGCGTCTGCAGGAGGTCTGCACCAATGAACCTTGCCATATGGCTACCAGCTCTATTTCTCCTGGGTATCGCCAGTCTTGTCGGGTGCCTGGCATTCGCAGCCGGGTGCGCGCGGATCTGAGGAGTGCTGAACATGATCTGGCTGACCGTCGTCGTGACCGTATTCCTGTTCGGCTATCTGCTGGTAGCCCTCATAAGGCCGGAGTGGTTCTAAGCGGCTTCCAGCAGGCTGACTCGTCGCGAACCGATAGGCGCTGATACGAACCCCAAAGGGTGAGTGCTATGTGGACGCTTCCGATTCTGCTGCTCGCGGTCACGATACTGCTGTCGATCCCGCTGAGCCGGTATTTCGGGTGGATCATGGAGGGCCGTTATCGCGCGCCCCGGTGGCTCGCGTGGTTTGAGGCGCGTCTCGATACCGGCGAACAGGACTGGAAGCAGTACACCGTATCGATGCTGGTCTTCTCCGTGGTTCTATTCACGTTCGGCTACGTGGTCCTGTGCCTGCAGCCGATCGCCCCGATGAATCCGCTGCATCGGGGGATCCTCGCACCCTCGACGATCTTCAACACCGTCATCTCTTTTTTGACGAACACGAATCTGCAGCACTATTCGGGCGATCAGCACCTGTCCAACTTCAGTCAAATATTCTTCATTCTGCCGAACATGTTCCTGTCGGCATCGATCGGCTTTTGCGCGCTGTCGGCGATCATCCGTTTGTTTCGCGGCCAGGCGACCGTCGGCAATTACTTCGTCGACATGTGGCGGGTGGTGGCCTACATCTACCTGCCGGCGGCTCTGCTCTCGGGAATCATCTTCATGCACGAAGGCATGCCGATGACCTACAAGACAGAGCAGACGGTCACCACGCTCGAGACCGGTGCCATGGGCACGGACGCGCAGGGGCATGCGAATCCGCAGAACATCATCGTGGGGCCGGTGGCCGCGGTGATTCCGATCAAGATGCTCGGCACCAACGGCGGTGGCTTCTACGGCATGAATTCCGCGCATCCACTGGAGAATCCGACCGCGCTGTCGAACTTCGTCACGACGTTCGACATGATGATTTTCCCGTTCACCCTGGTGTTGATGTACGGAAGAATGCTGCGTCGCAAGCGTCACGCGGCGGTTATCTACAGCGTGATGTTGACGCTGATGATGGTGCTGATCGCCTGGACGGTGATATTCGATACTCTGCGGCCCAATCCAGCCTTCACCGGAACCCCCACAGCGCACACCTATACCCTGCCGGCAAACGGCACTGCCGCGCCGGCACGTCAAATCAACGTGCCACGGGTGGCGGCGCTCCCGGTGGATCAGCGCCTCGGCAACCTGGAAGGCAAGGAGCTTCGCTTCGGTACCTCGGCCGGAGCGGTGTTCGCCGCGATCACGACCGACGTCACTTGCGGCGCGGTGAATGCCGAGCACGACAGCTTGAACCCGATCGCGAGCCTCTCGCCCTTCACGGGCATGTGGCTCAACTGCGTGTTCGGCGGCAAGGGTGTGGGGATGATCAACCTGCTGCTGTTCCTGATCGTCGGGGTATTCCTGGCGGGGCAGATGGTGGGACGCAGTCCCGAATATCTCGGCCGCAAGGTCGGGGCACGCGAGATGAAGCTCGCGATGATCGCGCTGCTCGTGCATCCGATCCTGATCCTCGGCCCGAGTGGACTGTTCGCCGCCACCGCCTGGGGCACGAAGGCCGAGAGCAACCCCGGGCCGCACGGATTTTCGCAGATCGTCTACCAGTTCTCCTCGTCCTCGGCCAACAACGGCTCGGCATTCGACGGCCTGGGCGTGACGTATGGGTTCAACAACAACCCCAGCCCCCCGCCCGAGGCCGTACCTTTGGATATCGCCACGGGGCTCGTCATGTTGTTCTCGCGCTATCTGCCGATCATCGCGCCGATCGCGATGGCAGCGTTTCTCGGGCGCAAGAAGATCGCGCCCGTGTCGCTCGGCACCATGCAGGACGACACGGTCACGTTCGGCTTCCTGCTTCTCGGGACCATCGTGATCATCGGCGCACTGCTGTTCCTGCCGGTCGCGGCACTGGGACCACTGGCGGAACACTTCGGACCGATCCCCTTCGGCGGATGAGAGCGACCCGCACCGTCAAAGCCGTGGATGCAAGGGCAGCACTATGAGCATTACCGTCACTGAAGCGCCGATCGGACAGCCGGCACCGAAGCGTGAGCTCTTCAACGCCGGACTCGCAATGGCGGCGCTGAAGCAGTCGGTCGTCATGCTGCGGCCGGATATCCAGTGGCGCAACCCCGTCATGTTCGTCGTGGAGATCGGAGCTGCGCTGACGCTGGTGTCGACCGTGCGCGCGGCGCTGGGCCTATCGGGTACCGGCCCCCGATTGGGCTACTTCGTCGCCCTGGACGTGTGGCTGTGGCTTACGGTGCTGTTTGCGAACTTTGCCACCGCGTTCGCCGAGGAGCGGGGCCGTGCACAGGCAGCGTCCATGCGCCGCACGCGCGTGGCGACCTCGGCCAGCCGTCTGCGCGCCGACGGCAGCGTCGAGGCGACCACCTCGGTGGGACTGACGCCTGGAGACCGGGTGGTTGTCAGCGCCGGCGAGCTCATCCCCGGAGACGGCGAGATCATCGAGGGTGCAGCATCGGTCGACGAGTCGGCGATTACCGGCGAGTCCGCGCCGGTGATCCGTGCCGCCGGCGGGGATCGCTCCGGCGTCACCGGCGGCACCCGCCTGCTGTCCGATCGCGTGGTGGTACAGATTTCCGCGGGGTTCGGGCAGTCCTTCCTCGATCGCATGATCGCGCTGGTCGAAGGGGCGGTGCGCCAGCGTACTCCCAACGAGATCGCGCTCACACTGGTGCTGACGGCCTTCAGTCTGATCTTTCTCATCGTGGTGGTACCGCTCTGGCCCATGGCTTACAACGCCGAGCAGTACATGGCCGGCTATCTGGGCCTCAGTGGCGCTCTGTCCAGCCTCGGCACCGACGTGCCGACGCTGATTGCGCTGCTGGCGTGCCTCATTCCGACCACGATCGGCGCGCTGCTGGCCGCCATCGGCATCGCCGGCATGGATCGCGCGCTACGTGCCAACATCATCGCCAAGAGCGGCAAGGCGGTCGAGACCGCGGGCGACGTCGACACGGTGCTGTTCGACAAGACCGGCACGATCACCCTGGGCAGTCGCCGGGCGTCGGATTTTCTACCGGTGGGCGGCGTCAGCCTGCAGGAGCTGCGTATCGCCGCGGCCCTGGCCTCATCGGCCGACCAGACGCCCGAGGGCCAAAGCATCGTGACCGCGGTGCTGGCGGATATTCCGTCGGAGGCGATCGAGGCGCCGCAGGGCGCACAGTTCGTCACCTTCACCGCTCAGACGCGCATGAGCGGCATCGACCTGCCCGACGGACGCCGCGTCCGCAAGGGCGCGCCGGATGCCATCGGCAGCTACCTGCGTGCCCAAGGCGCGCAGGTGCCGGCGGCACTGACGCCGCTGATCGAACGGGTGGCAGCCGCCGGCTCCACCCCGTTGGTGGTCGCCGATAACCAGCGCGTGCTGGGCGTCGTGGTCCTGGAGGACACGCTCAAGCCGAACATCAGTGCACGCATCGCGCAGCTGCGCCAGATGGGTCTGCGCACCATCATGATCACCGGCGACAACCGCCTGACCGCGGCGACCATTGCGCGCCATGCCGGTGTCGATGACTTCCTGGCGGAAGCGACTCCGGAGACCAAGCTCACGTTCCTTCGCAAGGAGCAGGCCGAAGGCAAGCTGATCGCGATGATGGGGGACGGCACCAACGACGCCCCGGCTCTCGCGCAGGCCGACATCGGTCTGGCCATGAACTCCGGGACTCAGGCGGCCAAGGAAGCGGGCAACATGGTGGACCTGGACAGCGATCCAACCAAGTTGATCGAGGTCGTGGCGATCGGCAAGCAACTGCTGATGACCCGCGGCGCCCTCACGACCTTCTCGATCGCCAATGACGTGGCCAAGTATTTCGCGATCGTCCCGGCACTGTTCGCGGGCACGCTGCCGTGGCTGAAGGTCCTGGACATCATGCATCTGCATTCGCCCACCTCGGCGATCCTCTCGGCGGTGATCTTCAATGCATTGATCATCCCATTCTTGATCCCGGTCGCGCTGAAGGGCGTGCGCTACCGCCCGCTGGGCGCCGACGTGCTGCTGCGACGTAACCTGCTGGTGTGGGGTGTGGGCGGCGTGATCGTGCCGTTCATCGGCATCAAGCTCATCGACATGGTCATGGTGAGCATGCACATGGTGACCTGAAACCTGGTGACCTGAAACCGCCGCGAGGATACTGCCATGATGCGCTCGCTGAAGAAGAGTCTGCTGCTGTTGCTGTTCAGCGTGGTACTGCTGTGTGGTATCTATCCCCAGATTCTCTGGGGGATCGGGCACGCACTCTGGCGCTTCCAGGTCAACGGCAGCATCGTCAACGGACCGGACGGCAAGCCGGTCGGCTCGCTGCTGATCGCCCAACCCTTCACGAAGGCCGAGTATTTCTATCCGCGCCCTTCAGCGGCCAATTACGACGGCACCGCGTCCTCTTCTTCGGCACTGGCGGTGTCCAATTATGCGCTGCGTGACCGCGTCGCCCGTACGATCGGACCACTGGCCACTTACGCGGCGGGGCCACTCGCCGGCCAGCCCGTCGCGCCGGATGTCGAAGCCTGGTTTGACGCCGATCACTTCCAGGGTAAGCCCGGGATCGTGGCCCAGTGGGCCGATGCGCACAACAGTCTCGCCCAGGGGTGGGTGAGTGCCGACTCCACTCACGCCGATTACGTCAACGCCTGGGGCAAAGCACACCCAGAGATCGTCAAGCAATTCATCCACGACAATCCTGGCACTCCGAAGCCCGCGGCAACCGATCTCGCCGTCGTGTTCTTCGAACACTTCTCGACGGATCATCCGGGCAGATTTCCGTCCGCGGTCACTCACAGCGGCGCGGACGGCAAGAGCGTCACCGATATCGAGCCGGTCGCTTCCGGCAGCGACATCCAGTCGATCTTCTTCGATATGTGGCGCACCGATCACCCGGACGTTGCCTTGCGGCCGATTCCCGGCGACTACGTCACCACCTCGGGGTCCGGCCTGGATCCGGACATCACGCTGGAGAATGCTGAATTCCAGCTCGATCGGGTTGCCAACCAGTGGGCGCGCGATCTGAAGCGCGACCCCATGCAGGTCAAGCAGGAAATTCAGACGATGCTGCGCGCCCATGCGTTCAGCCCCGGCGATGGACTGTTCGGCGGGCCGCTCATCAACGTGCTGGAGATCAACCTGGCGCTGCGACAACGCTACGGTGCGCCCGCATGACCTCGGCCGGCACTTCCGAGGTAGACCATGACACAGTCCACGCACCAGATCCTGATCATCGAGGACGAGCCCGCCTTCCGTAACGTGCTTCGGGTGTTGCTCGGTGTCCAAGGCTATAAGGTCATCGAGGCGGAAACCGCCACCCGTGGCGCGATCGAAGCACGCAATCACAAGCCGGATCTGCTGCTGGTTGACCTCGGTCTGCCCGATAGAGACGGTCTGGTGGTCATCCGCGACGTGCGGTCCTGGTCGCCGGTCCCGATCATCGTGTTGTCGGCGCGTACCCTAGAGGAACAGAAAATCCTGGCGCTCGATGCGGGAGCCGACGATTACATCACTAAACCCTTCTCGGCACCTGACCTTCTTGCGAGGGTTCGTGCTGCGCTACGACGCGGTGCATGCGGGGCGCAGCAGGGTCCGATCCTGCGGTTCGGGCCAATCCAGGTCGATCTCGCGGCCCGACGGACGCAGGGACCCAATGGCGATATCCACCTCACCCCAGTGGAGTACCAGCTGCTCGAGTGTCTGGCCCGCTACGCCGGCATGGTCGTACGGCAGAACCAGCTCCTGCGCGAGGTCTGGGGTCCAGGTCGTACGGATGACGCACGCAGCTTGCGCGTGTTCATCAGGTCTTTGCGTACCAAGCTCGAGCCCGATGCGCCTCGGCCCCGTTACCTTTTGACCGAGACAGGAGTGGGCTACAGGCTGTGCACCAGCGACCTGCTGGAACTCGTGTCGGATCCGACGACGCCGACTTTGGAGGAGACTCAAGCACGCGACCGTGCGAGCCTGGTGGGGTCCGTGACAGCGACCATTTAGCCGTAGCTGATAACTCAGGACTTCCCGCGCTGGCAGATGAGACTCCTCCGCACGGAAATTCGCGCGCCACAAGCACGTGGCAAATTCCACGAATGCGGTGTGACGGAATCAACCGGGTTCATTTTGAGTTGCTCTGCGACCGGAAACTGGAATTCCTACGTCAGCTTGCTGGGCCGTCGAGATAAATGTGTTGCGGGTTAGACGGTGCCTCCGCGCGCTGACGATCCGACGTGAAGAGGTGGGCACTGCCGGCAGAGAGGAAGTCGGCAGCAAAATCAACGAACGTGCGAAGCTTCTGCGGCACAAATCTGCGGCTCGCGTACACGGCATAGAGCGTCGCCTCTCGCAGGGGGTGTTCCGGCAGGACCGGCGTCAACCTGTCGCGGAACGCCGGGTCCTCGAACAGCACCGCGAGTACCGGTGCCATTCCGATGCCGGCGGCCACGGCATTGACCGCACCCGCCATTGAGCGGTAGCGCAGCACCACTCGAAGAGGAGCTTCAGTCTTTTCCGTCGCAGCCGGTCGTGGGACGTAGTTCAGCAGGTCCCCTACAGCTATGAAATCGTGCTGAGGGAGCTCCTCTGGGGATTTCGGTGCACCGCGGCGCTTGATGTAGTCGCGCGAGGCAGCGAGGCAAAACATCGCGGGTCGTAGGGGACGAGCAATGAGACCTGGCGGCAGTGAATGGCGACTCGAGGTGATCCGAAGCGCGACGTCATACCCTTCATCCACGATATTGACGAAGCGGTCTTCGAACGATAGGTCGACCAGCACTTCAGGATAGCGGCGGCGGTACTCCCGCAGAAGATCGGCGAGCCATTGTCCGGAAGCTGAGTTCGGTACGCTGACGCGTAGCGTCCCCCGGGGAATGCTGCCTAGAGAACCGAGCTCCAGCTCGGCCGCTTGCAACTCATCGAGGATGCTCTTGGAACGCTCGAAATAAAGCCTCCCAGGTTCCGTGAGGCTCAGAGAACGACTGTTGCGATTGAGCAATCGCACGCCGAGCCGTTGTTCGACCCCCATCACGTGCTTGCTGACCGAGGCGGTCGACATATCGAGTCGCTCGGCGGCCTTCACGAAGCTGCCGGAGTCGACCACCTGCCGAAATACTTTGATGCTGGTCAGTGTGTCCATTGAATGTCACCTCATGCGCCGCTTCCGGAGGCGAGAAATAAAGCGACCGTATCGGCCACTCTTCGCGTCCGCGCCCGAACGAGACCGATCTGCGCCAGCTGCTGCTCGCGCTCGGCAGTGACGACTTGAAGAATTCCGGCATTGCCCACACGATATCCATCCTGCGTCAGGCGCACGGTGGCCTCAGCCGACGCGAGGGCCTGTTCCTCAGTCTGGAGGGCCTGCGCGTCGTGCTCGAGTGAATGCAACGTGTCGGCCACCTGACGGAAAGCATTCAGAACGACGAGCTGGTAGTGCGCGAACGTAGCCGTATAGGCATCCTGCGCCGCGCGGCGCTCGGCGCGCAGTGTGCCACCGTGAAACACCGGGGCGCTGAGCCCTCCGAGGAGACTCCATGCAGAGGCGGTGCCACCCGTCAGCAGGCCCTGCTCGGCCCATCCTGCGGTAAGAGAAATATGCGGATACAGGTCCGCGGTGGCGACTCCCACCGCCGCGGTAGCCCTGCGCAGCTCGGCGTCCGCAGCCCGGATGTCCGGGCGCGCCCGTACCAGCGCGGAGGGCACGACGAGATTCAGCTCGTGCGGGACGGTCAACCGGTCCAGTGCGAAGGCCGGAGCGTCCCACGTTGCGGGCGGCTGGCCTACCAGAATGGCCAGAGCATCCCCAGCGGCATCGAGGTCCTGGTACAAAGGCGGTAACAGGGCCCGGTCCCGATCCCTTTGACTGGTTACCGTCAATACGTCGATATCCGAGACCACTCCAGACCGCCGAGCGGCGCGTACCAGTTCGAGTGTCTTTTCATCGGCGGCGACGATGTGATCGATGACATCGATCTGCTCACGTAACGATGCGATCTGCAGTGCCTGGGTCACGGTGTCGCCGATCACCCGCAGGCGTGCCGCCCGAAGCTCCTCGTGTTCGTATGTAGCCTCGGCGCCGGCCTGCTCGACGTGGTGACGTAATTCGCCGAACACATCGAGGTCGTAGCTGATGCTCGGACCGACTGAATAATCCGAGAAGGGCGGGAATGTGGCAGCCTCCGGGCCCAGGAAGTCGGCACCGTATTGCTTGCGGCCGATGTCCGATGCCAGGTCGATCTGCACGGACCGCGCCCCCTTTGCTGCCGCGAGACCTTCCTCCGCGCGAGCGACGTTGGCCCTGGCGACATCCAGAGCCAGATTGTTGCGCAGGGCTAGCGCGATGACCTTATCCAGCTCGGGTGATTGCAGCAGCGTCCACCAGTCCTGACGCGGCGCCGCTCCGAGGACGACTACTTGTTCAGCACTGTCGTCTGGCCCCTGCTGCAGCCGCGGTGTCCCCTCGGGATACATCCCGCTGGCAGCCGGTCTCGTATACGAGGTGACGGTCGGCCGCGCCGGCGCTGTGAATCGGGGACCGGTCGCACAACCGGCAAGCACCGTCGCCAGGGCGATGACCACGGTTCTTTCAATCGCTTGCGGAACGCCGTTTTTCGTTGACATGGTCAATCACTCCGCCAGCTGCACTGTGGATGTTTGCGAGCGCTTGAGAAAAAATACCGTGATCAACGCGAGCACCAGCAATGCACTCTGGAAGATCACGGTGTCCGAGAAGCCGAAAATGGTGGCCTGGCGCTGTATGGCGCGACCGACCGCAACGGCCGCATCGTGATGGGCCAGCTGCGCATCGCTGGTCACGCGGACCGCGAACAGGTTGGTGAGATGCTGCAGACGGGCGCGGGTCGGCCCATTCAGAAGCGTGACCTGCGAGTTCAGGATGACGGAATGGAACTGCTCGCGCTTGGTCATGAAGGTCTGAAGCACGGCGATACCGATCGCACCGCCGAGATTGCGTCCCATGTTGAAGAGCGCGGACGCCGAAGGCGCGTGCTCGCGGTCAATGCCGGCGACCGCGATTGCGGACATCGGCACCATGACCACGGTCGTCGCCACCGCACGCACGACGCTCGAATAGATGAATTGCGGACCGGAGAAATCGCTCGAAACCGGACTCGCGAGCAGACTCCCCACGATGTACAGCAGGAATCCCACGGCGATCAGGTAACGGGAGTCCACCAGCTTGACCAGGCGAGGCATCAGGGGCATCAGAACCAGCTGTGGCAGACCGGTCCAGATGAGCACCGTGCCGATCTGTTCGGCGTCGTATCCCTGTACGCGCGCGAGGTAAAAGGGCACGATGTACACCCAGCCGTACAGGGAGAGGCCAAAGAAAAAATTGGCGATCGAGCCGAAGAGGAAGTTTCGGCGGGCAAATAGCCGCAGATTCAGCAGCGGCCTTCTGTAGATCAGCTGCTGAATGCAGAACGCCGTCAGCGCCACGACCGCGATGACGGCCAGACGGCTGATAAATGCAGAGCCGAACCAGTCGTCCTTATTGCCCTCCTCGAGCACCGTCTCGAGTGCCCCGAGCCCGATCGCCATCGTGAGAATCCCCATCCAGTCGGCGCGCAGGAGCAGCTGCAGATTACGCGGCTCGCGCTCGAGTCCCGCCCACAGCGTCGCGAACATGAGCAGCCCCGGCGGCACATTCAGCAGAAAGATGAACTTCCAGCCAAAGGTGTCGTTCAGGTAACCCCCGATCACGGGGCCGATCGCGGGCGCAAAAATCGCCGAGACGGAAAAGATCGTGAGCCCTATGGGCTGCTTGGAGGGCGGTAAGCGCGTCATGATGATCATGAAGGACAACGGAATGAAGGAGCCACCCGCCAGCCCCTGCATGGCGCGCAGCACGATCATCTCGCGGAGGTCGTGCGCGAACGTGCAACCCACACTGAAGATGATGAACAGGAAGCTGCTGGCGAGGAGATAAGTGCGTACCGAAAGGGCGCGCGCGAGCCACCCACTCAGCGGTATCACGATGATTTCTGCGATGAGATAGGCGGTGATGATCCACCCGCCCTGATCCACACCGGTCCCGATCGCTCCCTGCAGATCGGCGAGCGAGCCGCTGACCACCTGAATGTTGAGCACGGCGACGAACGCCCCGAGAGCGGAGCCGATCACGCCGATCCAGGTCTTGACCGAAACCGCGGGCTCCGGGCGCACCATCGCGGCGGTTGCCATGGCTGTGCTGCTCACGTTCGAATCTCCGTCCGCTGTGGCGCTGCTAGCGCCGCGCCGTGAGCACAGCACGAGCGGGGCGGCGTGTATCCACGGACACCTCCACCGACATGCCCGGCCGTAGCCGACCCGAGAGGTCTCCTTCGCGACCAAAGACGAGCTTGACGGGCACACGCTGGACGATCTTGGTGAAGTTTCCCGTGGCGTTGTCCGGTGGCAGCAGGCTGAACTCGAGCCCACTGGCCGGTGCGATGCTATTCACCGTCGCCGTCAGGTCGTCCGCCGGAAACGAATCCACCGAGATCCGCGCACGCTCACCGCCACGCATCCGGGCGAGCTGCGTCTCCTTGAAATTTGCCACCACATAAACCGCCTGCAGCGGAACGATCTCCATGAGCTGAGTGCCTGCCTGAACGTACTGTCCCACCCGCAGCGTGCGCTCACCCACGGTGCCGTCGATGGCTGCGCTGATTACGGAGTAGCTCAGATTGAGTTCCGCCTGGTGCTGGAACGCCTCGGCGTGCTGGCGCCGTGCTGCGGCGAGGTCCCGCTGAGTTCGCAGCACCTCTATCTGCTGGCGGGCGCTGGCGAGAGCTGCCTGTGCATACGCGACCTGGGCAATCTTGTCGCGCAGATCCGTCGACGCATCATCCAATTGCTCGACGGAGCCGTAGCCGACTCGCGCCATCTCGCGACGGCGCGCGTCGTTCAGGCGTGACAGGCTCACGGCATTTTGCGCCACCAGGAGATTCGCCTGCGCCTCCCGGACCCGCAGCGCCTGCTCGGCAATCTGTGCGGAAAGATTTGTCACGACCGCGCTCGCTGCCGCCAGGCTCGCCTGCGCCTCGTGCAGCGCCGTCTGCAGATCCCGGTCGTTGATCCGAGCGAGGACTTGCCCTTGGCGCACCGCCTGGTTGTCGTTGACCAGTACCTGTGAGATGTAACCCGAGACTTTCGGCGCGACGGTGGTGGAGTCCGCCTGCACGTAGGCATCGTCGGTGGATTCCATGAAGCGACCGACCGTCCAATACCTCTGGGCGCCAAAGGCTGCCACGGCCAATAGCACCGCACCGCCGACCCACAGCGCGTGCCGGCGTCGTAATCTGAGACCGATATGCGGAAACACGACAGGTGAGGTACGCGAGACCGCACCTCCCGCGCCGACCAGCGTCGTAACAGTAACGCTCTGTGTCTCGCTATTCATTGTTTGATCCTCGACATCGTCTGTCCCGTTTTGAGTGGTGAACTCTCGGGCTCAATCTAGCGATGTCGCCGGTCTTCTAGTAGCTGGCGCGGGCGGATGGTATCCTTCCACTCAGCGGAAGGATGATCGGCTTGACCGACGAAATCAGCGAGTTGAGG
>JASHPX010000217.1 GCA_030037905.1 Gammaproteobacteria bacterium
CCGGTGGGCGATGCGGTGCTGGGTCGGCTGCTGGGACCGACGGGGGATCCGATCGACCTTGGGCCGGCTTTCCCGCCGGACGTGGCGCGCCGTCCGATTCATGCGCCTGCGCCGGCGGTGGCGCGACTCGGGGGCACGCTCGAGCGCTTCCATACCGGCATCAAGGTCATCGATCTACTCGCCCCGCTGGTCAGCGGCGGCAAGGCTGCGATGTTCGGTGGTGCCGGCGTCGGCAAGACGGTGCTCATCATGGAGCTCATCCGCACCACCGTGGAGCGGCACGCCGGCATCTCGGTGTTTGGAGGCATTGGCGAGCGTTCCCGCGAGGGACACGAGCTGCTGCTGGAGCTGTCGCAGTCGGGGATCCTGGCGCGCACGGCGCTCGTCTTCGGACAGATGAACGAGCCGCCTGGAGCGCGCTGGCGCACGGGACTCGCGGCGCTGGCGATCGCCGAGCATTTTCGCGACCAGCTGCACCAGAGCGTGTTGATGCTCATCGATAACGTCTACCGCCTCGTTCAGGCCGGCAGTGAGGTATCCGACCTGCTCGGCCGGCTGCCCTCGCGAGTCGGCTACCAGCCGACGCTTGCCTCCGAGATCGCCGAGTTCGAGGAGCGCATTGCGTCGGTCGGTGGCAGCGCCATCACCTCCATCCAGGCGGTGTACGTGCCGGCAGACGATTTCACCGATCCAGCGGTCGCGGAGCTCTTCAGCCACCTGGACTCCTCGATCGTGCTGTCGCGGCAGATGGCCGGCGAAGGCATGTATCCAGCGGTCGATCCTCTCGCTTCCAGCTCGAACCTGCTCGATCCGCGCCTGGTCGGCCAGGAGCACTACGGCGTCGCTCAGGAGGTGCGCAAGACGATCGCCCACTATCGCGAGTTGCAGGAGATCATCGCCCTGCTCGGCATCGAGGAGCTGAGTGCGCAGGACCGTCAGGTCGTCAAGCGCGCGCGGCGGCTGCAGCGATTTCTCACCCAACCCTTCATGGTCACGGTGGCCTTTACCGGAAAGGCGGGCCGGACCGTGGAACTTGCAGCCACACTCGCCGGTTGTCGCGCGATTCTCGAGGGCGAAACCGATGATTGGGCGGAAGGCTCTCTCTACATGGTCGGGGATCTGGAGGAGGCGCGGCAGCGTGAGGCCGCGGCGGGGAAGCCAGCGTGAAGCTCACGGTCAGCACTCCACTGCAGGTCGTCGTGGACATCGACGGCGTGACACGCCTGCGCGCGGAAGACGCCACGGGCTCATTCGGCGTCCTGCCCGGTCACGCAGATTTTCTCACGGTGCTAGCGCCCTCGGTCGTGATGTGGCAGGACGCCCAGGAGCAGACGCACTACCTGGCGGTGCGCGCCGGTGTGCTCTCGGTGCAGGGGGGCGAGGCGGTTTCGATCGCAACCCGTGAGGCCGTCGCGGGTGATGACCTGCAGCAGCTCGAAACGCGTGTGCTCGCGCAGTTCCGCCATGACGCTGAGCTCGAGCGCACTGCCCGCACCGATGCCTGGAAGCTGCAGCTGGCGGCGGTGCGTGAGATCTGCCGGTTGTTACGCGCGGATCGACCACCGAGCGTTCCCGGAACCCTACCGCCCTCATGAAGCCGCAGCCCCAGACCGAACCAGACCGGGACGCACTGCATGCCGCCGTGCGCGCGCGCCGCGCACGTCAGGCGCGTCGCGAGCGGGAAGGGGAGGGCTCGCTCGCGCGGGATCTCGCCCTGGTCGGGGTGCTCGGATGGACCATCGTCGGTCCGATGCTGCTCGGCTTGTTCGCCGGCCGCTGGCTCGATCATCGCCTGGGTAGCGGGATCTTTTGGACGGGGGGGCTGCTTGCGCTCGGCCTGGCCATCGGGTGCGTGCTCGCCTGGCGGCGAGTGCGTGGCTCATGATCGACGCCCCGTATTCCCGTGCTGTGATCTGGGCCGTGATCATGGCTCCGGTTGGCTTCACCTGTGGCGTGGTGTACTTCGCGGCGCTGCGCGAGGGATGTGCGCGACTGCTCAGCGGGCGGCGCGGTGTACTGGCGTTGGCCGCCGCACGCTTCGGCGCAGTGGTCGCGCTGCTGATCCTTGCGGCGCATCACGGAGCCGCAGCGCTGCTGGCGCTGTTTGCAGGATTCGTCGTGGCCCGCAGTTTCACCGTTGGCCACGCTCGCCGCCTGCACGCGAGCGCGGGATCCGGGGGACACTGATGCAACCCTCCCCGCTCGCGAGTCCCGTGCTGTTTCACGTCGGTCCGGTGCCGGTGAGCACTCCGGTGGTCACGACCTGGTCGATCATGCTGGTCCTGGCGCTCGCCTGCCGCTACCTCACGCGCCGACTCCAGGCGACGCCGGGCAGAGCCCAGGTGTTGCTCGAGATACTGGTGAGTGCTATCCAGCAGCAGATCCGGCAGATCATCGGTGCGGACGCACGCCGGTATCTGCCGCTGCTCGGGACGCTGTTCATATTTCTCGCCATCAGCAATCTCTGTGATCTGCTACCGGGTGTACAGGCGCCCACCGGCAAGCCCGAGACGCCGGCCGCGCTCGCGCTGGTCGTGTTTTTCGCCGTCCAGTACTACGGGGTGCGCATCCGCGGGATGCGCGGCTACCTGTCCAGCTTCGCCGAGCCGAAGGTCATCATGTTGCCGCTGAACATCCTGTCGCAGATCACGCGGACGTTCTCGCTCATGGTGCGTCTGTTCGGCAACGTGATGAGCGGCGGCTTCATCATCGCGCTGCTGGTCGCGCTGGTGGGTCTGTTCGTGCCGATTCCGCTGATGGCGCTGGAGATGCTCATCGGGCTGGTGCAGGCGTATATCTTCGCCGTGCTCGCCACGGTGTTCATCGGCGCTGCCGTCGGCAGCAGTGAGGCGGCGTAGTTCATAGATAGGGTTGCCAGATACCCGGGAGGCTGCGGTGGATGCGAAGACGATCTCGATAATTGGAGCGGCGCTGGCGGTGGCGGTCGGCTCGATCGGGCCGGCGCTGGGTGAGGGGCGCTCGGTCGCGGCGGCGATGGACGCGCTCGCGCGCCAGCCGGACGCCTCGGCGACGATATCGCGCACGCTGTTCGTGGGATTGGCGATGATCGAGACGATGGCGATCTACTGCCTGGTCATCGCGCTGCTGCTGCTGTTCGCCAATCCCCTGGCCTAGCGCCATGCATTTGAACGGCTGGACGCTGCTGCTGCAGACGGTGAACTTTGCCGTGCTGGTGTGGTTGCTGCAACGCTTTCTCTATGCCCCGGTGCTGCGGCTCATCGATGAGCGTCAGGGCGAGATCCGGCGACAGCAGGAGCAGATCCAGAGGCTCGAGGGCGAGGCGCAGGTACGGCTGGCGAGCCTGGATGCGCAGCGCTCGGCAATCGGGCAGGAGCGTGCAACGGCGCTGAAGGCGGCGGATGTCGAGGCGCAACGCGCCGCCGAGCAGCGCCGCGCCGAGGCCGAGCAACAGGCGCAGGCGCTGCTGGCCGAGGGCCGCGCAACGCTGGCCGCCGAGCGCAGCCGCGCACTCGGGGAGGCCCGCGAGATATCGCTCGAGCTCGGCGCCGACGTCGCGCTGCGGCTACTCGGCGAGCTGCCGCTGCAGCTGCGCGAGCAGGCATGGATCGATCGCATTACGCAGTCCCTCGTGGCACTGCCGGAGGAAGAGCGTGCCGGGCTCAGGCGTCAGCTCGCGCAGGGCGCGGCCCTGCGGGTGATCACAGCGGCAGTGCTGTCCGAGGAGGCGACTGCACGCTGGCGCGAGCGTCTCCAGAGACTCCTCGGAGCCGATGTGCTCATGGGCTTCGAGGTCGATGAGCGCCTGCTGGCCGGCGCGGAGCTGCGCTTTCCGCAGGCGCGGCTGCAATTCTCCTGGCAGGGCGTACTGGCTGCCCTGCATACCCAGATCGATACTCATGCCCACGCTCAGTGAGGAGCTCGGGGCCTGGGCCCATCAGGTGTCCCCGCAGCTCTCGCAGCTGCGCGTGCAGCCGCAGCTCGAGCAGATCGGTCGTGTCCGGCAGGTCGGCGACGGAGTGGCACTGGTCGAAGGGTTGCCGGGCACACGGCTCGACGAGCTGCTGCTGTTCGAGGGCGGTGTGCGTGGCCTGGCCGTGGATCTGGCCGAGAATCTGATCGGATGTGTACTGCTCGGGGACGCATCGGCGGTCGTCGCCGGCAGTGAGGTGCGCGGCAGCGGCGAGGTGGCGCGCGTGCCGGTCGGCGAGGCACTTCTCGGGCGCGTGGTGAACGCACTCGGCACACCGCTGGACGATAAGCCCGCCGTGGCAAGCGATGCGTTCGCGCCGATCGAGCAGCCGGCGCCTATGATCGTGGAGCGTGCCCTCGTGACGCGCCCGCTCGCCACGGGACTCATGGTCATCGATGCGATGATTCCGCTCGGACGCGGGCAGCGCGAGCTGATCATCGGTGATCGGGGTACCGGCAAGACGGCGATCGCGCTGGATGCCATCATCAATCAGCGCGGCACCGATGTGATCTGCGTGTACGCGGCCGTCGGCCAGAAAGCGGCGGCGGTGGCGCGCGTCATCGAAGCGGTGCGCCAGTACGGAGCGCCCGAGCGCTGCCTGTTCGTGGTCGGAGAGGCCAGCGCCGCTCCCGGCCTGCAGTGGCTCACGCCCTACGCGGCCTGCAGCATGGCCGAGTACTTCATGCATCGCGGTCGCGATGTCCTGCTGGTGTTCGACGATCTGACCAAACACGCCGCGGTCTATCGACAGCTGTCCCTGCTGCTGCGCCGTCCGCCGGGCCGCGAAGCCTATCCGGGGGACATCTTCTATATCCACTCGCGGCTGCTCGAGCGGGCCGCCCATCTGGCACCCGAGCACGGCGGCGGCTCGCTCACCGCCCTGCCGATCGCGGAAACTCAGGAGGGAAACATCAGTGCCTACATTCCCACGAACCTCATTTCGATTACCGACGGACAGATCTACCTGGACCCGCGGCTGTTCCAGGCGGATCAGAAGCCGGCTGTGGACGTCGGCAAGAGCGTCTCGCGCGTGGGCGGCAAGACGCAGGCCGCGCCCTTGCAGGCGCTGGCCGAGAGCCTGCGGCTCGAGTATGCACAATTTCTCGAGCTCGAAGTGTTCACGCGTTTTGGCACCATGGTCGATGAGCGTACGCGCAAGGTGATCGAGCATGGCCGGCGCATCCGTGCGGTGCTCGAGCAGCGCCAGCTCTCGCCGCAGTCCCTGGGGCTGCAGGTTGCCCTGCTGCACGCGCTGGGCAGCGGTGTGCTCGACACGCTGCCGCTCGAGCGAATCGACGCCTTTCGCGATGGACTGGCCGCGTGGCTGCGCGACCACTTTCCGGCGGTGCTGCTGCTGAATGATCGGTCCGCGACGCTGGACGCCGCGGCGCTGGCGGCCTTGGGCAGCGCGCTGCAGGAGTTCGCCGCGGGCCTCAGCGGCGCCCCGGAAAATCCGCTCGAACAGTCATGACGCAGCTATCCGCCATCCGGTCACGCATCGCCAGCCTGAAGGAGTTGACGGACGTGGTGGGCGCGATGCGCGCGCTCGCGGGTATGCGGCTGCAGGAGGCGCAGCAGGCACTGCCGGGTATCCGCCGCTATGCACACAGCGTCGCTGCGGCGCTCGGTTCGGCCCTGCCGCTGCTGCCCGACGGTGATACCGCCTCCATTGGCGCGCGAAGATCACACGGCGCGCGTGCCGTGATCCTATGTACTGCGGAGCACGGGTTCGTGGGCGGATTCAACGAGCGACTGCTCGAGGATGCCCGGCGGCTCACGGGGCCGCCGCGGCCGGTGCCCGAGGATCGCTTCTATGTGCTCGGTAGCCATGGAGCGGCACTCGCGCTCGAGCGTGGATGGAAACTCGCGTGGCATCAGCCGGCGGCAACGCGCCTTGCGGGTACGCCCGGGAGCGTCGGCCAGCTGACATCGCAGCTGTATGCGGGGCTGGCGCGCGGGGATATCGTCCGCATCGATTGTCTGTTCGCCCGCTACCGGCAGGGCGGTGTCTCACACGTGGAGTGCAGCACCCTGCTGCCGCTGGATACGACGGCATTGGCTGCCGCCGTGGCAGCTCCCGCAGCGGCGCAGGAACCGCTACACCATCTGGCTCCCCAGGAGCTGCTCGAGGGTCTCGCGGCCGAATACCTGTTCGCGCGCCTGACGGAGGCGGCGGTCGAATCGCTGGCGAGTGAGAACGCGGCGCGCTGGACGGCGATGGAATCGGCACGCGACAACGTCTCGCACAAGCTCGATGAGCTGCGGCGCGTCGCGCAGAGGGCGCGGCAGGAGGAGATCACCGCAGAGCTGCTGGAGCTGATCGTTGGAACGCAGGCGCTGAGCGGCGCGCCGGCTTGACCGCCGGGCCATGACCGCGGGCTGCGGCTAACCTCCGAAGGTCTCCCCGGGCAGCGTCACGGTGAACACGGCGCCCTGCGGCTCATTGGGCTGAAATTCGAGCCGCCCGCGGTGGGCCTCCACGATGCTGCGGCTGATCGCGAGACCCAGCCCCGTGCCGTGCTGCTTGGTAGTCAGAAACGGCGTGAATAGCTGCGTACGCAGCGCCTCGGGGACACCGGCGCCGTTGTCGATCACCAGGATCTGCAGCTGGCCGGCAGGCGTGCTGCGCGTACGGATGCGCACCTCACGCTGACCGGACGGCAGGGATTGCACGGCGTCGATCCCGTTGCGCAGCAGATTCAACACGACCTGCTGCATCTGGATGCGATCCAGATGGGCACGGGGCAGAGCCGGGTCGAGCTCCAGCACCACGCGCACATCGCTTGCCCGGGCATCGGCACGTGTGAGCGGCTCGAGGTCTCGGATCGCCTCATTCAGATCAGTCCATTCACGCGCGGTGGCGCGGTGGCGCACCAGGCTGCGTAGCCTGCGAATGATCTCTCCGGCGCGCAGCGCCTGCGCGGCGATCTGCTGCAGAGCCTCACGCACTTCGGGTAGATCCGGGTTGGCCATTGCGAGCAGGCGCGTGCCGGCCTGCGCGTAGGTCGTGATGGCGGCGAGCGGCTGGTTGAGCTCATGAGAGATACCACTGGCCATCTCCCCCATGGTCGCCAGCCGCGAGACGTGAGTGATGCGCTCACGCGCTTCGCGCACCTCCTGTTCGGCGCGTCGACTGTCGGTGACGTCGTCTCCCGAGCACAGCACGCCGCTGACCGCGCCCTGCACGTCCTCGATGGCCACGCAACGCCATGCGATCTGGCGGGTCGCGCCCTGTCGCGTGAGCACTGGGCACTCGAAATGACGCGGCTGGTGTGGGCGCTGCTGCACCAGCGCTTCCAACTCGTTGGTCAGCGCGGCACGCCAGTCGGCGGGGACGACGGTTTCGGTCCAATTGGCGCCGAGCAACGCTGACTCCTGACGGCCGAGCACTTCACAGCCCTTGCGATTGACCATCGTGACGCGCAGATCCGAATCCAGACCCACGAGCATCGTCTGGGCCGCCTCTAGATAGCGATTGGCCCGCTCGCGCTCGCGCTCCAGCGCCGCGAGCGCCTGCTGGCGCAGCGTCATGTCCTGCAGGAAGCCGACGAAGCGCGGCGGATCCGAGCCGATACGGCCGACGGACAGGAAAGCCGAAAAGACACTGCCGTCCTTGCGACGCGCCTGAACCTCGCGGCCGACGCCGATGATGTGCGCCACTCCAGTACGCAAATAGCGGGCAAGATACGCATCGTGCTGATCGCGGTCGCGCTCGGTCATCAGCATGCTGACGTTGCTGCCGAGTGTCTCGGCCGCGCTATAACCGAACAGCCGCTCGGCAGAGCGGTTGAAGGCCTGCATGATGCCGCGGTGATCGATCAGGATGACGGCATCGACAGTGGCGTCGAGCAGTGCTTGGGCTTCCACGGACTCACTAGGTGCAGGAATCACACTTCGAGCGCCATACGTAGTTTCCACAAGAGGGTAGGCGAAGGAGCGCATGGCATCGCTACGCCCTCGGTACGAGTATGCAGTGCCATGGGTTCCCTGTCATGCATTCTGCTGCTCGTGGAGCGCGGTGCCGGCCTGCATGGGGCCCTCAACAAGGCATTATTGCTGGCGCGTCACTTCGAGGCGCGACTGGAACTGCTGCTGTGTGAGACACGATGTCCAGCTGCCGCGCGCGATACGTCCGCGGCGGAGCGCGCCCGTGCCGGATACATCAGCGAGGGGCAGCGCTATCTGCAGGCTCTTCACCAAACCATCGTGTCTGCCGGAGTGGAGATCGACACCGAAGTGGTGTGTGCCCCATCGCTGGCTTGGGGACTGGCAGAGAAGCTGCGGCAGAGGCCTGCCCAACTCGTGGTCAAGGCGGCCCAAGGGGTGCCGAGCCTGATCGGTCGGCCCGAGTGCCAGCTGTTTGGGCGGTGTTCGGCACCATTGCTGTTGACGGCCGGGCGACCGTGGCGCGCAACGCCGCGATTCGCCGCGGCGCTGGATCTGAGCGAGCGTGCGGACGGCTCTGCGCTCGCTCGGATCGTAGGTCTTTCCGAGGCGCTGGCCGGGCGTTGCAGTGCCGAATTGGATTACCTGTATGCCGCGCCGATACGGGGCGTGGCCGGCCGTACGGCCAGCGACGCTCATCGCCGCCTGTGCGCGCTGTTACCGGTGGGACAAACCGGTCTCGGGCTGTTGCAGTACTGCGGCGGGGAGCCTGCCAGGGTACTGCCGCGCCTCATCGCCCGTCGCGATTACGATCTGCTGGCAGTCGGGGCGTTGTCGAGCCCCTCGCACGAAGCTCGCGGCAAGCTCACCTCGACGCTGCTGCAGGCAAGTGCGGGCGATATGCTGCTGGTGCCGGCAGGAGGGGCTTCCGACGACGTTGGCGTCCCGCAAGTCGGAGTGATCACCGGCTGACACCGCGATCGTGACATGACCCGACGCGCCCTGATATAAGATCGCATACGAGATCGCGCGTGCGCTTCTGTAGTCGACCGTTACCGCGCCGGCGCGGCGGAGGCCAAATGCCGGAAAACCAAACAAGCTCGTTTCACGAGCCCCGGTCGCGACGGATGCCCCTGGTTGATGTGGCGAGTCTAAAGGATCCGGAATTGGATCTGATCATCGAAACTTCCAGCAGACTGTCAACGCCCAGACCGGCATGGTATCAGACGCTCGCGTCAAACCCGCAGGTCGCAAAAGCGTTCGCGCGGTACTGGGATACAGTATTCCGGGGCGGACGAGTGGAGCATGGGATCAAAGAGCTCATGCGGATTTGTGTCGCTCGCCTGCTCGGCTGCAGTTTTTGCTACGAGCAACGATCAACCCAGGCCACACAGGGGGGGCTTGCCGAAGAGGCTATCCAGTCTTGTACCCTCGCCGATTTTGATTCGCCTGATCCACGTACACGAGCCGCGCTGCGCTTCGCGAGGGAGCTCGCCTTGGACGATGCCTCGAAGGATCCGGCGCGATTTGATGCGATTTACGCAAATCTACATGAAGTATTCGATAATGAGGAAATAGTGGAGCTGGCGGGCATCTGCGTTCTATTCATTGGCGGTACGCATCTCGCGAGAAGCCTGGGCATGGATTAGCTTCAACCGCGCCTAGAAATGCGGAGAGTCTGAAGCCACCTCGATGACCGCTCAACTCGTAGGCCATAAGCGCTGATCCAGCAGCATGGGAGCACAACGATGCGTGCAGCAAACTGTGTACTCGCTCTCGCGGTGACCACCATCCTCGGGATCGCAAGCACCTCCGCCCAAGCGCCTGCGAGGCTGCCGGCTCTGCCACTGCCCACCAAGCTTTTCGCTTCATCGCAAAATGTTGCCGCCTTGATCGACGAGGCGAAACGCGATCACAAGCCTGGCCAAGCCACCGTGATAGAGCCGCTGCTGCGTCTGGCACCCTATAGCGCCAATCTCGAATACCGCACGGCGGTCGGCCCCGCCGCGATACACGTCCATGAAGACGAATTCTTTTACGTGATCGATGGTAGTGGAACATTCGTCACGGGCGGCAAGCTCGTGCACGCGGTTCGACGGAATGCCGAGAACTTCAGCGGTGACTCCATCGTGGGGGGTACGGCCGTGCATGTGGCGAAGGGCGACTTCTTCGTCGTCCCGGAAAATACTCCGCACTGGTTCAGCAGCATAGATGGCCATGTCATCGACATGTCTCTACATGTACCAGGATCGAAGGTGCAGTGACGCAGGTGCAGTGACGCATCGTAACGAGCGCTGCGCCGCCCGAAGCGGCGCAGCGCTCACCATTTCCCCAATGCCATTACCTTGATGCCATTTCCTCAATGTGCTACGCCAACGAGCGTAATGTCGCCTGCTTGCCGTGTCACCAGACCCTTCGAGCGCGCAACGATTTGAAGCGCTTCCTGCCAGGTAACATCCTTCAGGTGGACGGTAATCTTTCCCCCGACTCGATCGCTCACCAGCACATTTTGGTGACCTTTACGCGCGATCATCTCGAGTACTCGGCGCGTATCGGTGTCCGTGGCATCAATGGCAAATTCCTTGTCTGCCGGCTCCGCAGCGCTCAGGGAGGGCCTGGCTCCTGGCAAGGGCGAATTTGCCGCCAGCCAGAGTGAATAGAGCTGCAGATCGGCGCCGGATGCATTCTTTACGGGATACCCGTTGGCGCTGATCACGGGCGTCGTCGTCATGGCAGACACCTTGATTCCCGGATATCGAGACTCGAGCATCCGACTGAGGCTCGTCGGCTGTATCGATTCGTCGCCCGTGCGCAGCACCGAGCCATCATGGTCGAACAGTATCCAGATGCCTTCACCGGTGGCGACCCCGTGTTCGAACGCCTGCGGGAAGTAACGCTCGGTCAGTGCGCGATCAATAGCCCGGAGGTCTGGAAACAAGCGCGACGTGTCGGGCCGGTCTTGCCGTTCTGCATATATGACGATGATCGTATTCGCCGGAGTCCGGATGCCCTGTCGACCCACGAAGCCGATAGCGGCCGGCGAGATTCCGAAACGCTCGAATTGGTCTTTCGAGGACTTGAAATCGTCAGCGGAGCCGGGGAAGACCTCCAGGTCAGTACGCTCGACCGTGTCGTCGCTGTTGAACAGCGCAAACACGACAGGTGTACCGGTGCTCCTGTGTGTCAGCAGCGCCGGGTAGCGCGCCTCGACGAGCGCGACGATCGTCTGCGCCGGCCCAGACCGGCCAGCGGCGGGCGGAGGCTTTACCAGCGATACCGCGGGCGACACGGGCGACACCGGTGCGCTCAACGCCGTCGCAGTCAGTACGAGGGACGTGGCGATCACGAGCGTGAGCGCTGCGAGTGCCATTCTGTGTCGCACAGGGGTGACCATCATCATGCGTATTCTCCTTTCCAGCTGAGAGACCGGCCCCGTCACCGCCATGGTCAGTAGAGGCGCTGGTACGACTCGCTGGCTGATGGACAGGAGCGCCTCGCCATACTCTACGGGCGCGATTCCATCACGCAGGACCCGCGCGTCGCAGTCGGCTTCGATTGCGAAACGCAGGCGGCGCAGTTGCCACCACAGAGCAATGTTCCAGGGCGCCGAAAATACCAACACGAGGCCCATGAAGAGCAGCAGCGGATCCTTTGTCTCGATATGGCTCTGCTCGTGCCGCAGGGCGATCATGCGGATGGAGCTCGGTTGCCCTGGCATCCACTCCGGCATCACTATTCGAGGTCGAAGGTAGCCGAACACTGCCGGGCCGAAGTCATCGGCAATCAATACGTCAGTCCCGTCGATGCGAATCGCCCGCCACTTTCGCGCCCGGCTATAGAGCCGAAAGGCTGCCATACCCCAGGTGAGCAGCAGCGTGGTGGACGCCAGCCCCCAGGCGAACGTGAGAGTCCGATCGAACCTCGCCTGTCGGGGCCAATGGGGCAGTAAAGTGGTGGCGGCCCGGGGCTCGTCTATCCTGTGAGTCTCAACCGGCACCATGGAAGTGGGTGATCCTTCCGCGGACACGGGAATCGGGATTGCGTCATAGACATGGTTGGCATGCACGATCATGCCGACAGGAACGAGCCAGGACGCCAATAGCGCCAGGACCCAGATTCCACGCCGCGGTAGCCGGTAGAGATTCGCGGTCTTTTCCAGTGCACGAGCGGCGATGCCCAATAACAAGGCCATCGTCGAGGCGAACGCGATCGCGGCGGAAATCACCTGGGCTCCCGCCTGTTCAGCAGGGCTCGAATCCGGCGGACTTCCTCTGCGGTGAGCTTCTGATCCGAGACCAGCTGTGTCAGCAGCAATGTCCGCGACCCCTTGAAGAGCTTGTGCAGCAGGGCCCGCAATGCGCCGCGCTGCGCGGCTTCCAGGGCCACGCGAGCACTGTATCGGTGAGCTCGGCCTTCTTCGGCGTGAGTCACGAAGCCCTTGGTCTCGAGGATGCGCAGAATGCTCAGTACCGTCGTATAGGCCGGATTATCGGGCAGGCGAGCGCGGACCTGCGCCACTGTCGACGGTCCGCACTCCCAGAGGACGCGCATGAATTCGGCTTCGCGATCGGTGAGTGAGATCTGCATGTTCGCGGCCCGCATTACCTACTATACTTCTAGTATTAAACGTCAGGATTTCCATGGCAGTCAACTAGTAATCTAGTAGAGATCCGCGGATATTCCACTTATGTGACGTCCGTCACGATCGAGCGGAGCCCGCAAAACTAGGGCGGGGAGGGACGAACCCTGCGCGTTAGATGTTAGAAGGCGGGGACGCCGAAATCAGCGCAGGCAGCGCCGGGCGGTCCGGCTCTCTCGCACATCATGCCAGGCGACCTGGCTATTGGGCGAGCGCCGCAGTTGGCGCCGTCATTTGAAGACATCCCTTGGGTCGACGATCGGGCCGTCTTCAGTAGAAGCTTGAGCTGGTGTGCCTCTGGTCCATATAGGGGAAATATAGGTAACTTGGACTAATTTGGTAAATAGATAATATTGGACAATTAGGGTATAATTCTAGCCACGGGGTCGCGAGATCTGGAGACGGTTATGACCACCTCGGCCAAGACAGCTGCCTTTTTGCCTCTGGCGAAACTGCCTCGCACACCCGCTTCCGATCTCAAGAAGCTCGGATGGCGAGGAATGATGAGTGCGTTACGGAGCAAGGGAAAGCTACTGGTCACTAATCACGATGAGCCGGAGGCCGTCATCATTCCCGTGGAGGAATATGACGCGCTCATGCAAATCATAGAGCGGTCGGAGGCACAGGCCGAATCGGCGCTGGCAGAACTAAGGAAAAACTTTGATGAGCGCCTTGCAGTGCTTCAGGATCGATCCGCAGCGGCTCGCCTGCAGTCCACGATTCGGGGTCGTGCCAAGTTGGCAGGGAAGGTGAAGGCCGGCTCCGGCTACTGATGACACGCCCGGTTCTTTACGTGCTTGCTGGCGTCAACGGAGCCGGCAAGAGCTCGATCGGCGGTCGTCTCCTCGAGCACGACGGCCTTACCTGGTTCAATCCCGATGCATTCGCCCGCGAATTCAAAGCGCTGACTGGATGTGATCAAGCTGCAGCGAACGCGCAAGCGTGGCAGGAAGGCATACGGCGACTCGACGATGCAGTCGCCAAGGGCTTGAATTACGCTTTCGAAACTACACTGGGAGGCAAAACAGTCACTGCGAAGCTTTTGGATGCCACAAAGTCACACGACGTGTTGGTTTGGTTCTGCGGACTGTCTTCCCCGGAACTGCACATCGCCCGCGTGAAGGCGCGCGTCGCGGCGGGTGGTCATCCCATTCCAGACGAGAAAATCCAGGAGCGTTACCCGCTGGCGCAGCTCAACGTCATCAAGCTGATGCCGCATGTCGCCTACATCCAGGTCTACGACAACAGTACCGAAGCGGCCGCCGATGGGACAGTGCCCGACCCGCTGCTGGTGCTGCAGATGAAAAACGGCCGGGTGATATCACCCGCGCCCGACGATCTCAAAGCATTGCAAAATGCGCCGGAATGGACGAGGCCTGTTCTCGAGGCGGCGCTGCGTAGCGAGCGGACGCGCGAATGATCATACCGAACTCCGAAATGGGGTCCCATTCACAATGAATTTCGGCTGATGGATCCTCTCAAGTAAGCGGTGTCGGCGGGGATGTCCCAAAGAGGGAGAGGTCAGACGCCACTGCCGTGTGGCCTTCGTTCCACAGCTCTTTGAGGTCGGCTTCGACTACGCGGTGCTCGATATGGTGTTAATGGGTCGCGCGCCATATCGGCATGTTCTCGCAGCCCTCCAGCCCGAGAAGGACATCGCCTTTGACAAACCTTGCGTGCCCTTGCGGACAGCCGAGGGCAGCGCGTCAATGATGACCCTCGCTGTATTTGCTAATATACAACGCTGAAGCCCAACGGCGGCAAGGATTGCAGCGATGATCCTGATGCTTCTGGCGTTCCTGGGGGGTGCCCTGACGATTTTGAGTCCGTGCACTCTGCCCGTCATTCCGTTCATTTTTGCGAGGAACGATCGGCCGTTCGTGCGCAGCACGCTGCCGCTGCTGATCGGCATGGCGATCACCTTCGCGGCGGTGGCCACACTGGCGGCCGTGGGTGGCGGTTGGGCGGTGCGCCTCAACAGCTACGGCCGGGATGCGGCCTTGCTGCTGCTGGGTGTATTTGGAATCGCGCTGATCTCAACCCACGTGGCGCAGTGGCTGGCACGTCCGGCAGTGGCGCTGGGCAACCGCCTGGTCCAGAGCGGCGGTGACGCCGGAAGCGCCGACGTCGCACCCTCCCTGCTCCTCGGCATCGCGACGGGCCTTCTCTGGGCCCCCTGCGCCGGTCCCATCCTCGGTCTGATCCTCACGGGCGCGGCGGTGCATGGACCCTCTGCCGGCACGACGCTGCTGTTGCTGGCCTATGCCGTCGGCGCGGCGGTGTCGATGGCCGTGGTCACTCTCGCGGGCCGCGGAGTCGTGGCGGCGCTGAAGCGCTCGCTTGGCATCGGTGAGTGGCTGCGACGAGGACTCGGGGTGCTCGTACTTGCAGCCGTCGCCGTCATTGCACTGGGCTGGGATACCAGCATCCTCACGCAGTTGTCGATCGGGCCTACCAGTCGACTCGAACAGTCCCTGATCGGAACCCTGGGGACCGGACGACCCAGAGCCGCGAGCACGGGTCCGACCATGGCGATGGCCGGGATCCGCGGCAACGATCCGCCTGTTGCCGGTGGGAGCGCCGGCGGTGGCGGTGGCGCTGGCGGTGGCGCCGGCGGCCCCGCGATGCTGGCCATGACGGCAGCCGTCGGCGGCGCGATGAGGTCCGCCGCGCCCGGCGCCGCTCTGCCCATCGAGGGCGAGCTGCCTTCACTCGCCGGCGCCCTGGAGTGGATCAATTCACTGCCACTGACGCGCGAGAGTCTGCGCGGCAAGGTCGTGCTGGTCGACTTCTGGACCTACTCGTGCATCAACTGCCTGCGCACGCTCCCCTACATCAAGGACTGGTACCAGCGCTACAAAGGTTACGGCCTGGTGGTCATCGGTGTGCACTCTCCGGAGTTCGCGTTCGAGCGCGAGCCCGCCAACGTGCAACGCGCCGTGCGCGAGCTCGGGATCACCTATCCGGTGGCGGTGGATAGTCATCTGACGATCTGGCAGGCATTCAACAACGAGTACTGGCCCGCGGACTATTTCGTCGATGCGCAGGGCCGAATCCGCGGGCACCAGTTCGGCGAGGGCGACTATGCGGGCTCGGAGCGCCTGATCCGCGTGCTGCTCGAGCAGGCCGGCCACCTCGACCTGCCGCCGCCGTCGCAGAACATCGTGGGCACGGGCATCGAGGCGGCCCCCGACGAGAGCGACATCGACTCTCCCGAGACCTACATCGGCTACGAGCGCGCGCAGAATTTCAGCTCACCGCAATCCGTGGTCCCCGACAAGGTCGGGAACTACGCAATTCCTGCCTCACTGCAGCTCAATCAATGGGCGCTGGCGGGACGCTGGCTCATCGGAGCGCAAAACGCCACGCTGCAGGTTGCGCCGGGCAGCATCGCGTTTCGCTTCCAGGCGCGCGATCTGCACCTGGTGCTCGGGCCGGGGGCCGATGGGCGGCCGGTGCGCTTTCGGGTGCGCATCGACGGCGCGGAGCCCGGCGCCGATCATGGCGTCGATACCGATGCGCACGGCGACGGGGTCGTGCGCGAGCAGAGACTCTACCAGCTCATCCGCCAGTCCGGGGCGGTGGGCGAGCACACGTTCAGCATCGAGTTTCTTGATCCCGGCGTGCAGGCCTATTCATTCACCTTCGGCTAAGGAGGTCCATCGTCATGGACTCGCCCTCGATACACTCGCTTCTGACTCCCCATGGCCGCGGGCGCCGCCAGGTGCTCATCGGCTGTGCCCTGCTCGGTCTGGGTGGGGCGGAGCTCGCGCGTCGTGCGCTCGCCGCGCCACTGGCCAGCCGTCCGGCGCCCGGTGCCACCGTGCTCATCGAGAATTTTTCGAGCGACGGCCGCAGCCTCGGCCTCGTACGCGTCGCGCGTGTGGTACGCACTCCCGCTCAGTGGCGCTCGCAGCTCTCGGAGCTGGCCTTCGAGGTCACGCGGCAGGCGGCCACCGAACGGCCGTTCTCCGGAGAGTATGACGAGCTGCACGCTGTAGGGCTGTATCACTGCATCTGCTGCGACACGGTGCAGTACGACTCGCGCACCAAATTTGATTCGGGCACGGGGTGGCCGAGCTTCTGGAAACCGATCTCTGCATACAACATCGTGCAGAGCGAGGACGACAGCTTGGGCATGCGCCGCACGGCGGTGTCCTGTCGCCGCTGCGACTCACATCTGGGGCACGTCTTCGATGACGGGCCACCGCCCACGGGGCTGCGCTACTGCATGAACTCGGTGGCGCTGCGCTTCGTGGCGCACACCCTGGCGTGAGGCGCCGCACGCGATCAGAGCCGTACGACGATGAACGGTGAGCACGCCATCGACCGCATTTCCGGCTTTCCGCGTTGGCCGCCCAGCGGGATTTGCGCCTAACCCAACATCACAGGAAGAAAGCGCCGCATCGCTTCGCTGGTGACAACCTTCTTGATGATTCCGTCGTAGCCGTTGTCCCCGTTCGTGAAGATAATGAAGGCCGTCTTTCGCCGCAGCGATGCCGCGACCAGCGCTTCATACCCGGGGTTTTCCCCTCCATGGGAGATCACATCGCCGGCCGTCGTGTGCTGAATCTCCCATCCAAGTCCCCAGGAGAGCGCCTCGGAAATCTCAATCTGCGGGCGAACCATCTCCCTCAAGCTCATGGCATTCAGTCGATATTCGTCGCTCTGCCTGGGGTCGATGATCTCGATGAGGAATTGCGCATACTCCGTCGGGGTGGTCTGCAGCCCACCCGCCGCCCCGTATCGCGCGGCGGTGAACGGTGTGGCTCGCCGGCCGGGGATCAACTTGCCGCGGTTGTCATGCGGTCTCGCCATACCTTCCCGGTATAAGTATCCGCTCGATATCATTCCGAACGGTACGAGAAGCCGCCGCTTCATGAACGCGTCGAAGTCGGTCGCACAAACTCTCACATCGTCGACCATCGTGCAGTCAGCCGGGTTCACGTGGCCAACCAGATGGCTCACGACGGATTGCAAATAGCTGTACCCCTCCCCCGAATAGCTCCAGCGCTCTCCCGGAGTAAAGTGAATGGCCAGCGGATCCGCAGCCGATCGCCAGTTCTGAAGGCCGGTGGTATGTGACAGCACATGACGCGCTGTGATCAGATCGAGGCGCGGGTCCCCTGTGATCAGGCGATCCGGCGTGTACCTCGTCAACGGGGTGTCGAGATCGAGCACACCCTTCTCGCACAATTTCATTACAACGTATGCAAAGGCGGTTTTGCTCACAGAGCCCACTTCGAAGACCGTGTCGTTGCTCACTGGCGCGCTCGACTCGAAATCTTTGACGCCGAAAGCTCCGCGCCATAGCAACCTGGCCTCTGCCACGAGCGCCATGGACACCGCAGGTACGGTTGGGGTTTGCGCGAGCAGCTCGGGCAGCTGCCTCTCGAGATCGCTGATTAATCCATTCCAGCTGGATGTGACGATGGTTTCCCGTGTTGCGCGCGACTCGCCGCGGGAATCGGCACAGAATGGAAAGGAGCAGAGTCCCAGTGCGACTCCACCGCAGTCACCGAGGAACCTTCGTCGACTCTCACGTCTCAGAGCAGCGTGAACCCGCATGTCGCTTCACCCGGCGTCCGACGGAAGATCCGAATCAGCTTAACGTGACGAGTGCCGTCCGTCTACGTAGACGAAATGGAAGCAATCGACGGAAAGCTTTTCCTCGCGGCGACCGCTGACATGGTGGCCGGGTGTTGCGGTGGCGCAAGCACCTGGCTTTGTCACCATTTGGTGTGCCAAACGCACGGGGAACTGCGTAAACCAGTCGAGTAAACTGGCGCGCCCGGAGAGATTCGAACTCCCGACCCCCTGGTTCGTAGCCAGGTACTCTATCCAACTGAGCTACGGGCGCGGTTTGGGCTGCGACGCAAGCGGCGCAGAGCAAGCAGGACGGAAAGGCCGCGCATTGTAAGGCGCGCACCGCATGGCGTCCAGATTGGACGGTCTGCAAGGTTACTGCAAGGCTACTGCAAGGCTCGCAGCACTCCGGCGCCGAGCCACGTCAGGTGCTGGTAGCGGCCGTCTCGGCGAGTTTTACCAGCGTGAAGAGCACTTGATTGGCCGCTGTTTGCACACCAAGCTCGGCGCCTCGTCGCTGCACGTAGCCATTGAGCGCGTCGATTTCCGTGCGCCTGCCGCGGACGAGATCCTGAGCCATGGAGGAATGCTGCGCCGGCATTTGCGCCACCAGGCGCGTCACTGCAGCCATCGCCTGCTCGGTACTGGCGAGCCCGGGCAGTCGAATGCCCGCGGCACGGGCCACCTGTAGCAGCTCGTCGACAACTGCCTCGATGAGCGAGTATGCAGGCGGGAAGGCGATAATGTGTCCATAGTCCGACCGGCCGAGAGCGGAGAGCGCATTCAGTGCACAGTTCATCAGCAACTTGGACCAGAGCTCGCCGCGGATATCGTCGCTGATACGGCAGGGGATGCCGGAGCGCCTGCACAGCGCCGCCACTTGCCGGGCGGCGAGATCCGACCCCAAGACCAGATCGCCACGTCCGAAGTGCCTGATATGGCCGGGCCCGGACACCGCCACAGCGACATACACCGCAGCAGCGATGGCGTTGCAACGCACGATCGTACGAATCTGCTCGACGCTCTCGACGCCGTTCTGCATCGTCAAGAGCACGGTATCGGTCGAGAGATAAGGCTCGAGGGCGCGTGCTGTGGACAACGTGTCCACCGTCTTCACGCAGAAGAGCACCAGCTCTGCCTCTCGGCAAGCCGACAGTTCGGTGCTCACCGGCACTTGCAGGTGCAGCGGCTCGCTCCCGCCCTCGATGGTCAAACCGTCGCGCTGGACGGCTTCGACAAAGGGTTTGCGGCCGACCATCAGCACGGGAGCGCCGGCGCGCGCCAGGCGGGCGCCAAAGTATGCCCCGACGGCACTGGCGCCGACTACGGCAATACGGGGCCAGGTGCTGGACCAATCTGTGTCCATGACGCGTCCGGCTCTGAGGGTCATCAAGTATCTCTCATCTGAGCGGGGAAGACTCCTGCGCTCAGGTTCAACCTCGAGCGCCGCTGCGCCGGCTATGGACGAGCGTTGCAAGCTGACATATGTCGGCGCCTTTTGGCCCGTTCTGTGAAGCGCGTATCAGTTCCGCGGCGATCTGACGGCCATCGGCGACATGAACCAGACCAAATGCGTCACAATGCGGGCTTTAGGCCGGTCGCACGCTTTGGGGAGCCCTGGTGGGAGCAGCGCCCAGCGAACAGAACGTCGAGAATCCGCTCGAGGTGGTCGAGACACCGAAGATTGATGCGACAGGCGACCGGGCGGGTCGCGTGTCCACGCAAGTGCCGGCGCAGCGGCCACGCGCCGCCACCGCGCTGTCGGCTGATACGGCAGCGAAGCAATCGACCGCCGACTTGGAATTGCTGCAGTCTCTGGCAGCCAAGCTCAAAGAGCTGACCGAACCGGCGGCGAAAATGTCTGTGTCGGTGCCGTTCCGGCCCGATTCGGCTCATGTCCAAACACCGTTCACCGCACCGGAGCCACGTGTCGCAGCGGAGCCACGTGTCGCGCAGGTACCACGTGTCGCATCGGGAAACACACCGCCGATGCTCTGCACACCGAACGGACATTCGAACGCTCGCGAAGGCGCTGATGCGCTAGCCGATCCTCCCGCACTCGACAGCTCGCAAACCGTTCGTGCGCTCACATCGGCGGAGCTCGAAGATGGCGAGGCTTCGCGTTGGTTCGCGATTCAACTGCTGCTCTCGGCTGATCAAATCGATGCGGCAGAAGTGCCGAACCTGGATATATTCAGGGAGTACAGGTTGTACTCGGTCACTGAACCGGAGCAGGGCCAGCTCTTGCACGCGCTGCGCCTGGGCTTCTTCTCGAGCGAAGTCGCGGCTGAATCAGTCGCGCGTTATCTGGCAGGCTACTTCTCCGCACCGGTGATAAGGCGTATCAGCATCGCCGAGCGGGAGCGTTTTGCCGACAAACTCGTCACCGCAGGCAAGGATATCGGCGCATCGGGCATGCACGCCGTAATAGAGCTCGCGGGGATGCCGGCGCCGCTGGCGGAGGCACGCAGCACCGCGGCGCCCACTAAGGGGCGGGCAACGCCCTCCGCTCGTGACAGAAAGCGACCGCCGCGCCCGACGAATTGGCCGTGGTCGCGCCGCGCGAAGTCACCGCGGGACTGATCGGCAAGCGCACAGTCCATCCCAGCGGCGGCCGCTCGGAGCACAGGCGCCGCGTCATCTTCGCACGGCGCGGCTATTTCAATGGCAGCGTGGCGCGATATGTCAAGAATCCCGCGAAGCGCGCCGGGGCCTGGAAACCCAAATCGAGACACAGTCAAGCTCGCCGCAGTCGTTAGTCTGCGAACATTTGCCCGCTCGTGAGGCGGCTCATTCAACGGAAGGTGCGACACACCCATGAGTTATGCGCGGGTCCTGCTGCTGCTCTGTGCGGCTGCTGCAGGCGTTCACTACTGGCATCACCACGAGTCTGCGGTCCACTTCGCGCCGGTCGTGGCCGCTGCGGACGACTACGGATTTGTCGGGCTACCGCCGGCGCAAGGGCAAAACGCAGACACGGTGTATGTAGTGGCCGCGGTCAATTGCCCACATGCGGCTGCACAGCGTGCCGATCGACTCGCGGAAGAGCTCAGGGACGAGGGTATCCCCGTCATTCGGACCGATCATGTGCGCTTCCTGGCGGCCGGCCTGGATGAGTCTACGGCCAATCGGCTCAATGCCATCATGACGGGGCCCTTGCCGATCGTGTTCGTGCATGGGAGGGCCAAGTCAGCCGCCACGCTGGACGACGTCGAATCCGAATTCAGAAGTTCCGACGGTCGAGACTTGTAACGCATTGAACCGTCCGGCCGAACCCGCGCCCCCGAAGAGACGTCGCGTGCGCGTGCGTCCGCCGGCTCGGCGCGGTGCCGACAAACAATGAAGCAATGGACCCGTGGGAAATCGCAGGAGCTGGGCGCGCCCAATGCTCAGGGATCCCTGCCGCCGTGGGATTCTGCCCATACCGAGACACCGTGGCTGCCCGGAGCGTTGTGTGCGCTGGGGGTCATTCTGATTTTGAGTCTGACCTATCTGGCGGCGCACTCCGACCGGCCGCACGCAATGAGGTTCTACCCGGGGCAATATCGACGCGTCGTCCTGAACTCCGGAGAACCGGTCTCTGCAGCAATGCAGGCCATCTACGCGGCGTCTGACCCGCAGGCGCTGAATGCCGCGATCGCAACCGTGCAAAAAATGGTCGATGCCGGAGATGCGGAAGCGGCCTTTCGTCTGGGTCGCTACTATCATCTGGAGAGCGCGGAGCCGAACTATACGCTCGCGCTCAGGTATTATCAGATCGCCTCCGATGCGAACCACGCGTGGGCCACCAACAATCTGGGACTGCTCTACAGAGACGGACTTGGCGTTCCCAAGAGTGCGGCGCGAGCCTATGAGTATTTCCTGAAGGCGTCCCGCCAGAACAATCCATGGTCATACGTGAATCTGGCGGATATGACGTTCGACGGCAGTGGTGTACCACCCGATGCCGGCAAGGGGATCGCGTGGCTCGAAGAGGGAGGACAGAACAACTGCACTCTGTGCCTCATCGAGGAAGCAGCGATATATCACTCGGGCAGTTACGGAATCCCTGTCGACAGGAGCAAGACCGTGGCGCTCTTGAATGAGGCTGCGGCGCTCGGCGACCCACAAGCAGCGCTGATCATCGCGGAGCTGCATATCGTCGGTGATGGCGTAGCGCAGAGCTCGAAGACTTCCTTCGAGATCCTGAAGACCTCGAGCGACAACGGGGATGGTTACGCGAGCGATCTGCTGGGTGAATTGTCATCCGATGACAAGATTCGCGACTATTTATTCGACACCGCGTTGGGTGGCACTCGTCAGATGCCTGCCGACTTCGCCGCAGCGTTCCCGCAGGATCCGGCCAGGGCAATAGGCTACTGGGAACGCGCGACTCAGCAGGGCAATTGCCAGGCATGGATCGATTTGTCATCGGTCTTCGACAGGGGAATCGGGGTCACTGCCGACTATCAGAGAGCCGCAGGCTACGTCGAGAAGGCCGTGCATTGCGACCCGGCGGACAGTTTCTATCTGTGGAAACTCGGGAAACGATTCTACGACGCCAGAGGCGTGAACCGGGATTGTGTGGCGGCCGAGGAGCTCTTTACACGATCTCTCGAGCACGGATACGCTGATGCGGCAGTCGACCTAGGCTATATATATGACAAAGGTTGTGCTCCCATTGCCAGAGATGATCATCGCGCATTCCAAATCTACCTGCTGGGCGCAAAGCTGGGGGTACCGTTGTGTCAGAACAACGTGGGTGCCATGATAAAGCACGGCAGAGGAGTGCCAGCCCGCGATCTTGCACGTGGTTATGGTTGGATAAAGCTGGCGGCTCTGCATGGCGATGATCTGGCAAAGGCAAACCTTCAGGATTCTCTATTCACGCCCGCAGTGCGGGCGGCGGGTCTGGCGGATCTCCTCGACATTCAGCGTCAGCTGCTCGCCGTCCCCGCTGATCCACAGGCCATCTGGCGTGATCCGTGGTATTGAGTCCCGGTAACGATCGTGAAGCTGTTGCCGGCCCGAGCCTGTCAAACCCTGCTTGCGGTCTCATGCGTGCTCGGCCTCTGCGCACTGCCCGTGGCGGTGGCGGCAGGAGCCGAACTGCAAATTCTCGCGGGCTACGCAATAACCGCTCCGCTGCAGAAGCTTGCCGCGCAGTTTGAGCGCAGCTCCGGGGACAGGATCGGCTTCCGGTTTGGCACGGCGCCACAGCTCGTGGATCTGCTGACGCATTCGGCGCCGTTCGATCTCGTCGTCGTACCTTCCGACGTGCTGAGGAGCTCGGCTGCTCGGGCACGGCTCGAGACAGGGCCAACCATCGACGTTGCGCACATCTGGCTCGCGGTCGCGGTTCGAAAGGGTAGCGCCAGGCCGGACATCAGTACCCCGGAAGAGTTCCGCAATACTTTGCTGCGCGCACCGTCGATCGCGACGCTGCCCGCGAGCGCCACTGGCGCGCGGATCCTGCAAATACTCGATAAGCTCGGAATCGAGAGCGTCGTAAGCAGGAAAATCGTCGCGGAGCCGACTCCCGCTCGGGTGGCGCAGGCGGTAGCCTCGGGCAAGGCCGAGCTGGCGCTGTTTCTCAGTAATGTATTGACGGCGCCCGGGCTCGACGTGATTGGTCCGTTCCCGGATGGGCTACAGCAAGACATCGTCTTTACAGCCGGTGTCGCCGCCGATACGAAGCGGGCCCGAGCCGCCGAGGCATTCGTACGCTACCTGAGGAGCCCGGCGGCTGCAGTGGTCTTCAGGGCTGACGGCGTGACGCCGGGTAGATAACGCGCAGGTTTTTTTTGGCTGCGCCAGCGGCTGGCCCAAGATACGATCGACCGGCTCGGCGGAGCGCGCGCCCGCCGAGCGGCGACAGGATACATATGCAACGGTCCAGCTCGTACAGGGTATTTTCGGTCGCCGGCTGGGGCTCGGCGCTCGTGGAGGCGATGCTGGCGCTATGTGCCGCGCCGGTGCAGCTCGAGGAAGTGAAGGGCTTCGATCGACCTGGGGCGGCCCGGGAGAGACTGCTGCGCGTCAACCCGCTCGGGCAGATCCCTACACTCCTTCTGCCCGACGGCACCGTCATGACCGAGAGTGCCGCCATCGCGCTGCTTCTCGCCGAGTACCACCCCCAGGCCGGACTGGCCCCTGCACCCGGGACACCCCTCAGGCCGGTCTTTCTGAGGCGGCTGATCTGGATCGTGACCAACATCTATCCCACCTTTACGTACGGCTACTACCCTGAGCGTTGGGTGAGCGCAGACGCACAGGCTCTGAAGAGTGCGACTGATACGCATCGCGAGCGCCTGTGGCAAGAATTCGAGACGGACGTGCGCGAAGGCGGTTGGGCTCTCGGGCCGCAGTTCTCCGCCCTCGATGTGTATATTGCGGTCATGACGCACTGGAGCCCCGGCCGTGCCTGGTTTGCCGCGCACTGTCCTCGGCTGCGCGCGATTGCGGACCGTGCCGACGCCCATCCGCTCATCGGGGCGGTCCTGCGCCGCAATTTCCCTGGAGCCGTAAGAAAACACGCGGAGGATCTGAACGGTGGGTAAAGTGTCTTCAGGCGTCGGTCCGAGGTACCCGCAGGTCGTCGTGCTGGTGGGCGCCTCGGGCGATCTGTCGCGGCGTAAGCTGCTTCCGGGCCTCTTTCATCTCTCGAGCACGGGTTTCATTCCTGGCTGCCGCATTGTCGGTGTGTCACTGGAGGATATGACCGCGGATGCATTCCGCAGCTTCGTACACGACGCGTTGCTCGAATTCGCAGCCCGTAAAGTCGGCGACGATGCCTGGAACAGCTTTGCGGCAGACCTCGATTACGTGCCGCTGGCCGGCGGCCCGGACGCGCTGAAGGCGGCGGTGGACAGGGCCGAAGAGTCCTTCGGCGGCGCCGAATGCAGGCGGCTGCACCACCTGAGTGTCCCACCGAGCGCGGCACTGTCGGCCGTGCGTCTGCTCGGTCAGGCGGGCCTGGCCGAACGCGCTCGAATCATCATGGAGAAGCCCTTCGGAGTCGATCTCCAGAGCGCCGTGTCGTTGAACGCCAGCCTGCACGAGGTGTTCTCCGAGGATCAGGTCTTCCGCATCGATCACTTCCTCGGCAAGGAGCCGGCGCAGAACATCCTGGCTTTTCGGTTCGCCAACGGACTGTTCGAGCCGATCTGGAACCGCAATTTCATCGATCACGTCCAGATCGATGTGCCCGAAACCCTGGATCTCGGCAAGCGTGTGAAATTCTATGAATCGACTGGCGCCTATCGTGACATGGTCGTCACCCACCTGTTCCAGATCCTGGCATTCACGGCCATGGAGCCGCCCACGGCCCTGGAACCACGGTCCATCAGTGAGGAGAAGAACAAGGTTTTCCGCAGCCTGCTGCCTATCCATCCCGCCGACGTGGTAC
>JASHPX010000218.1 GCA_030037905.1 Gammaproteobacteria bacterium
GAGGTGCAGTAACCACACTGGAAGCCGTCGTGCTCGATGAATGCGGATTGAAGCGGATGCAGCCGCCCGTCGCGCTCCAGTCCTTCGATGGTCGTCACGCGCTTTCCGTCCTGCATGACCGCGAGTGTCATGCAGGAGAGCACCCGACGGCCTTCGACGTGCACCGTGCACGCGCCGCACTCGCCGCGATCGCAGCCCTTTTTGGTACCGGTCAGCGCCAGCACGTCACGCAGCGCATCGAGCAGTGTCGTGCGCGGCTCCACCGTGATGGTCCGCGTCATCCCGTTGACGCTCATCGTGACCGATAGCGCGGCAGTCTCACCGATCGCTGGGCCGGCGGCGGAAGCGTTCTTAACGGCCTCGCCACGCGTGCTCATAACATGCTCCTTGCATCTGCATCGCCACCTGGTGCCGATCCCGCCTGCAGCCTGGCGGCCGAACGGCTCGCTGGATTCAGAGAGGCCCCCCCCGGATGGTTCCTTATATATCGATCCCCGATCATCCGCGATCAATACGAAGGTATCGTCGACGACCACCCAACGGTCGATGTATTAACGAGGCCGTCACCGGCTCGCAGTCATCTTTGCCGTTGCACTACTGTTCTGCGCTACGGAGATCGAATACGCGTGAGCGCAGGCACCGATGGCGCCCGCGAGGTCGATACACGGTTGGGGCCGGGTGGCAAGTGCCCGTTGCCCGGCTCTAATGCGTGTCTGATTCTGTTGCCCTCGCTGCAACGTAGTGTGTAACGCGAGGTGGTTCTTGCAATAGCTCGTGCAAATGCTCTTGAAGGATGCGACTGGCATTGGTCACGCGACGATGCTGACGGAGGTGCTCCAGCCAGGAATCAAGCAGAAAGGTTTCGAGCAGTCTGCCCGGGTGCGCCGTGTCCTCAAAGATGCCCCAGTCGTAAGCGCCGTCGCGCCTGCGTCCCTTGGCGAGGCGCACGACACCGGATAGGAAGGCCTGGCGGTCCGCCGCAGCGACGCGGTATTCGACGGTTACCAGCACTGGACCGATCTCATCCGGGACCGCACGCGCCAGCACCGGTTCCGGCCAATGCATCGAAGGCGTCAGATCCGGCTGCGGTCCGGCGTATAGCTTCCACCGCGATGTGACCAACAGGGCGAGAACGGCCACTGCCGCAGCCACGAAATGCGCAGTCCGGAGGCTTGAGCGTTGCGCCACGAATCCCCAGAGGACGCTACCGGCGCTCATCGTTCCAAAAAACACCGCGACATAGATCGCGAGCCCCCGACCACGAACCCATTCGGGCAGAGCCATCTGCGCCGAGACATTTAACGTGGCCAGGACACCGATCCACGCGACCCCTGCAACCAGGCAGGCAAGCACGGCAATGGCCGGGTAGTTAGCGAGTCCGAACAACAGCAGCGCGAGGGCCGTCCCGACCTGACCCGCCGCGACGACGCTGTTGGCCCCGAATTTCGCCTTGAATCCGGGCAACAGGAAGGCTCCTCCGACAGCCCCCGCGCCGATGGCTCCGAGAAGGATTCCATACAGGGTAGGATCACCGTGTAACTGACTGCGCGCCAGAAGTGGCAGCAGCGCCCAATATGCGCTGGCCGCGAGGAAGAATCCCACCGCGCGGCCCAAGGTGGCTCGCAAACTGGGGTTGTGGCGTACGTAGCGTGTTCCCGCACGCATGGCACTCGAAAGGTGCTCGGCCGGCAGGAGACGCCGGGGTCTTGCCGGGGTGTGCCACCAGAGAATAACCGCTATGACGCCGAGATTGCTAAAGGCGTCCAGCCAGAACGGTGCCGAGATACCCAGGGCCAGGATGACAATCCCCGCCAACGCGGGCCCAAGGACCCGGCTGATATTGACTCCGACACTATTGGTCGCCACGGCGGAGGCAAGCGCTTTTGCCGGCACCAGCAGCGGGACGATTGCCTGCCACGCCGGGCTCTCAATGGCCCCAAGAGATGCAATGAGGAGAAGAAACCAGATCAGTACCGCTGGAGTGACCAGTCGCAACGTCACCAGTGCGGCGAACAACGCAGAGAAGATCGTCGTCAGGATCTCGAGCGCCAGGATCACCCGACGCTTGTCCAGGATGTCGGCGAGAGCGCCGGCGGGCAAAGCGAACAGGAACAGCGGCAGACTATTTGCGACCTGGACGAGCGATACGATGAGCGGATCGGCATTCAGGCTCGTCATGAGCCAGCCACAGGCGGCACTGTACATCCAGGAGCCGATGTTCGAGACAACCGTGACAATCCACAGATATCGGAATATGGGGTAGCGCAGCGAGATCCAGGCGCCTGATGCCGTGCTCGAGACGTTCTCGCTTTCTGGCTGCGTCATGACCGAACCGGGAGCCGCAAAAGGCCGCAGTGGAGCGGAGTTTCTTTGCCAGAGGGCAAGGCCAGTATCGACTCGGGCGCCGTGCGGCATCAAGCGGTCGATTGGAGCGCGTACCGGCGACGAGCTCGCCCCGGCGTTGCCGGACCGGATAACTCGTTCTGGTCTGGCGCCTATTCCAGGATTCCGGGTAGCTCATGGGACGGGCCCGGATAGATCCATTTGAGTCGCGTAATAGCGGCTCCAGATCTGGCTGCCTCCGAACAAGCCAATGCCGCGAAAGCCGCGCACCTTCAGGACATCCTCGTAGAGCAATTGCAAGTTGCACTGGTAGTGCTTGCCGCTGCTCGGATCGTAGATCGTGCCGCCGCTCCAGTGGTCATCGCCAGCGTACTTCAAGCGCGTGATGATCACCGTTCCCTTGAGGGTATTCTGGCGCTTGGCCGGGTCAGGATTCCTGCTATCGAGGCGGTTCAGATTGATACCGCCGACGATCCGGCCCTGATAGGTGCCATCGGGCGCACGGCTGATCTGGATGATGCCGTCGTGCGACTGCACCAGCCAGTTACCGAGCACCGCCTGGCTGGGGTCGGACCCCGGCTGGGCCCCGGCCGGCCCGGCGGCGCCTACCGGCCCCAAGTACAGGGCTGCGCTAACGCAGCCTATCATAACAGCAAGGATGATTCGCATGGGCCAGCCTCCCCGGGCCAGGACTCCGTGAGTCAGGGACGCTGAAGTCACAAGCAGGATCCGGTCGTCCTCTCAATGGCTGTCACATCAATGGCTGTCACATTCGTGTGACGCCACCGTCCGGGGCTGACAGCAAAGCTCTTGCCGACGGGTCGATTAGCGCAGAAGCGTCGAATCATCGCTATTGGACGATGGTATTTCTCACGAGGCGTTCATGAGCTCCGTACTGTCAACACTGGACATTGCGCGCCAATCACCACTTCGTAAGCGGTGCTTGACGGCATGTGCGCCGGCGGAGGGAAAAAGGATTTGTGGTGCAATCCCAGGACGATCAGGCCGCTGGCCGTCGTTGCCGCCTCCGCAAGGATGGCAGCGACGGGGGGTCCGAATGCCAGGCGCGCTTCGGACTCGACTCCAAGCCCCTCCGGAAGCAGACTCCTGAGCCATTGCGTTCTGACCCGGCGCAGCTCGTCTTTAGCTGCTGCGTCAACAGCGTCGCCGATGACTGGTGTTCGTTCGCCTTGTGGTACGGATTCGGCAACGTCAAGCAAGACCAGCTTCGAGTGAGTGCGCTTCGCGATGGATACTGCGTACGTCAGGGCTGCAAGCGACGCGTCCGCGGAGTCCATCGGGCACAGAATGGCCTTTTCGGCCCCGAGCTCCCGTTGAGGCCAGTCCGGTGACGAGCTTGGCCCCACCGTCAGCACCGGGCAACTCGCTCTGCGGAAGAAATGCTCGGCGACTGATCCCAGAGTTATTTTCTCAAGCCCGGTGCGTCCGTGCGTACCCAAAACAACAAGATCGATATGATCTGTCCGAATCACGTCCTCTAATGCTGCAGATACTTCACCCTTGCCCACGATCACCGCGGTGTCGATGGGACGAGATCCGTCGTTGCTCACAAGCTTCTGCCCAAGTTCCTTCAGATCCTGGACGGCGGCTTCGGCCGCCTGAACCGCTCCGTCCGGAACCATCGCGTATCCGAGCGAGGCAAGAACATGAACGATATACAACCTTGCGCCGTGGTCACGCGCCAGCGCCGCCGCGTAACGCAGGGCGTTTACAGAGTTTTCGGAAAAATCCGTTGCGGCGAGTACGCGCTGGAGCCGAATTCCGGCATTGGGTGTCGCGCTTTCGGACAACATTCGGATCCCACCGGGCTGATGTGCATACGCCGCCGAGGTTTGATTCCACGCACCGCAGCGGCCTGGGAATCACAGCAGACGCTTGCCAGCAATCGCAATTGCACCATGGTACTAAGGCATTCGACCACCACATTTGACCGTCATTCGTTAAGCGGGCACCCTACACAGGTGTCGACGGCCCATGCCTAGTCGACATCCCCTTTGTGAGGCCGTCTCCGGTGACGCAACGGATAGATCAGCGGGATGCCCCTGATGGAAAACGGGAAAGTGGACAGCTGGAAGTTCCCGCACCGCCCTCAGCCGTAAGCTCGCGTGGCATTCAGAATGGCCTGGGCGTTGCTCGAGTGGGCGTGTCAGGGCCGCCCGCGAGAATTGCCTGCTTTGGTCCGTTTCGCCTCCATACGAGCAATAGAGTCCTCGAGAAGAACGGTAAGCCGCTCAAGATCGGCAGCCGTGCCCTCGACATCCTGATCACGCTGCTCGAGCATTCACCGGCGATCGTCAGCAAGCGCGAGCTTATCGAGCGCACCTGGGGAAAGCTGGTCGTCGATGACGTCAGTTTGCGCGTCCACATGGCTGCACTACGCAAACGGCTCGGCGCCGAGGAGCCACCTGGCGGATACATCACCAATGTTCCGGGCCGGGGGTACTGCTTCGCCGGCGATGTGACGTGGACCGACGTGGCTGCGACACCGCGCAATCCGCCGCCCGTCTCGGCACAGCTGCCGCGCGAGCCGCTACTGATGGTCGGCCGCGACCAGGTCGTCGGTGAGCTTGCGGCTCAACTGGAAACCGAGCGCTTCGTATCGATCGTCGGTGCAGGGGGGATTGGCAAGACCACCATCGCCCTGGCCCTGGCGCATCGCATGCTTTCCAAGTTTCAGGGTGCGGCTCACTTCCTGGATCTCGCGACCATCGAGGATTCCCGTCTGCTCACGCGCATGCTCGCCACTCAACTGGGTGTCGTCGCAGTTTCTGACCAGCCCCTGCCGGTCATTCTGTCATTCCTGCGCGAGCAGCGAATGCTACTCGTGTTTGACAGCTGCGAGCACCTCGTTGAGGCCGTCGCAGCTTTGACCGAGAACATCTTCCGAGACGCACCCGGCGTCCACATCCTGGCGACGAGCCGGGAGGCGCTGCGCGCCGCCGGCGAGCAAGTGCATCATCTGCCACCGCTCGCGTGCCCGCCGCTCGATGCGGAGTCGCTGACGGCGACGCAAGCCCTGAGCTTTCCTGCGGTGCAGTTGTTCGTTAAGCAGGTCCCCCACAGCGACCGCGCCGTGGAGCTCACTGACGAGGACGCGCCGGTCGTAGCGGAGATTTGCCGCCGGCTGGATGGTATCCCTCTCGCGCTGCAACTGGCAGCTTCGCGTGTCGGTGCTCACGGACTTCGCGGCACAGCTTCGATGCTCGACAAGCACTTCCGCCTATTGTGGCGCGGACGCCGCACAGCACTACCGAGACATCAGACGCTCGGTGCCACACTGGACTGGAGCTACAACCTGCTGCCCAGCACCGAGCAGATGGTCTTCAGACGTTTGGCGGTGTTCGTCGGTGGCTTTGCTATCGAGGCGGCACTGGAGGTGGGCGCTGCAGAGCTCGACCCTGCGGAGGTCGCAGAAACACTGGCCGCACTTGTGGAGAAGTCACTCGTGATTCCGGAAGGCGCGAACGCGCGGCGCTACCGGCTGAGTGACACGACGCGAGCCTACGCGTCGCGAAAACTAACAGAAAGCGGTGAAGCTCTTGAAATTACGCGACGCCATTGCGAGCAAATACTGCGGGTTTTGGAAGCGTTCCACGTCACCGTCTGGGCACCTCCAACCCCCGAGAGCAGCAGGTTTTTTTTCGGCGATCTCGCCAACCTGCGGGCCGCGCTCGATTGGGGCTTTTCGGATGAGGGGGATGCCGAGCTCGGCGCGAGGCTCATTGGCGCATCGGCATGTCTATTCATCCAGAGAGGTCTGCTGACGGAGTGCGTCTCCTGGACCGGTCGCGCGATACGCGCTCTCAACAGTTCCGGCCAAGGCACGCGTCTCGAACTGGAACTCCAGGCATGCTTTGCGTCGTCGCTCACGATTGCGACGGGAAATGTGCCGGCGGCGCGGGCCGCCCTGATTCGGGCGCTGGAGGTTGCGGCGCATCTCGGCGATGCGCCGATGGAATTTTATCTGCTGCATGCATTGTATATGTGGCAGATACGCAGCGGTGATCTCGCCGGTGCGGAGGAGCTCACGGATCGGGTCGAGACCGTGGCCAGGCAGATTGCAGACCCATTTGCTGACGCTATCGCATATGGGTTTCGCGCGGTCACGTGCTTTTTTACGGCGGATAATCGCAATGTCGGTAGATATGCACAGATGGCTCTGGACGTGCCGCTGCGCTCGGCGAAGCTGAGCCTGGCGCGCTTCGGGGACATTCATCGGGGGGCAAAGACCTTCCTGGCGCTCAACTGCTGGTTCCTGGGATACCCCGACCAAGCCGTGGCGGCGGCCGCAGATGCCGTCCAGGAGGCTGAATCCCTCAACCATGCCTTCACGCTTTGCTACGTGCTCATGTCATGCATTCTCGTTGCCATGGAGACCGGCGATCAACGCAGAGCCGAAGAGCTGATCCATCGCCTCTCGAGCACCGCCGTGAAGCACGAGCTCCTCACTTACGCTCGTGCCGCGCTGGGCTGGCAAGGTTGCCTGGCCATCTCGCGCGGCGAGATGGCCCGCGGAATCGAGTTACTCCAGAGCGGCATCTCCGCGTTGCACGAGGACGGCTACGAACTGTACCGACCGTGGTTCAGTGTGCGGCTGTCGGAAGGTCTGGCGAAATGGGGGCAGCGCGAGCTCGCATTCAGCACGATCTGCGAGGCTTTAAGTTGGGCCCAAAGCCACGGACGCATTCTCAACTTCGTCGAGCTATTACGGGTGAAGGGCGAAATACTGAGCTCGATGACACCGGGTGATAGCGGTGAGGGTGAGACATGCCTCCTGGAGTCGCTCAATCTGGCACGGGAGCGGGGGCTACTGTCCCTGGAGCTGCGTAGCGGCATCAGCCTGGCGAGACTCTGGGCTGGGCGAGGCGCAAGCGGTAAAGCGCTGCAGCTTCTCGAACCTATCGTCAAGCACTTTTACGAGGGTTTCGGCACTCCAGACCTCGTTGCGGCGGCTGCCCTCCTGGACGAGCTGCAAGCCCAGCGTTGACCTTTCGACGTGGCGAGGGCCGCGCCCGAACCAAAGTGTCATCGGCGTGGTGTTGAGCGACGCATCACCGCCGATAGGCTCAGCGCGGCGGCTGTGCATCCCCCTGCCATCCGCCACCGAGCGCCTTGAACACGGCGATCTGATCCCGCACCAGCTCGGCATCCGATTCGGCGACGGCCGCATTGAGGGCAATCAGCGTCTGTTCGGTCGTGAGCAGGTCGAGTGAGCTGAGGGCACCGGCGGCAAATTCATCCTGTGCGATGTCGAAGGATTTCTGGATTCTGCCCTGGGCGTCGACCAGTGCCTGGCGGCTGTCAAGTGCGGCGCTGTAGGTGGTCAGCGCCTGCTCGGTCTCCTTCAGTGCCGTGAGCACCACAGAATCGAATGACGCCAGCGCCGCCGCCTGCGCACCCTTGGCCCCACGGACCTCGGCCCGGGCACGCACCCAGTTCGGGAACGTCCAGCTGATCGACGGGCCCACCCCCCAGATCATCGCAGGGTTGCTGGTGAGCTGCGGTATCTCGGTCGCGGCGCCGCCATAGAAGGCACTGAGTCGAATGGTGGGATACAAGGCGGCGGTTGCGACCCCGATCTGAGCGGTCGCCGCGGCGAGCCGGCGCTCGGCCTGGCGCACATCGGGGCGTCGCGCGATGAGCGCACGACCGTCGCCCACCGGAACCAGCGCGGTCAGGCGCGGCGGCCTCACACAGGACTCGAGCTCTGTTGGAGCATTGGCGGGTGTGCGCCCCAGCAGCGCCGTCAGCTCGAAGAGTGCCGCGCGACGCAGACCTTGGAGCTGGGGAATGGTTGCGCGCACCTGGTCGACGAGGGCTTCGGCACGCTCGACCTCGAACTCGGAATTCGCACCGGCGCTGAAGCGCTGCCGGGTGATCCCGGCCTCACGGGTCACGATCTGCAGCGAGTTGCGCGCCACGTCGAGCTGCTCCCCGAGCGCACAGATCTCGGCATACGAACGCGCGGTCTCCGCAGCTACGACGACTCGTACCTCATCGCGCGCGGCGG
>JASHPX010000022.1 GCA_030037905.1 Gammaproteobacteria bacterium
TGGCGCTGGGCCTCGGGCTGCCGGCGCGCGCCTCTGCCGCCGAGCCGGCCACGCCGCCGGCGCCGGCGCCGGCGCCGGCTATCGCCAAGGACGATCCGCGCGTGCAGCGCCTGCTGCGGCAGATGACGCTCGCAGAGAAGCTCTCGCTGATCCATGGGGCGAGCGAGCCCGCGGCCACCAACCAGGGGCAGGCCGGCTACTGGCCGGGACTGCCGCGGCTGGGCATCCCACCGATGCGTCTGGCCGACGGTCCGCCCGGAGTGCTGACGCGCGAGCCCTCCACCGGCATGACCGCCACGATGGGCCTGGCGGCGACCTTCAGCCGCGCCGACGCCTACGCCAACGGCATCGTCATCGGCCGCGACGCGCGCGCGCTGGGTATACAAGTGGTGCTCGAGCCGTTCATCAACCTGTTTCGCGATCAGACCTTCGGACGAGCCTACAACACGTTCGGCGAGGACCCGTTCCTGACCGGCCAGATCGCCGCGGCGCAGATTCGCGGCACCCAGAGCCAGCGCGTCATGGCGCAGGCCAAGCATTACGTCGCCTACGACGGCGGCATGAACGTCAGCGTCGATCCGCAGACGCTGCACGAGATCTACGTCGCGCCATTCGCGGCAGCGGTGCGCGCCGGCGTCGCCTCGATCATGTGCTCCTACAACGAGGTCAACGGCCCCTACGCATGCGGCAATCCCATGACTCTGACGCAGATCCTGCGCAACGAGCTGGGGTTCCAGGGCTTCGTCACTTCCGACTGGGGCGCGACGCACGCAACCTCGTTCATCAGCGACGGGCTCGACCTGGAGATGCCCGGAGTGCTGGCAGCCCCGCGGGGATTACTGCAGGACTATTTCGGCGACATGCTCGCGTTTCTGAAGCAGGGGTCGGTGAGCGAGGCGACGGTCACGCGCGCGGTGGGTCGCATTCTGACCCAGATGGAGCGCTTCGGTTATCTGGATCATCCGCCGAGCCTGTCCGTCAACAAAGAGCCCATCGACGCGGACGAGCAGGTCGTGCGCCGAACCGGCGAGGACGCCGCCGTGCTGCTGAAGAACGAGGGCGCACTGCCGCTGAACGCCCGAGCGCTGCGCTCCCTGGCGCTCATCGGTCCGGGAGCGGGCCAGACCATCGCGGTCGGCATCTCCGGGGAAAAAGCCCTCGGCCACGTCGAGCGCCAGATCGGTACGTACCAGGCGCTGCAAAGCCTGCTCGGGCGGCGCGCTGCATCGATTCGCTACGCCGTGGCCGACGACCGCACAGGGCTGACCGTGCCGCAGGGGCGGCTCTCGCACGACGGGCGGCCGGGGCTCGTACGCGAGGACGGCCATGTGGATGCGACGCTCGATTTCACGCGTGCCAACGGCCGGCCGCTGCCACGGGGCACGAGCCATGTCTGGCGCGGCACGCTCACGATCCCGCAGAGCGGGCGCTACGACATCGATCTGCAGTTGCTGGGCGCCTCGGGGGCGCTGCGCATCGACGGCCGGCAGGTCGGCGCAAGCGCCTCTCTATTCCTGCACGGCACCTATCTGCAGCCGGGACAGGACGATGTGTTGCCGACCACCGATGGGCTGGACAATGTGCGCTGCGCGCCGGACCTGTCGGCCGGCGCGCACAGCATCGAAGTACGGCTGCAGAGCGATGCTTCCGGAGCTCCCGTACAGGTGCGACTCGCCTGGACCACACCGCAGCAGCGGCAGAATGATTATGCCGCGGCGATCACCGCGGCACGTGCAGCGAACACGGCCGTGGTGTTCGCCTGGAGCCAGGGCCAACCCAGCTTCGCATTGCCCGGGGACCAGGACCGTCTGATCGAAGATGTCGCGGCCGCCAATCCCAACACCGTGGTGGTGCTCAACGTCAGTCGGCCGATCGCGATGCCCTGGTTGCCGCGAGTCGAGGCGGTGCTGCTGATGTGGTGGCCGGGCGATGAGGGAGGTTGGGCGACCGCGGATCTGCTCCTCGGCCGTGCGGATCCGGCCGGCCGCTTGCCCTTCACGTGGCCCGCGCGCCTCAGCGACACGGTGGCGAACGATCCACGCCATCCCGAGCGCTCCTCGCGCGGAGTTGGCGGCGGGGGCGGCGCCGGCGGCGTTGGCGCCGAGGGTAGGGCTGGCGGCGCGCCCGCGCCGGACACCGGTCCGGGCGGTGCAGGCAGCGCCGGACGGACGACCTACAGCGAGGGCATCTTCATCGGCTACCGCTGGTTCGATGCGCAGCACCTCACACCGCTGTTTCCGTTCGGCTTCGGCCTCTCCTATACGAGCTTCGAGTACTCGGACCTGAAGGTTGCGCGCGCAGCCGACGGCGGACTGGACGTGAGCTTCACGCTGCATAACCGCGGCGCCGTCGCCGGCGATGAGATCCCGCAGATCTACCTCGGTCCGCCGCATCCTGCGCCCGCCGGCGCGCAGTTCGCCGTGCGCGCGCTGGTAGGTTTCGACCGGCTGCACCTCGCACCCGGTGAGCGTCTGCCGGTACGTATCCACGTACCGCTGCGCGAGCTGCAATACTGGGACACGCGCGATGCGCGCTGGCAACTGCCGCACGCACCGCGGGCGCTGTATGTGGGCGCCTCCTCGCGCGATCTGCGCCTGAGGGGCGTGGCGCCGGATTGAATCGGCCGGCGCGCACGCCCGATGTTGGGTCGCTCGGCTCAGGTCAGCCGGTGGCGGCGCCAGGCGTCTCCCGGCCCAGGATCGCGCTCGCGGAGATCAACAGCGCGAGGATCGCCGCGATCAGGCCGAGATAGCCGCCGATCACGGTGAGCGCGTGCGCACCGGACCAGTCCGCGATTGCCAGCGCCAGCAGCGTCAGCCAGACGGCGAGTAGAAATACCCCACGCATCGAACTGGCCTTCATCGCGGCCAGCCACACATAGAAATAGAACACCGCCCAGATGAGCGCGCCCCAGGCGTCATAGTGTGGCGTCACGCGGCCCGCACCGGCCACCATCGCCGCGATATAGCCCTGGTCACTCCAGAACAATCCGGCGGTGCTCAACAGCACCACGGCATCGAGCGTACGCTCGCTGACGAACGCCAGCACCCCGACGACGATCAGGATGATCGACAGCGGCATCAGCATCGACGTGGTGCGTGGGAAGACCCCCGCGAACCAGCCGGCGTTCGTCATGGACAGCATCCACGCGGCGAGCGCGATGGACAGATAACCGATCGTAGCCGTGATAGTCGAGCGGGCCGACGCGCCGCTTCCGAGAACGGACGTATTCATGATTCACCCTCCCCGATGACTATTGTGGTTCGTTGGGGTGAGAGAGGTCGCGGCCCGCACCGGCGGGACTCCCTCCCCGCTTGCGACTTGCGCGAGCGACTCTAAGCAGGCACACAGAGTGTGTCAACGTCATGGCCGCGGCGTCACGGCGGCGCTGCACGAGGACGCTGCACGAGGGCGCTGCGCGCCACCTACGCCCGTCCGGGCCCGCGGCGTCGCTGCCGCTTGCATGCATCGCTATAATTCGCGCCGTCCCGCAGCCGCGCATGGTGCGCCGCTGCTCGCGCAGCGCGGAGGTCGTCCCATGGCCGACAGTTTCAAGACCCGCACCACTCTCAAATCCGGTACGGACACCTACGAGATCCGCAGCCTGTCCGCGCTCGGCGCCGCGCGCGTCGCGCGGCTGCCCTACTCGCTGAAGATCCTGCTGGAAAACCTGCTGCGGTTCGAGGACGGCACCACCGTCACGCGCCGGGACATCGAGGCGCTGCTCGACTGGGATCCCAAGGCGCAGCCGAGCCATGAGATCTCCTTCACGCCGGCGCGCGTGATCATGCAGGACTTCACCGGCGTGCCGGCGATCGTCGACCTGGCCGCGATGCGCGAAGCGATGCAGCATCTGGGCGGCAATCCCGATGAGATCAATCCGCTCGCCCCGGCGGAGCTGGTGATCGACCATTCCGTGCAGGTGGACCGCTACGGCACGCGCGATGCGCTCGCGCAGAACAACCGCATCGAATTCGAGCGCAACGGCGAGCGCTACGCGTTCCTGCGATGGGGACAGTCGGCGTTCCGCAACTTCAAGGTGGTGCCGCCGAACACCGGGATCGTGCACCAGGTCAACCTCGAGTACCTCGGCCGCGTGGTTTTCGAGAAGACCGAGGCAGGCCGCCGCGAGGCCTATCCCGACACGCTCGTCGGCACCGACTCGCACACCACCATGATCAACGGCCTGGGTGTGCTCGGTTGGGGCGTGGGCGGGATCGAAGCCGAGGCCGCCATGCTCGGCCAGCCGGTCACCATGCTCATTCCGCAGGTCGTGGGGGTGCGCCTGAGCGGCAGCTTGAAGCCCGGCGCCACGGCTACGGATCTCGTGCTCACGGTGACCGAGATGCTGCGCAAGCGGGGCGTGGTGGACAAATTCGTCGAATTCTTCGGCGACGGCCTGGCAAACCTGCCGCTCGCCGATCGCGCCACCCTCGGCAACATGTCTCCGGAGTTCGGCAGCACCTGCGCAATCTTCCCGATCGACGCGGAGACCGTGCGTTACCTGCGGCTCTCGGGCCGCCCGGATGCGCAGGTGCAGCTGGTGCAGGACTACGCACGCGCGCAGGGGCTGTGGCGCGACAACGGCGCGGCGAGCGCACACTACAGTGACGTGCTCGAGTTGGAACTGGGGTCGGTGGAGCCGAGCCTCGCCGGCCCCGCGCGACCGCAGGATCGGGTGCCACTGGCGAGCGCCAAGAAAATCTACGAGCGCCACCATGCGCGCATGGCCGAGGAGCGCGAGCGCCGCCGCGCGACCGCCGGCGCCGCCGGCGCCGCCG
>JASHPX010000219.1 GCA_030037905.1 Gammaproteobacteria bacterium
GCGAAGTTGCTCGACGTGATGTGCAGCGAGGCGTTCATGAAGCTGCGCAGCTGCAGCGCGGCCTCGTCGGGTTGGTTGCGCACCGAGCGCAGGAACTGCAGCAGCTGCTGCGGGTCATCGGGCACCTGCCAGGCGGCGTAGGCCTGCACCAGCACCCGAATGCCATCGCGCAGGCCCACGTCCTGCAGGCCCGTGGAGGTGGTCCGCAACCGCAGGTCGACCGGGATGGCGCTCTCGAAGGGCGCAGGCCACTTCCAGGCGAGTCCAGGTTGGGTGATGACGCGCACCGGATTGCCGAAGCGCGTGATCACGTCGGCCTGGCCCGCCGGCACCATCACGATGCAGGCGGCTGCGATCGCCGCCGCGAGGATCAGCGTTGCGACGCCTGCGCGCAGCAGCGCACGCGCGCCGTGATCCTCGCTGCCGCGGCCCGCGCCGGAGCTGCCCTCATCCTGGCGCCCGGAGAGGTCACCGTTGTTGGCCGGTTCGTCGTTGGTAAACATGGCGGTTGAATCTCAATTGAATTTCGAGTGATCGATCTCAATCGGCGTCCGTGAACGCGGAATCCATCTGAAAGCCCGGCGCCGGCGCCGGTGCCGCCGGCGCGGCCGCGGTCTGTCTGCCCTGACCCATGGCAATCGGGCGCATATCGATCAGCGGGCCCTCGCTCTCGGCGAGCCGATGATCCATGAGGGTCAGCGGCCTGCCCTTCAGCGCCGACAGCAGGCCGGTATAGAGTCGCTCGAGCACGAAGGAGCGCCCGCCGGCAGCGTAGGCCCGCAGATCGGCGTTGAAGCGATACGCCTCGGCATTGGCCGTATCGCGCGTCTCGGTCGCCTGCGCGGTCGCCGCCGCAACGAGCTCGTGCGCTTCCTGGTGCGCCACTCCTGCGGTGCGCTGCGCCCGTCCCACCTCGTCGGCAATGCTCGCATTCGCGTTGATGCGCGCAGCCTGCACGGCGTGATAGGCCTCGGCAGCGCCCGAGGGTGGATGAATCTCTTCGATGAGCACCGAGACGATGTCGATGCCGGCGTGATAGTTGGCGATATCGGCGGCCAGCTCCGAGCGCAGCGTGCCGGCGACGTCGCCGCGCTGCGCACTGTAGAGCACCTCGTCGAGGGTGCGCGAGTTGAAATAGCGTAGCACCAGCCGGCTCGCCGCCTCGCGCACCAGCGCTGCGGGATCGGTCACCGTGTAGACCGAGCGCAGCGCTGCCTGGTCGGTCAGGCCCACCCGATACAGCACGTAGATCTCGGTGTCGACGCTCTCAAAGCCCTGCATGCCGGTGCCGAGGCTCGCGACGAGGTAGTGCGCCTGATCGGCGTGTGCCGTCTGCCACAGTCGATTGAGCGACAGGGGCGCGACCGCCTCGGCCGGCACCAGCGGCTGACCCTCGATCTCGGGCGCCGCAGCCGTAGCATTGCCGGCTTGCGGGCTCACCAGCGCAGCGGCCAGCTGCTGACGCAACTGCGCTCGATACTGCGTGTAGTCGATGCCCTCGGCGGCGAACACGGCGGGCAGCTGGGAGAGAGTCACCTGGTCCTCCTCGGCCACTCTCTGCAGCGCGGCGTTCAGCTGCGCGTCGGAAACCTCGGCGAGTGCGGCGCTGCTCACCGGGCTCGTGCCTGGCGCAGCGGCCGAGTCCACCCCGATCGCGACCGAATGGATGGCGCCGTACTCGACCAGCCGCAGCCGTCCGAACGGCCAGGGCAACAGCAGATGCAGGCCGGGGCCGTAGACGGCTACCGGTGCGCCGAAGCGCTCGTAGACGCCGCGGTGAGACAGATCGATCAGCTTCAGTCCACTCAGCCCCCAGCACAGCAGCGCGGTACCGAACAACGCGGGCAGGATGGACGCGCTGAGAAAGGACAGTGCCCAGCTGCGCGCGAAGTCCAGCCCGAAATGCGTGCGCAGCAGTGTTCCCGGTGCGCGCGGGCCGCCCGTGATCAGTGCCGCCAGCACGCTGTCGGCCACCGCGCGCGCCTTCGGCGGCGCCGGCGGGGGCAGGAACAGGCGCGCGAGCGCACGCAGCGCCAGCTCCAGCACCACCACGGCGGGTATCCACAGGACTATGAGCTCCGGCCAGTGCACCCAGCGGAGCCTGGCGCTGCGGCCGATCTCCACGCACGCGGCGGCCACCAGGATCACGGTGACCAGCAGCAGCAGTCGGCGCAGCACCGGCGCCTCGGGCAGCTGCGCCGCCGGAAACTCGTTGATTTCGCGCTCGGCGATCAGCGAGATGAATGCCACGGCAAATACGAAGGCCGCCGCGATATTGGCGGTCATCGGCTGCGGCGCAACCGCCGTGCGCGGTGTCAGCAGCCAGGCGATGAGCCAGACGGCGAGGGCGCCCGCCGGCACGATCAGCGCCTGTAGCTGTCGCGCCGCGAATCCGGGATCGGCCAGCGTCCAGCGGGTACGTACCTGAGCGCCCGGCGCAGGCAGTGGCGCCGCGGCATAGCGCGCGCGCGCTACCGCGAGCGCCAGAGTGGCGCACAGACCCGTGAGTGCCAACAGCAGCGCCGCAAGCACCATCGCGGCGAGCCCACCGTGCAGCGACTCCTGCGCGAGCGCGCGCGCCTGCGCCAGCATACCCGCCGGCAGCGCCGCGGCTGCCAGCAGCAGCACGATCGCCGCCAGGGCACCGCCGTACAACCAGGCGAGACGTCGCAGCAGCCGCTGGGGTCGTGGCTGGCGTGCATCTGCGGACTTGGCGCCGAAGTTGTCCACTGGCTAGATTCCTGGGCTCGAGGGTCCTGGGTCCCTGATATCAGGGCTGGGAAATCGAGAACGACTCGCATTCATCCGTGACGCAGCCGCGCTCACGGTCCGGTGCACCGCCGAGCCGCGGCTCCGGCCACCCAGCGGGACCAGTACCCCCCTATAGTATGAGGTGGGTACCCCCATATAGTATCCCAGAGAGGTCGCAGTCAAGAAGCTCGTACTTCACGCAATGCATCCTTGGAGCAACGCGCGCCCGCGGAGTTTCATCGCCACCGGTATCTCGATCGCCGCCTGCATTCCGGCACCGCTGCCGACGCCTGGCCTCGAGTAAGTGATACGCGACCGGCCCTGGTAACACTCATTAATCTTTGTTTTTTCCGGCCGAGTGTGCGCTGCACACGTGCCGCGGCTCACGCGAGAGTTCACGCGCGAGGGCTCGCGTGCGACGGCTCACGTGCGCCGCGGCGAGGCGAGCAGCGCAGCCAGGTATGTCAGTGCACCGAGCGCGACGATACAAAAGCTGCTCGGCCAATCGGTGTAATAGGCCACGATGAGGCCGATCCACGCGTCGAGCACCGCGAACAGCGCCGAGACGAGCACTCCCTTGTGCAGCGTATGGCACAGGCGCTGTGCCGCTGCCGCCGGTGCGATCATCAGACCGAAGACCAGCAGCACCCCGACGATCTGCGCGCTCTCGGCAGTGACCACCGCCACCACCATCAGGAACAGCACCGACACCAGCCGCAGAGACACGCCCTTTGCTTCCGCGAGCTCGGGCTGCAGGGTGGCGAACAGCAGCGGCCGCGACAGCAGTGCCAGAGCCGTCAGAGATGCCGCGCTGAGAGCCGCGAGCACGCTCAGCGTGCCTCGATCCACCGCGAGCAGATTGCCGAACAGCAGCGCGGTCGCCTGCGCGGCATAGGAGGTATAGAAGTGCAGGAACAACAAGCCCAGCGCCAGCGCCACCGCCAGCACGATGCCGATCGCGACGTCGCGGCCCTCGAGCCGCTCGCCGGCGAACCCCATGCCCGCTCCCGCCGCGACCGTCACCACCAGCATGCCCCACAGCGGCGAGATTCCTGCGAGCACCGCGCCGGTAGCGCCGGCGAATCCGACGTGCGCGAGCGCATGTCCGGCAAACGTCTGCGCGCGCAGCACGAGAAAATAACCCACGCAGCCCGCCACCAGCGCCACGAGCGTCGCGGCGCTGAAGGCGTTGCGCATGAAGTCGTATTCAAACATGCTCAGACGAGCGCACTACCGGGTGCAGGCGCGCCGCGCGGCGCACACCGGCGCGCGGCTCGCCCTTCGCCGCTATCAACCATGATGGCGATGCCGCGAGCCGCCACCGTCGTGGCCGCCGTGATCGTGGTGGCGGTGCTCGTCACGCTCGACCTCGAGGTCCCCGGACATCACGAAGATACGGCCGTGCAGATGCAGCACCTCGATACGCGATCCGTATAACCGCGATAACGTGGGTCCGGTGATCACCTCGTTGACCGGGCCGAGCGCCACCTGGCCATTGCCCAGATACAGCACGCGATCGAGCACCTCGAGCAATGGATTGAGCTCGTGGGCACTGAACAACACCGTGATGTGCAGCTCGCGCTGCACGCGCCTCGCCAGCTCCACCACCACGCGCTGGTGATGCGGATCGAGGCTGATCAGCGGCTCATCGAGCAGCAACAGCCGCGGGCGCCCGAGCAGCGTCTGCGCGAGCAGCAGCCGCTGGCGCTCTCCGCCGGACAACTCGGTCAGGGCGCGGTCGGCGAGCTCCCGTGCGCCCACCAGCTCCAGCGCCCAGCTGATCTCGCGGCGCACGGCTGCGCCGGCGATGGGCAGACCCCAGCGGTGTCCCTGAGCCGCCCCGGCCACGAAATCCCAGCCACGCAGAGCGCCGATCGGGGCCTGGCTGCGCGTCTGCGGCATATAGCCGATGGCTGGATTGCCGCGCGCGGCAGGCGCACCCAGCACACGGATGCGACCAGCGGTGGGCGTAACGAGCCCGAGAATCGCGCGCATCAGAGTCGTCTTGCCGGCGCCATTGGGTCCGAGCACGCCGACGAACTCGGCGTCCTCGATCGCCAGATCCACATCGTGCAGGATGCGCCGGCCGCCGAGCGTGAGCGTCACGCCTGCGAGCTCGACTGCGCTCACGGCTGCTTTCCCGCGAGAGCCTGCGCGAGCTCGCCCAGCTCATCGAGCATCCACAGCTGGTAGTCGACTGCCACCGGCTCGGTCTCGGTGACGCCGACCACGGGTACCCTGGCCTCACGCGCGATACCGATGAGGCGTTGCACGGTGTTGCTGTCGGCCTGGCGGTTGTAGATCAGCAGCCGCACGGAATGGCTGCGCAGCGAGCGCTCGAACTGCGCCGTCTCGCGCGCACCGGGCTCGGTATCGTTCATGATCGCGAGCTGGAACTGCTGATTGCGCATGCTCAACCCGAGCGCCGCAGCCAGATCGTCCGCAACCGGCTCGGTAGCCGTGACCGGCGTTCCCGCGTACAGCCGGCGCAGCTGCAGTATCTTCGCGTCCAGCCCTCGCAGTGACGCCAGGAAGCTCGCGAGCCGCCGCGCATAGCTGGGCGCGTTCGCGGGATCGATGCGCTGCAGCCGCGCCGCGAGAGCGCGCGCCAGCGTCGGCATCGTGTCGGGGTCGTACCAGAGGTGCGGATTGACGTGCGGGCCCTGCCGATGCATGAGCGCTGCCACCTCGATGACGCGCTCGGGGGGCAGGTGACTACCCGCGATCAGGCGGACGATCCAGTCGTCGTAGTGCGCGCCGTTGTAGATCACCAGCTGTGCGCCCGAGACGGCGCGTGCGGTCGCCGCATCGGTCTCGAATAGATGTGGATCGGCATCGGGGTTGCGCAGCACGCTGACGATCTGCGCACCCGGTCCGGTGAGCTGGCGTGCCACATCGCCGTAAAAATCCTCCGCTGCGACGATTCGTACGGCGCCGGCGGAAGATGTAGCCGCGCCGGGGGCCGCCGCAGGAGCGGCGCGCGCGGTGGCA
>JASHPX010000220.1 GCA_030037905.1 Gammaproteobacteria bacterium
TACCGAGGTCACCAGCAGCACATCGCCGGAATTGGCGCTGACCGTCACCACGGCACCGGTGTAGGTGCCGACGGGGACCGAGACGTTACCGAGCAACTCGCCGATCTGGTCGAGCTGTTCGAGATTCACGTAGGGCGCGGAGGTCGGTGCAGTGTATACGGTCACGTTGGCGCCACCGCCCTGCGGCGTGAGTGCGATGCTGAGGATGCGCACACCCACCGTCGCCCAGTCATCCGAGGAAGCATCACTGACAACCAATGGGACCGTACCGAACTGCTGCGTCTGCGTCGTCGAAGAGCCGCCATCCGTGCCCGAGCCGCCACAGGCGGCCAGGGCCCCGCACAGCGCGAGGCAGGCGCAGTGCCGGAGATTTGATAGTTTCGATGTCGTGTGCTTCATATTAAGGTAACTTCCCTGCCATCAAACGGGGCTGTGTAAGCGCACCTGTCAGCGCGCGTTTGCGGGCGCGCGCCCGCATGCCGCGGATGTCCCGCACTAGAGCGCGCGGCCCGCGGCATGGTTGACGTCCAATTGATCCGCCGACTACGCGACGGTGACTGCGATCCGCGACAGGTCTGATAGATCCGCAACAGGTCCGATGGATCCGCAACAGGTCTGATGGGGAGCTCAGATCGAGCTCGCGTCGCGCCTCGTCGACTTGGCGATTGCCCCGGCGAATTCATCCTCCACCTGCGAGGGCGAGGACGCCGAAAAACCCAGATCCTGCAACAGGCCATCCGATAATCGATAGATCCATCCATGAATGGTCAGCGGCTCACTGCGCCGCCATGCATCCTGCACGATTGTCGTCCGGCAGACGTTGTGCGCCTGCTGGAGCACGTTCAGCTCACATAGCCGATCCAGTTGACCCGCAGGATTCGGCTCGCGCGCAAGAACGTGGCGATGGCGCTGCGCCGCGTCCTGGATGTGCCGCAGCCAGTTATCGATCAGACCCAGCGGGGCTCCTCGGTGTGCAGCGATGACGCCACCGCACCCGTAGTGTCCGCAGATGATCACGTGCTGCACCCGTAACACCTCCACGGCGTACTGCAGCACCGAGAGGCAATTCAGATCGGTATGCACTACGAGGTTCGCAATGTTGCGATGGACGAAGACTTCCCCCGGCGGCAGACCGATGATCTGATTCGCCGGCACGCGGCTATCCGAGCACCCGATCCACAGGTACTTCGGTGATTGCTGCTCGACCAGACGCTTGAAGAACAGGGGATCGGCCTGCACCGCGGTGGCGGCCCAGCGGCGATTGTTCGCAATCAGGTGCTCCAAGGACACGGCTCTTCCCTCCTCACGATGCTTCCTGGGCCATCACCGGCGCCTCGCACACCAGCAGCCGTCGCAGCGCCCGAAGATCCGGCGGCTTCTTCAGATAGGCATCGAAACCGGCTTCGCGCGCTCGCTGCTGCTGCTCGTAGCCGGTGAGAGCGATGAGCAGGGCCCCTCGGGTCGCGTCGTGCGACCGCATGCGTCGCGCGAGCTGGTGGCCGTCCATGTCCGGCAGACCGATGTCCAGCAATACCACGTCGGGCTTTACGTCCTCGATCGCTCGGAGCGCGCCGGCAGCGCTGTAGGTCGTGCACACCTCGTGTCCCTCCAGCACCAGCAGCATCTTCAAGCTCTCCGCCGCGTCCTGATTATCATCGACCACCAGAATGCGCTGCCTCGGAGCCGTCGGCTCTGCAGGGGCTTCGAGCTCCCGTACGGGCTCGGGAACGCGTGGCAAACGAATCGCAAAAGTGGTCCCCTGACCGAGGCCGCCGCTGGCTGCCGTAACCGTGCCGTGATGCATCTCGATCAACCTCTTGACGATCGCAAGGCCGATGCCGAGGCCCCCTTGCGCACGATCGAGACTGCGCTCGCCCTGCACGAAGAGCTCGAATACGTGCGGCAAGAGCTCCTCCGGAATGCCGCCACCGGTGTCGCGCACCTCGAATGTGACACTGTCCGCGGATTCGCGCACGGCCAGGGTGATCTCCCCGCCCGGCTCGGTGTACTTGGCGGCGTTGTTGAGGAGGTTTCCCAGACTCTGCACCAGCCGGACGCGGTCGCCATCCACGTACACCGGTTGCGCCGGCTCGTGTACGCGCAGGCGATGCGACTTCTGGGCAACCAATGGCTGCGCGGTCTCGATCGCCTGCTCGATGACCTCATCGATCTGCAGCGGTTGCTTGTTCAGCGTGATGCGCCCCAATGTAATGCGCGAGACGTGCAGCAGATCGTTCACCAGGCGGGTGAGCTGCTTCACCTGTCGCGTGACCATGGCGGCCAGAGACGAGAGCCTGGAATTCGTGCCCGCCTCGTGGCTGAGAAGGCGCCCCACAGAGTGGCCCCGGGACCGCTGATGACCTCGATGCGATCGATATCGTCCATCGAGACATCCTGGACCTCGAGATACACTCCCGAGTACAGCGGTGAGTACACGCTGCGACCATCGATCAGCACCAGGAGTTTGTTGGAAAAGTTCTGGTCCTGCGCGTTGCCCCCCATGCCGCGCGCGGCGACGACGAAGTCATCGGAGCTGACCTGCGTGACCAGCAGGTTGGGAGCCAGGCGCAAGGCCTCGGCGATGGTCGTTGCGCCGGCGCGTACGATCTGGTCGTGAGTGATCACGCAAATGGATGAGGGTGCCTGACTCAGGGGCTCTGCGGCTCTGGAGACGGAGGTGACCTGCAGATTCGAGAGTTGCTGGAGGGACATATTTGCGAGTTGGCTGGTTACCGGCGACGACTCGTCCGCCCGCACGCCGGGCGATGCCCAAACGAGCAGCGCGAGCAACGGTGCTACCGGCTGGATACATCGCAAGGCTGCCGCAGGCTCGGCCGACATCGATATCTCTCGAGGTTTGGGGTGCGGCCTGGTTGACCAGGCTTGGTATACGCACGCGGAAGGGGCGACAGTACTCGATATTCGGGCCCGGTGCATCGCCTCCCGGCGAGCGCCCGGATCCTTGCCGGCGGGTGTAGGAATCGGCTGACACTGCGCGAACCGCGTCGAGCGGGCGAGGACCTGCGACTTTCTTGGCCGCGCCCCTCTTTGGCGGCGCTACTATCGCCCGCGCCCCCGATATTGCAGAGGGAAGCTGATCCGCACGGTGGTGCCCCGACCCGGCGCACTCTGAACATGCATGTCCGCCTGCAGTACCTCACGCAGCCGCTCCACGATGAGCAGGCCCATTCCCTCACTCGGTGTCAGACGCTCACCGGCCTGGCCGCTCGAGTCGCTGCGTTCGGCATCGCCGCGGTTCTGCGCGGCCATCAATTTCTCGGCGAAGCCGCCGTGCGCAAGCCCGGATCCCGTGTCCTGCACCGACAGGCTCCAGCGCTGCTCCCCGGCGCTTGCCTGTTCCCAGGCCACGCTGACTCCGCCGCGTTGCGTGGCGTGGATCGCGTTGAGCAGCAGGTTCTGCACGATTCGCTGCAGTTTTAACGGATCGCCTTCGACGTGCAGGGTCTGCACGCCCCGCGTCTGCAGGTACAGTCCGCGTTCCTCGGCGAGCGGCTGCAGCAGGTCGCAATAGGAGCGCAGCCGCTCGGCCACGTCGAACTCTTCGAGCTGCAGGGCCTCCTCGCCGCTTTCGAGGCGCGCCCAGTCCGTCAGCTGGCTCAGCATACCCCCCATCGTCTGTGTGCGCCGCTGCAGCAGCTGATAGAAGCGCTGGCGCTCGTGGCCGCCGAGCTGCGGACGCTCGAGTAATGCGGAGACGTTGGCGATGACGGCGGCGCTGCCCCGCAAATCATGCGCCACCTCGCGCACTCGCGCGGCGCGTGCGTTCTCCATCGCCTGCAGCTCATCCATCGATCGCTGTAGGGCGCGGACCCGATCGGCCGCTTCCGCCTGACGCATCTGCTCGTAGCGACCCGACCCCTCGATGATGCCCTCCGTGACGAGCACCGCGACGATCTCCCAGGTGCGGTAAAGCGCTGCGCGATCGACCTCGGGGCGCTCCCGACCAAAGCGCTCGACCTCGGCCAGCAGCACCTTCTGCAGATGACCCCACTCGCGCATGGCTTCGCGCAGGTGGTAGCCGAGATGCCAGCGCTCGATACCGTGCTGCGCTGCAGATTCGCGCTGCTGCACCTCGACCTTGGCAGCCGACATCCCATGATCGGCGCGCAGGCGGCTGATCACGTTGTTCTTGGGTGGCAGCGCTCACCCGCCGTTCTTTACCGACTCCCCTTGCCGAAGGGTATCGGAACCGGTCGGCACCCGAGGCATAACCCATCCCACAGCGCAGCGCGAGCACTAGAGCGCAGCGCCAAATAGCCGTCACGCGTTTTGGGTGTGAAACACGTCACACGCTGCGGGCGCGGACAAATGCAGCACACAGAGCGACTTAGGGAACCCAGGCGGATGCTGGCATGGGCGTTGCTCCACTGCGCGGGTCATTGGCCACGCAGCAGTTTGCTTTGCACGTGATCTATCCGCGTGCGCGTCTCGCCGCGCGCGTGTCACCGCAGCCTCGCAGGCGCGCACCGGCGCGCATGGCAGCCGGCGCAGCCCTGTGCGCCTCGTGCGCCCTGTTGCTGCTCGCGGCAGGCGCGGGCGCGCACGCCGCGCCCGCTGCCGCTTCTGCGGTCGCTTCTGTTGCCGCGCCTGTTGCCGCGCCTGCCGCCGCGAGTGCAGCTCCCGTGTTCGCCGCGCCTGCTCAGACGGCCCTGCCCGGGCCGACCGGCAGTGTCGCGCGTGTCGCGCTGGCGCTCGTGCTGGTGGTTCTCGCGATCTTCGCGGCCGGCTGGTTCTCGCGGCGCATGCACGGTACGCGCGGGACGCGCCATCCCGGACTCGAGGTGCTCGCGCAGCTGTCGCTCGGGCCGCGCGAGCGCGCGGTGTTGATCCGCGTGGGAGCCCAGCAGCTGCTGGTGGGCGTCGCCGGAGGCTACATCCGCACGCTGCACGTGTGCGAGCCGGGCGCCGTGCCCGCGGTGGTCGCCGGCTCAGCCGGAGCTGCCCGCGCTGCCGGCGGCGATGTCGCGGCAGGCTCTGCGCAGACGGCCGACGGCGCCGATATCGCGCAGCGCCCGAGCTTCAAGGCGCTGCTGCTGAAGAGTCTGGGCAAATGAAGTCCGGGCAAATCCATACTCCCATCACATCCGGGTCGCCTGGCGGCGCGGTCGGCGCCCGCCGCGATGCGACGCGCGTCAGGATGCACGGCCGGCGCACGGCGACGCTGGCGGGGTTGACGCTGCTCGTGCTGCTGCTGCCACTGGCGGCACCGGCGGCGACCCCTGGCATTCCCGCGTTTGCGGTGCAGTCGAGCGGCGGCAGCCAGACCTACACGCTGACCATCGAGCTGCTCGCGCTGATGACGGCCATCACGCTGCTGCCGGCGCTGCTGCTGATGATGACGGCCTTCACCCGCATCGTGATCGTGCTGTCGATTCTGCGCCAGGCGCTGGGCGCGGGGCAGTCACCGCCCAACCAGGTGCTGATCGGCCTGGCTCTGTTCCTGACGTTGTTCGTCATGGCGCCGGTGCTGAACAAAATCCGCACCGACGCCGTCACTCCCTACATGGCCGGTACCATCGACACCAGTACCGCGGTGGAGCGTGGCGTTGCGCCGCTCAAGACCTTCATGCTCTCGCAGACACGCGAGAGCGACGTGGCCGAGTTCGTGCGCATCTCCGGCGGCAAGGGGTACGCCTCGCCACAGGACGTGCCGCTGTCGACCCTGGTGCCGGCGTTCGTGACCAGTGAGCTGAAGACCGCATTCCAGATCGGTTTCATGCTCTACATTCCGTTCGTGATCATCGATCTGGTGGTCGCCAGCGTGCTGATGTCCATGGGCATGATGATGCTCTCGCCGGTGCTGATATCACTGCCGTTCAAGCTGATGCTGTTCGTGCTGGTGGACGGCTGGTCACTGGTCATGGGCTCGCTGGCAGCGAGCTTCTATCACTGATGCGGACTGATGCGGAGGCGGCAATGACACCTGAAGTCGTGATGAGCATAGGTCAGCGTGCCCTGGAGATGGCGGTGCTGCTGTCCGCGCCCATGCTGCTCGCCGCGCTGGTGATTGGCCTGCTGGTGGGCGTCTTTCAGGCGGCCACGCAGATCAACGAGATGACGCTATCCTTCATCCCCAAGCTCCTCGGCATGGCGGCCGCGCTGATGATCGCCGGCCCCTGGATGCTCAAGGAGCTGGTCGGTTATACGCGGCTGCTGATCCAGAGCATCCCCTCGCTGATCGGCTAGCGCGGCCGCCGTCATGGCCGTTCCGGTCATCACCTACGGACAGATGGAGGGCTGGATCGGCGCGGCCTTCTGGCCATTCGTGCGCATCGGTTCCTGCCTCATGGTCGCGCCGCTGTTCAGCGCGAGCTACGTGCCGCCCCGTATCCGCATCGTGCTCGCGCTGGCGCTCACGGTGCTGGTGCTGCCGGTGATACCGCGGCCGGCCGGCCTGGCGCTGTTGTCGGCGGACGGAGTCATCACCACGGCGCAGCAGATCGTCGTAGGTGTGGCGATGGGCTTCGTCGTGCAGCTCATGTTCGATGCGTTGACGCTGGGCGGACAGATGCTCGCCAACGGCATGGGTCTGGGGTCCGCGTTCAACATCGATCCGCTGCGCGGTGTGCAAACCCCGGCGCTCGGCCAGTTCTACGTGCTGCTCGGCTCACTCACGTTCCTCGCGCTCGACGGGCATATCGCGCTCATTCAGACGCTGGTGGACAGCTTTCGCGGTCTGCCGGTCGGCCCCACCGGTCTGTCGGTGCAGGCGTTGCACTCGCTGGCGGACTGGGGCAGTCAGTTGTTTCTGGGTGCAATGCGCGTGGCGCTCGCCGGCATGACCGCGCTGGTGGTCATCAACCTCGGCTTCGGGGTGATCAGCCGCGCGGCGCCGGCCATGAATCTGTTCGGCGTGGGCTTTCCGATCACGCTGGTATTCGGAATGGTCGTGGTGCTGCTGGGACTGCCGACGCTGCAGAGCGGACTCGTCGACATGCTCGACGCGGCCTTTCGGTTCGTGCGCGCTTTGGTGGGGCTGCCCTAGGGCCGCCGGGGCGGCACCGGACGGGCTGCGTACCCTATGGCCGAGAACGACGACCGCGACGATCGCGAACGGACCGAAAGTCCCTCGCAAAAGCGCCTCGACGATGCCCGCAAGGCCGGGCGCGTACCGCGCTCGCGGGATCTCGGCGCTGCGCTCGTGGTGCTGACCGGCGGCATTGCGCTGCGCGGGATAGGCGCCGCTGCCGGGCAGCGGCTGGCGGGCATCATGCACGACGGGCTATCGCTCGATCACGCGGATCTCGCCGATGTTACCTACATGCTGGCGCGTCTGGAGCATGCCGCGGCCCAGGGTATCGTCGCCGCGGCGCCGCTGCTCGGCCTGCTGCTGGCCGCCGCGGTGCTCGCGCCGCTCTCCATCGGCGGCTGGACCTTCAGCGGCAGCGCGCTGGTCCCCGATTTCAGCCGCCTGAATCCGATCGCCGGTCTCGGCCGCGTGTTCTCGCTGCGCGGATTCATCGAGCTGAGCAAGGCGTTCGCGCGCTTCCTGGTGGTCGCGGTGGTGGCGGCGGCGGTGCTCGCAAAGCAGTTCAATAGCTTCCGCGCGCTCGCCACCGAACCGGTGGGGATCGGGGTCGCTCATGCCATGAGCCTGATCGGCACGGCGTTCATCGCGCTCGGCGGGGCGCTCGCGGCGATTGCCATCGTGGATGTGCCGCTGGCGATCTGGCAGTACAACAAGTCGTTGCGCATGACGCGCCAGGAAGTGCGCGACGAGCACAAGGAGACGGAAGGCTCGCCCGAAACGCGCTCGCGCGTGCGCCGCGTGCAGCAGCAGCTGGCGCGCAAGCGCATGATGACCCGCGTACCCAAGGCGGATGTGGTGGTGACCAATCCCAGCCACTATGCGGTGGCGCTGCGCTATGACGAACAGCGCCACCGCGCCCCGGTGGTCGTGGCCAAGGGCGTGGAGCTGATCGCGCTGACCATCCGCCGCATCGCCGAGGAGCATGGGGTGCCGATCGTCGAGGCCCCACCGCTGGCGCGCGCGCTGCACGCGAGCTGCGAGCTTGGCGACGAGATCCCGACGCGCCTGTACGCGGCGGTGGCGCGCGTACTCACCTACGTCTACCAGCTGCGCGCCTCGCGCCGCTTCGCCGCCCCGCGGCCGGCGCCCCCGCGCATCGATCTGCCCGGCGAATGAGCGCGCGCGATCGCGCGG
>JASHPX010000221.1 GCA_030037905.1 Gammaproteobacteria bacterium
AGCAAGGTGCGCGGGGACTTCAAACCAAGGACACGCTCGAGCGCATCCTTAACCACATCGGATTTGCTGACACCCAACCTGCGGGACTCTGCCTCGATTCTGGCTTCGAGTGCACGATCGAGACGAATGGACATGGGCACGGATTTCATCCAAACGCGTATTCATGTATGACAAGAATACGCAGGCCGGGAATCGGACGCAAGCCGTCTCGTGGATGAGTAGTGGACAAGCGGCGGGGCGCAAATTTGAATCGGGGAGCTTCGGGTTGCGCCGCTTCGGGAGCCAGCAGCGTAAGCTATTACTGCGACGCAGCATGAACAGTACGGGGTTGACGCGCGGGCGACGCGCGACGTATGCCACGCGACGTTCTCATCGGCAGATGCGGCCTGGAGGATTACTGCCGAACGACGACCAGTACGTCGTGCACCGGCTGGCCCGCGGGGGTTGTGTACGCCTCGTCAATGGTCAGGGTCCTGAGGTTCCTCGACACGACGAGGGTGGCATGGCCGGCGATCTGCCCACCCCGCATCAGATTGGATGTGGTTTCCAAACGGCTGACCTGCGTTAAAGCATGCGCGTCGATACCTGCACCGCCGGTCATCGGATATGGCTTGCTGTCAAGCTTGAAGGTGGAAGCAGTGTGCGTTTTGCCGTTGGCTGTGACGGTCAATTGGATACCATCGGGCGTTTGCGCAAACGTCCACGTCGAACTCGTCGAACTCTCTGGCGCTGGGCCCGGGTCGTATTTGGACTTCGCAACACTCAACGTCCACGTTCCGAGTAGTGGGGCGCTATGTCGTTGAGCGTGGACAGCCAACGGCGACACCAAAGCGAGCCCGGTCAGAGCAATGAGGCTCTTCCATGATTTCATCGCAGTTCTCCCCGAGTAGTGATCGGAGCGGGGATGGACAGAGTCAATGTGGCCGCTCCGTCAGGGTAACGTGCCACGGCGACGACGCTGATCAGCTGACTGCGACACGACAGCGCCGCCCGGCGCTGTCGTGGGCAGGTGGAACCTTCTGGCTGGCGTTGCTTTATTTGCCCAACATAGCCTTCAGGTTCATTCGCATCGGCGGTATACCCTGAATGGTCACTACGACGTCACCTGGCTTCATGTCCACGGGGCATGCTCCGAGCCATTTGGCGTCCATGGAGCTCTTGCGGTCGCCCGCAGCGGAATGAATCGTGGTGTCGGCGTGGTAAGCCGAATCGCTGCTGAAGGTGAGCACGCTGCGAACGGTTTGGCCCTTGCAAGTGGCAACGGAAGTGTATTGCGAGCCGCTCGAATGCACTTCTGTTTTGCTGCAGAGGTTCCTGTTCATTCCAGCTGCGAGCTGCCTCATTTGGATTTCGGTGTCCTTATCGAGGCAAACTTTCTCTTCACCCGGGCGCGACGCCATCATGAGCGTGATGTCCCACAGACCCGGCTTGTAATGTGGTAATCGATCGGCCAAATCAGCAGCAGTCACGGCGCTGATGCCGCCGGCGCAAACTACCAAAAGAAACAGGCGATAGTTCATAGGATTCCCTTCCCAAAAACTGGCTTGGTTTTCCGTAAGCAAGGACGGAGACGGGAGCATAGCGGAAACGCCCCCCGAAGGGGCGTTCTCATTGGCCGGGGCGCGTGAGCGCCGGCGTCAGGGTGGTGGCGCCGTTTGCGATACGCGGCGCGAATAGCAGGCGCAAGCCCCATTTTGGGGGTCGGTAGCGGATGAGTTCCGCGGCGCAAATAAAATCGGCCGCAGTTGCGACGCTCAGACCGGATACCTAATACGGAGAGGTGGCCTCGGCGGCCACCGGGCCCGTCAGCGAGAACGCCAGATAGGCGAATGGCTGTTGCTGCACCGGCTGATTGCTCGCGATCGCGCTGACGATTCGCAGCTCGTTCGGGGTCATGTGGGCGGTGATCACATGGTTATACGGCAGGGGCCCCGCGCCCCAATCCTCGTGATGGATCTCGAACGTCAGGGTATCGCCCCGGATATTGAAGTCGTCCAGTACCCCCATCGTATAGGGATTGTCGCAGGGACCGCATACCATCCCGAGCAGCTGATCGCCGACCTTGCGGATGATGAAGTGCTGCCTGGCAGCGCCGCTGGCCCAGTACCACACGCCGACGAGCTTGGCCGCGCTGATCGGCTCCCACGGACCAGGCTGTTGATAGGCCGGATTCAGGAAGGTCCCGCCATTGCCGGCGGGCCTCACGCCGCCAGTACGGGGCCGCTGGCGATGGACGCCGTATGCGGCCGCATTCTTCGCCGGGGCGCTCGGCTGGGGCAGCACGGGAGATACGGCTGAGCCCGCGGCTGCCGGTCCGCGCGGATCCTTGTGCATGGCCCAACGGAAGGTAGCGCCGCCGGGACCACCAGTGCGGCCGCTCACCGCCAGGTGGCCGCCCTCGATCCGGGCTGTCACCCGATCCTCGTAGACGGTGCTGCCGTCGTCCCGGACGTGCCTGACGACGAAGCGCATTTCGTCTGTCTGCAACGTGCCTTCCACGAACGCCAACGTGGTGGCATCGGCGCAATCGGTGCAGTAGACCCCAGTGACCCGGTTACCGCGGATCTCGAACTCATAGATATGCTGCGCGCCGTTGACGGTGGTCTCCCAGCCACCGCGTACCTGGTTTGCGTCCAGCGCCCAGGCGGCCGGTATGCCCAGGGCCCCGAGCAATAGCATCAGTGATATCTTCATCGTCTCCCCCCGCTGCGATCGCTACTGGTCGAGCGCAGCACCGCGGTTCGCGTGGAATGGATAAGGAGCCTGCGTTTCCAACTTATGGCGGCGCTTGTCCGTCCGACTCGTCAGTGAGCCTGCGTCTGCAGCCAGTGTCGCGCCTCGGGCATGTCATCGAAGACACGCAGCTTCCACGGCACGTAGGAACCGATCTGCTTGACAGCGAGGCGACCGAAGCATGCCGCGGGGGACTTGCTGGCAGCGGCGCGCACGCCCGCAGCGCGGGCGCGCGGTATCCAGTCCTCGATGATCCAGCGCTGATCCTCGGTGTGGATCGTGGGCAGCTCGGTGTCATCTCCCAGGATGAGACTTAGACCGCGGCTTCGGATCACCTCGAGCACAGCTTCGTGGATGAAGCGCAGTTGCGCGCTGGTGACGTCGCGGCGCCAGGTCACGACCACGGCGGGAATCGATTCGTCTACCGACACCGTGCAAAGCGGATTGTCGCCAAGATCCTCCACGAGCCGCAGCCCCTCGCTTGATTCGGATGCGACCGACGCGCGCAGCTGTGAGAGCGTTTCCCTCAGCTGCTCAAATGGATTCCCTGGCGGCGTCGGCTCCTCCTTCGGTCGCCGCCTGCTGAGCAGCGCCATGCCCGCCACCACGATGCCGGCGAGCCATCCGGCCACCTCGGCCAGGTACACGAGCACCCTTACCACCTTCACTGGTCGCCCCTTGGCCCTCGCATCACCGTCTGCATGGTATCCGGATTGGCAGAAAAGCGCTGCAAGCTTGACGATTCGGGCGCTCCGCCCGTGCCAACTCAAGAGCCCGAGGGCTCTTCGGCCAGTTTCTGACGCAGCCAGTCGCGGCGTTCTTTTTGAATCGACAGTGTGTGCTCGAGGGTCAGGAGAAACTCGCGCGCTCTTGTCGTGTCGTGTCCATCGCGCTGCAGCTCAGTGATACGTTGCCGTTGCTGTTCGATGTGACGCACGTCCTCTGCAACGTGCCGCTCCGCGAGGACGAGGTGCTCTGCAACAGTAGCGTGATCCACTGGCCCAGTCTGGCAAAGGCCGGTAATTTTTGAAACCGTCCCGCCGTCCGATTGCCGTGTCGGACGAGCAACCCGGCAAGCATGCCGGGGCAGAGGCGGCCACGGAGTTATCAGGCGCTGATGCGGGTCGTCGGCTCCGGCGCCCTCGAGCCAACGCCACGCGGGCATTCCTCGAGTTCGTCAGACGGCCCTGCGATGAGGTCTTCCTGGGAGGGTTGCACTGAAGCGTGGAGGCCCGTCGGCTGACTCGCCCACAGCCTCGCTTCGGCTTCGACCTGCGCGGCAGCCATCGCCCAATGGTTCATGGCACGGCAAACGCCGTCGATCCATTCGCACTCTTGCTCGCTATACCCGCGCCTCATACCCCTCGCCCCTCTGGCGCAGGGTCCTCGATACTCGGTGATGATACCGCCGAGCGCTTCACAGATCTTCGCTGCGGTGACGACCGCGCTGATCCCGCCCGGTATGTCGGAACGCGACTCGTGCGAACCTGCCTGCTCGAAGGCGTCGAATGCCCTCGCCAGTTATCATGCCTTCGATGGCCGAGCTGCCACCGTGTGGAAGCGAGCGGCTCGAGCAAGACCGCCACGCAGACGTGCCTGCCAGGTCCGCGTCCCCGGCGCGCTGTCATCCGCAGTACACCTGACGCTCCGGCATCGGGCTCCGGCATGGGGCTGAGACCACGAATTGCGACGTATGCACGGGTATTATGCTCGGCGCCCGCTAGCATGATCCGCCAGCTACTTCCCCCAGATCGTAGCCCTGACACAGCCCGCGGCTCACAACCGCGGGCTTTTTTTTTCGCTCGACTCGACGATTCATTGGGTTTTTTCTTTACCGTAATGCGCGCAGTGTTTCCAAAGTGTGACCCAATTCACACCGTCCGCCCCTTATGTACAGCGTCTTGCTTGGGTAATCTGAATCAGTTCCTTCCCGAGAGCGATACACGTCCATAGGGGAGACGTGGGGGAGCACGAAATGATGATCGATTATCTTGGGATCAGCGTATGCGTATGTCTGCTGGTTGTGGCTGTGATACTGCGGCTGCACAACGATAAATCATGGCCTCGAGAGGGCCACGGTGTTACTTACTTTCAATCCAGCCGAGTTGATAATTAGCTCCGGGTACTTTCATCGCGATGGAGCTCGCCCAGGCCCGCTGCAGCGATGTGGTGGGCCTTTTTCTGCTGGCGCCTCGAGTGGCGCGCCATCAGCAGTGTGCTCACGCAGGCCCTGGAGGACCATGTGCGCGAGCAGCTGATGGGCGATGACGGGATCTCCAGAGCCGCCCGCAGGGACGCCGCAGATGAATTGATCCAGGTCATCCACGCCTACCTCAAATGAGAGCGCCACTCTTCGGTACACGCAGGGAACCGGCGGCCGGGCTTGTGCAGGCCTCCCTTCCGGGACCTTGGCGTATTGGCGCCGGAGCCTGCGTCCAGGCATGATCGGCCATGCCCTGCAGGATGCGGCTGGCGGACTCCTGGCCCGGTTCCTGCCGCCCTGATCCTCTTGGTTGCGCGGCCGCGATCGGCTACCGGGAATCAGCGGTATGTTCCCGCCCGCAAATGCTCGCGGCTCAGACCGTGGCCCCGCCGCAGTTGGCAAGCACGCTGCGCAGATCGCGCAGCGCCGGAAACACTTCCTTGTTCCAATCAGCCCCCTGGGCATCGTGTGCACGCTGCTCCCACTCGACGATTTCCTTGTCCTCCCGGAAGATGCGATTCGTGAACCACACCACGAACGGCCAGACGATGTGGATGAGGCCGGGTATGCGAGGCTTTTTCACCGAAAGGTAGCCAAACGTGCGGTTGGTGCGCTGCTCTGCATCGAGGGGCGTGTAGCTGAGCCATACATCCAGCACGGGGTCCTGACTCTGCTGAATGTTTCGGCCTACCCAGACCTTGAGCGACTGGGCCGGGTAGTCGGTACGTATGCGCATATGATCGGAAAAATCCTTGTCCGCCCCGGACTCCTTTTTCCGCATCAGGTCCACGATGATGTGTTCACCCATCGAGGTCTTGCCCGCGGTCCGACTGAAGCTGTACTCCACCTGTGCCCATTGCTCGCCGTGATCCCGTCCAAGGCATTGCGCAGTGATGGAACCCATGTACTTGCGATGCATGAACTGATGATTCATGTCGAACAGGTTCTCATGCATGAAAGTGTAGTGGCACGCCACGTCACGGTTCAGGCGTTGCGTCTTGTAGTCACTGCGCTGCGATGAGCCGAGTGTGTGCAGCAGTCGGCCTTCGGCCAATTTCGGATCCCCCGGAAAGACGAAAATCAGGCCGTCCACCTCGTGCGCGGGATAGCGTCTGACGGCACAGGAGATCCGCTCCTTGCCGAGATACGGAACACTGGTGCATTTTCCGGTGCCATCGTACGACCAGCCGTGGTAGTGACACTTGAGCTCCTCGCCACGGACCACCCCGAGATGCAACGGCACTTGCCGGTGCGCACAGCGGTCCTCCATCGCGAAGACCTGTCCGCTTTCCGCCCGCCAGAGCACGATGGGCTCACCGGCGAACTGGCGACCGAGCGTACGGCCGCGCTGCAGCTCATGCGACCAGGCCAGCGGATACCAATAGTCCGGATGTGCGCCTATACGGCGCAGGTCGATGGGATTGGGAGAGTTTGCCTGGCGGTGGGCCGGTTGTGGCCCGAGGTTCTTTTCGGCCATCGAGTTCTCGCTGTAATTATTACAGAGTATGCGACGGCGCGGTATGAAATGCCATGGACAAGGCTCTGGCAAACCGCTGACGACAGCACTCAGGATTCGTCCACGCAGCGCAAGCCGGCAAACACATAGGGGTAGCGCGGCTGGAACCAATTGCGGAACGAGGACCGCAACAGCCTGCGTGCGGTATGGCCCGAGCCGCCCTTGAGGACAAAATGCCGGCCATCGAAGAAGTCGGCGGAGTAGCCCGGATAGAATCCGGCGGCACGGAAGCCGGCGAATGGCGTGAATGCGGAGCGCGTCCATTCCCAGCCGTTGCCGAGCAGGCCGAGCGCACCGCAGGCACTTGCGCCGCGCGGATGCGCGTCTACTGGCACGGGGTCCCAGCGCGTAAAGTCGAAATTGCCGCGCTCGGCGTCAGGTCCGGCGTCACCCCAGGTGTAGGTTGCGCCGTCGCCGCCGTACGCTGCGCAATGCCATTGGGCCTCCGTAGGCAATTGCCGACCGGCCCAGCGCGCGTAGGCCGAGGCTTCAGCGTGGCTGACGTACACCGGCCAATCGGCCTGAAATGCAATCAGATCGGCGCGTGAGTACAGCAGCCAGTGATCCGGGCCGCGATACCACGCGGCCGGGTGCTCTATGGCGTGAGCGGCTCGCCACCGCCAATCCTCTTCACTCCAGTAGCGAGGCTGCGCGTAGCCTCCGGCTTCCATGAAGCGCAGGAACTGCGCATTGGTCACCATGTGGCGGTCGATGCGGAAGGGCGGCACGGTGACGTGGTGCGCATCGAATTCGTTATCCCAACCGAACCCCACGCGACATCCGAGCAGCGCCTGGCCTGCGTCCACGGACACCGTATCGTAGTCGGGTTCGCGGTAGCGCGCCGGCAGTGCACGCGGCGCGCGCGGCAGCGACAGATGGTTGAACATGTACGCCAGCGTCTCGGCGTGCATCCAGCGGTGCTCGATGGCGGCATGCAGGTGCGTGGCGCAAGCGGTATCGTTCGGCCGGCGCATGACCTCGGCGAGCCACGCGTCGACGCGTGCGCGCGTGCGCCGCCCATAGGCTCGGATTTCGTCGAGCGCCGGCCACTCATCGGCGCCGTCGCGGGGCATATCGCCATCCGTCGGATCGATACCGAAAGCGAACAGCCGGTCGAATGGATCGCCGAGCTGTAGCCCGCCGTGTTGGTGCAGCAGCAGGTTGACGTCGAAGGCCTCCAGATGAGCGAGGTAGAAGGCGACCCGATGCCGCTCGGCGATGGGCCGCTCGAACAGGAGCGCTGCCGGGACGAGCGCGAATAGCTCATCGGTACGCGCCCGCGCACGAGCCAGCTCCGCGGCCAGCGGCGCGAGATCCTCCAACGCCTGGACCCGCTGCGCTTTCATGGGCGCTCTGTTTATGCCGGTAGATTCAGCGATGCTATCGGACTGACCCTGCAGTTCCCAGCGACTCGTGTCGGCCCGCTACGGCCGGCCGCCCGATGTGACCGCCAGCGCGATGCTGCATTGCGATATGATCAGTGGCCTATCGAAGCAGCGCGCAGCCAGTCTCTTGGGCGGTAAAATCTTTCTGCGAAGGAACGGCTCGCAATGAATATCGGGAAAATCACATGGCAATGACGCTGCCGCGAAGGCTTGCGGCATCATTCGGGGCGGCCTCGGTGGCCGCATTGCTCGGGTTTGTGCCCGGCCCCGCGGCACAGGCCGCGGGTCACGACGCAGCACGGGCCACTGGCGACACTATGGAGTGGCCGAGCTATGGTCGCGACTACGCGAACACGCGCTATGCGCCGCTGAAGCAGATCAGCGCCCGGACGGTACGATCTCTCGCACCCGTATGGATCTTCCAGACGGGGAAAACCGGTTCATTCGAAGATTCCCCTGTGATCGTCGATGGCGTGATGTACGCAACCTCGGGCGTCACCGATACCGTGTTTGCACTGGATGCGAAAAGCGGCCAGAGACTGTGGACCCACAACACCATTCTGGGCTTTGCCAGCTTCTGCTGCGGCCCCCAGAATCGCGGCGTGGCCGTTGACGGCGGCAAGGTCTTCTATGGAACGCTCGACGGCAAGTTGGTGGCGCTCGATGCGAAGACCGGCATGCAGGACTGGGCCGTTCAGGTCGGAGATCCCAAGGAGGGCCTCAGCGAAACGATGGCGCCGCTCGCCTGGAACGGCATGGTCTTCATCGGAGGCTCCGGCGGTGAATACGGGATTCGCGGCTCTTTGACGGCCTATTCGCAGAGCGATGGCAGGCAACTGTGGCGCTGGTGGGTGGTGAATCCCGGGTGGGAAGGCAAATACGTCACGCAAGTGCATGGCTATTCCCTGCATCGGGACATCGCGCAGGAAAAAGCCGATGCCGCCAAATACGCCGATTCCTGGAAGCACGGCGGCGGGCCGATCTGGACGACTCCGGCGCTGGACGCAAAAACCGCCACGATTTATGTCAGCACCGGCAACCCCGCCGAGCAGATGATCGACAGAACCCGCCCAGGAGACAATCTGTACACCGATTGCATCGTTGCCCTCGATGCCCACACGGGCAGGATGAAATGGTACTACCAGGAAACCCCGCACGACGTCTGGGACTACGACGCCGCCAGTCCGCCGGTGCTGTTCGACGCGGCCGATGCGTCCGGCAGAACGGTCACGGCTGTCGGTGAAGCGGGCAAGACGGGCTGGTTCTATGTCCTGAGGCGCAGCAATGGACATGTCCTGCGAGTGTCCGAGCCGTTCGTGCCGATCACGAACATCTACGCGCGGCCCACCAGCGCCGGCGGGGTGACGATCACACCGGGCGGGGTCGGGGGCTCGAATTGGTCACCGGTGTCATACAACCCGGCGCTGCATCTGGTGTATATCGCCGGCCTGAACGTGCCGCTGGTCGACGCTCCCAATCCCTCTGCGCCGTGGGTGTATGGTGGCAGGCGCTGGGCCGGCGGCCACCAGCATCCCGCCCCCGGCGAGCGCGGCAGCGGCACCTTCACCGCCATCGATCCTTCGACCGGCAGGATCGTGTGGCAGGACAAAATGCGCTTTCCCATGATCGACGGCTCGCTCGCTACGCCCGAGCTGACCTTCGTCGGTGAGGCCACCGGCATGTTCGATGCCATGGACGCCAGAACCGGAAAAATTCTGTGGCAGTTCCAGACGGGCGCCGGTATCAATGCACCGCCGGTCGCCTATGAAATAGACGGACGGGAATATATCGCGGTCGCCTCGGGTGGAGGCCAGGGCGGCGATGCAATCGTGGTCTTCGCGCTTCCCGAATCGGCGCAGCCATCACGCGATTGAGCATCAGTCCTGCAAAGCTGGCCGCCGGGCTGGTGGCGGCTGCCACCATAGCCGTGTGCGCCGTGTGCGCCGGCCTCGCCGGCAGCGTGATTGCGCACGCTCAGTCGAGCGCGCTTTACACGGATGCTCAGGCTCAGAAGGGCGTGGATGCCTATGAGAACAATTGCGCGATGTGCCACGGCGCCAACATGGAAGGGGCCTCCGGGGTTACTTTGCTGGGACCGACTTTCACCAGCCACTACGAGACGATCGGCGATCTGATGCAGTTCATCGTTCAGAACATGCCGAAGAACGATCCCGGCACGCTCTCACATGACGACTATGTCGACATCCTTGCCTTCATTCTTCTGAAGAATGGCTGGCCGTCCGGTAACCAGACGCTCACCTTCGGCGGTGCCAACAGCTCCAGGGTGCCGCTTACACAGGCATCTCCCTCCGAGCCACCGCCCTCGCAGGCGCCGCCCACGCAGGCGCAACAGGATCCGTCGCAATCGAATTGACCCTCGCGCCGATCGCCTGGCGAACGCGCGCATCGCTGCGATGCGCAGTGCGCAGCACATCACAGCGAGCTGATTCAGTCCTTTCCTATTGACAGGCTTGACCTCCAACGGGCATTTGATTTCCGTGCGCCTCCGGATGCGTGAGTGGCACGAGAGGTCGAGCCGCAATGAGGATTGCACAAATTGCCCCCCTGTTCGAAGCCGTACCGCCACGCGCGTATGGTGGGACCAAGCGCATCGTCGCGTATCTGACCGACGCACTCGTGGATCTGGGCTGTGATGTCAGCCTGTTCGCCAGCGCCGAAGCTCGCACACGCGCTCGCTTGATCCCGATGCGCGACCAGGCCATCCGCCTGGATGAGCATCCTCTGAAATCCGAATGTGCCGCACATCTGGCGATGCTCAAGCAGGTGCAGGCCATGGCACACGAATTCGATGTACTGCATTTCCATCTGGATGCGTTGCATTTCCCATTGTTCGAAGCCGTGGCGCAGCGCACCGTCACCACCATGCACGGCAGACTGGATTACAAGGATTCGTTATTCGCCGCGTGGCCGCGCTATGCATTGGTGTCGATCTCGATGCGGCAGCGCGCGGCCATGCCCAGGGCCAACTGGATCGCCAATGTTCCGCACGGCCTGCCTTCATCGTCCTACAGTCTCTCGAACCACGGTGGCGCCTATCTGGCCTTCCTCGGGCGCATATGCCCCGAAAAGCGGCCCGACGTGGCCATCCACATCGCTCGCCAGGCGGGTCTGCCCTTGAAGATCGCTGCCAAGATCGACGCGGCAGACCGTAATTATTTCGCCGAGGTGATTTGCCCATTGCTGGCCGATCCGTTGGTCGAGCTGGTTGGCGAGATCGGCGAAGCTGAAAAGAATACGTTCCCCGGCAACGCGGTTGCGCTGCTGTTCCCGATCGACTGGCCCGAGCCCTTTGGACTGGTCATGATCGAATCCATGGCCTGTGGCACCCCCGTGATCGCATGGAACCGCGGCTCGGTTCCCGAGATTCTCGATGAGGGCGTGACCGGTGCGATCGTCGAGTCCGTAGAGGCGGCAGTGCACGCGATCGCATGGGCACGCACCGCCGACCGCGCGCGCATTCGTCAGACGTTCGAGCATCGCTTCACCGCTCAGGCCATGGCGCGGCGCTACCTGGAGGTCTACCGGCACCTGCTGCGCGGCAAGCGTCTGGAGCGGGTGGCGGACGTAGCCGCGGCAGCGGGCGGAATGATGAGTGCAGTGGGCGTGCCGCTGATCGGCGGCGCCGCTGGCGCCGCGCCCGCCGCTGCAAGTCCGCTGCAAACATGAGTGCGCCGCTGCCCGGCCCCCCTCGGGCCGCTGCGCTGCCATTGCCGAGCAGGCCCGAGGGCGTCGAGGCGCGCATGCCTGCGCACCTCTATGCGCTCAAGGACCGCGACATGTTCGTCATAGGCGACGCGTTCGGTGACATATACGGGGACAGCGACGGTCTGTTTCACAACGACACGCGCATGCTTTCGGAGCTGCGTCTGACCCTCGGAGGTGCGCAGCCTTCGCTGTTGTCCGCCGCCATCAGCCGCGATAACGTGTTCTTCGTCTCGCACCTGACCAACCGCCCCTTGCCCCCCCTGGGTGGCCGCTCCGTGCGCCAGGGGGTCATTCACGTCGAACGGGCGCGATTTTTGTGCGATGAGCATCTCTACGAGCGCATCGACCTCTTCAACTACGGGCCCTTCGAGGCGATCCTGCCCGTGGCGTTGCACTTCGGCGCCGACTTTCGTGACATGTTCGAAGTACGCGGCCAGGCGCGCAGCAGCCGCGGCATGCTGCTACCCACCGAGGTTGGAATCGACCGCGTGGTCTATCGCTACCAGGGCCTGGACCGGCGACTGCGCTACACCGTTAGCGTATTCGTGCGCGCCGAGTCGCCTGCTGCCGGACCACGCGGATTTCAGCGTCGAGCTGCAGGCGGGGACCCGGCGCGAGCTCCTCGTTTGCATCGGCGCGGCGGATGACGCTGCGCCGCTCGATTCGGCAAGCTTTCGTCATGCCGCTGCCCAGGCCCGGCGCGCGATGCGCTCGCGCCTGCACCGTGGCTGCCGCCCTCGCAGCTCCGCGCGGCATTTCAATGAGTGGCTGCAAAAGTCCCAGGCGGATCTGGCAATGCTCACCTCCGAGCTGCCTACCGGGCCCTATCCGTATGCCGGAATCCCCTGGTTCTCGGCGGCCTTCGGACGCGACGCCATCGTCACGGCATTGCAGACGCTGTGGCTCGACAGCGCCATCGCGCGTGGCGTGCTGAGCTTTCTGGCGCATCACCAGGCCACCGAGACCTCGAGCTTCCAGGACGCGGCGCCGGGCAAGATTCTGCATGAGAGTCGCAAAGGGGAGATGACGGCGCTGCGCGAGTTGCCGTTCGGGCGCTATTACGGCAGCGTCGATACCACGCCGCTGTTCGTGCTGCTCGCTGGAGCCTACGCCGAGCGCACCGGCGATCTGGAATTCATCGATGGTCTTTGGCCAGCCCTGCTCGCTGCCACCGCGTGGATCGAACGCGTCGGCGATGCGCATCCTCATGGGTTCGTGGGCTACGCACGCGCCACCGAGACCGGTCTGAGCAATCAGGCCTGGAAGGACAGCGATGATTCGGTATTTCATGCCGATGGTCGCTTTCCGGTCGGGCCGATCGCGACAGTGGAAGTTCAGGGCTTCGCCTACGCGGCCTTGAATATGATGGCGCAAGTGGCCGAGCGCCGGGGTGAAGCCATGATCGCCATGCGCTGGCGGGTGCATGCCAACACCTTGCGCGCTCTGATCGAGGAGCGCTTCTGGATGCCCGAGCTGCACTTCTACGGTATCGCCGAGGATGGAGCAGGGGAGCTGTGCCGCGTGCGCACCTCCAACGCCGGCCAGCTTCTGTATAGCGGCGTGCCCGATCCAGAACGCGCCAGGCAGATCTGCCAGCAGCTACTGTCACCGAGCTTCAATTCCGGCTGGGGCATCCGCACGCTGGCCGAGGGCGAGACTTATTACAACCCGATGTCCTATCACAACGGCTCGGTGTGGCCGCACGATACGGCGTTGTGCGCGGCAGGATTTGCGCAATACGGTGAACGTGACGGCGTGGTGCGACTCGCGGACGAGATCTTCGAAGCGGCGGTGCATTTCGGCATGCGTCTTCCGGAGCTGTTCTGCGGTTTTGCCCGTACCCCCGGCACACCGCCAATCGCCTACCCCGTGGCGTGCCTGCCGCAAGCCTGGGCCGCGGGCTCTGCCTTCATGCTGCTGCAAGCTTGCCTCGGGCTGCGTATCGACGGCTGGCGCCGGGAGATCTGCATCGATGAGCCGCGTCTGCCCGCGGGCATCGATCGACTGACGATCGAGAATCTGGCGGTGGGCGCGCAGCGCATCACTCTGCAGTTCCGGCGCGTCGAGCAGCGCGTGGTCGCGTACACCGAAGACGGCAGCGGCGCTGCCGTCTCGGTGCTGGTGCATGCCTAGCAGTTGCCTGGCAGCCGGTTATGCGTACGCGGCTGCCTGCGCCGCTACGGATTGCGTGGCCGACGTCCGAAGATCAGGGACAGAATGAAGAGCACGAGGAATACGAAGAACAGAATCTTCGCTATGCCAACCGCTGCCCCGGCGATTCCACCAAAACCGAGGACTCCGGCAATCAATGCAATGATGAGAAATACGACAGCATAGTACAGCATGCAACCTCTCCTGCTCAGCGGCGTACCGACACGTTTGCTCGCACGGCGCCGTACTGAGACCCACCATGGTATCGGCAGGTTATAGGTGCCTTTGGGACCGGGGCTTCGAGCGTTCCGCCAAAGCACCTGTCGGCCTCGTCTGATTGGGGCGCCAAACGGGGCTGCTGATTGCGGCGGCGGACGGCAGGTGGTCGGGCAACTCCTACATCGCTAACCCCAGCCTTCGGGAGCCGCGTTGAGCCTGGCCTTCTGCCGGGCGATCGATCGAAGACTGCATACTGGAGCTCGAGGGCATTCGTCCGTCCAGGCGAGCAATGCTCGCGAGGAGCATTCCATGAACAAGGACCAGATCAAGGGACGAGTCAAGGAGGCTACGGGCAAGGCCGAGGAAAATGCCGGCCAGGTGGCCGGTAACCGCGACTTGGAAGACCGTGGAACGGGACAGAAAATCGGCGGCAAGGTCCAGAAGACCTACGGTGACGTCAAGGAAGATATCAAGGAAGATCTCGACGAAAACCAATGACGCAGAACGAATGACGCCTGGTGGCGAGCCTGCTCACGGCCGCCCCCAGAGCGTCACCGCACCGATGGTTACCACCCTGATGGCGCAGCCGGCGTAACCGCCCAGACCGGATCATTCATGAGGACTGGAATCCGCCGTAAAGCTCACGAGAAAGGCCGTTTTCAGGAGCGTGCGGGACAGGACGTCCCGCCCGCAGCCGCCAGGGATGGCTTCACGGCGGTCCTGAAAACGGCCTTTCTCGTGAGCCTCCGGCCTAACTGCGGTGCCCCGGCAGGATGCTGCTCAACGCCTGCTTGGCGGTCTCCGCGATGACGTTGCTCTCTTCGGGATCGCCCTTGAGCAGGGTCGATACGAAGCTCTTGGCTTGCGTGAAGGTGATGTGCGGGGGTAGGGGAGGCACGTTGGGGTCGGTGCGGACCTCCAGCACCGTGGGTCGATCGGCCGCGAGCGCCTCGTCCCATGCAGGTCCCAGCTCTTCGGGCTGATCGACGAGGATGCCCTTCAGGCCGATCAGCTCGGCAAACCGGTGGTAGGGCACATCGGGAATTTCCTGTGAAGCCTCGAACTTCGGATCGCCATTGAGTACGCGCTGCTCCCAGGTCACCTGATTCAGATCCTGATTATTGAACACGCACACCACACATTTCGGGTTGACCCACTCCCCCCAATACTTGGCAATGGTGATGAGCTCGGCCATGTCGTTCATCTGCATGGCTCCATCACCGACCAGCGCGATCACCGGTTGGTCCGGATGCGCGAATTTGGCCGCTATCGCGTACGGCACTGCGGCCCCCATGGATGCGAGTCCACCCGAGAGTGAACACATCATACCGCGACGAATCTTCACGTCGCGTGCGTACCAGTTCGCGCACGCACCGGCGCGGCACTATCACGTGTCGCGAGGTACCATCAGCGCACTGGTGTCTGTGATCGGTATCGCGGCGTTGGCCGGCGCCATCGCCGGCGGACGTGTGACCGAGGCTCTGCTGCACAGAGGGTATATCCGAGCCCGGGTGCTCGTGCCTGCCTGTGCGCTATTCATCGCGATTCCGTTTCTCGGCGGAGGTATCTGGACGGTGCATCCGTGGCTGGCGATGCCGCTTTTGGCTTGGCGCCCACGACATCAGGGACAGATAGGTACGAGATCCAGAACCAATTGAGCCCGGCGTGCCTCGCGCCGATCGGCGCGCTCGATGACCTCGAAGCCGAAGTTGCTCGGCATCTCCCTGGAAACGCACTCGTCGTCGCCTTTCAATATCGCCATGAGTCGCACGCGCACATTCTCGCTCGCCCCTACACAGATCCAGCGTCCACTTCTCCAGAGCACGTAGATTCCCGCACAGACCGGCGCCCTGAGCTCGATCGTGGGCGCATCGAACGCAAAGAAACTGCCGAGCCAGGTTGGCATGTAGAGGTTGCTCCCACTTTTCTATCCGACGCCGATCGACGAGTGACTAGTAGCGAGGAAGACCGCCTCGGCCGGCTCTATCGTCGGACAATCTCAACACGCTAACATGGGTTGCGCCGAGTCAAATGTAGGACGCATCCGATAATTCGCAGCTGCGCCGCTGCTCGGAGCAGCGCCCTTCGGCGCGTATGAGGTGAGCATGGACCTCGATGTCGCCCGGGCGCGCCTCGCGCGCGCCTCCGTGGCGCGTCCATGGCGCGTCTCTGCGGTACGCTGCCTCAGCGACGTGGCGGCGGATTATTTTCGCCGGGGGCCGGCGGGGATTGCCCGGGCGGCTCACCGGAGCTCGGCGTTTCGGCCGACAGCCTGGCAGCGGACGCGCTCAGCGCGGCGGCGAGCGCGGCGTCGCCGCTGACGAGAGCCCTCCAGGGGATCTCGATGCCTTTTCTCCTGCCCTTGAGCGTGACTTTCAGGCCATCAGGGGCGATCGTAACGACGTAAGCCTGGCCGTCGATGGACAGCTCGCGCTTCAGGATCTTTTCAAGCCGGGTCACCATTCGATGCGTATCCTCACGGTTGCCGACGCAGTCAGCATGCCACAACGGCAAGCCGGGTTCAGGCGCTCGCGGTCGTGGTCACGATATTAATTTTGCGTGCCACCGGCGGGATTGGCTGCCCTGTTCGGGCGAGCAATGAGCGTGCAGGTCGCAGAGACCGGCCCTGCGGGTGTATCCAGTTGTACCGTATCGCCGATCGATTTCCCCTGGCATGCGCTCAGAGCCTGCGGATTGAAGGCGCCCCTGAAGCGACCTCCCCCCGGACCTCCGAAGCGGCCGAATCCACCGAACCCGCCGAATCCGCCGGAGAATCCCGCATTAGCGCCGATAAACTGAAGTGATTGCTGAAAGCGGATCGTATCGCCCGACCTTGCGATGGCGTTGGGGGGCAACGACTGGCCGTCCAGCAGATATAGATGCTCGTTGAAGAAGAATATCGCGATGGTTGAACGAGTTCCGTCCGCGCCGTTGATGCTCAGTTCGCGACCGTACTCGCGATTGATCCGCGCGTCGATAGCCACGGTCACCTTGCCGGAGGCACCCAGGGACTTCTCCGTCTCGGCAATCGTGTTGCGTGCGTCCGGGTTCGTGCTCGAAAAATCGATCACCCTCACCGAATAGACGATTCCACGCTGTCGAGCTGCGTAGCGGGTCATCGGCACGGAGGTCCCGTCGGGGGTGCTGAATGTGCCCTTATCTACCACGGGCGGCTCGGGAAATTGAACTGCGAATCCCGCGTCGGGATATCGGTAGACCTGCCAGTCCTGAGCAACAGCCGCGACTGGCGCCAGCGAAGCTGCCATCAGAATTACAACGATTCGCTTCATGCGGAGTGTCGGTTGGAGTAACGCAAGCGCCGCGAGCCCCCGGATCTAGAAGCGTTGTCCGAGGACTCGACCGCCGGGCAAGGTCACCGAGATGAGCTGGCCGCCGTAGGAGCCGTCGCGCAGTGGATGAATCCGGACTACGACCTTGTCGCCGGGATGAACACTGTTTTGCGCCCAGCCGGATCTCTGTAGCAGACCCGCGCCGCCCAACTCCAGCGACCATTCGTTCTGATCTCCATTGGCGTCCGGAACCAGGATGCGCAGCCACCCATGCGGGTTGATCAGCTGGAACTCTTTGACGGTTCCGGTGATGTTTTGCGTTCGACTCCTGTCAAACATGGCAAAGGAGTGGTGGGCAACAGCCGCTGTCCCAAACGAAAGAAACGACGCGGTCACGCATGTGACCAGCAGGAAACGTTTCATGATGAAGCCTCGTTCCCAGATCCTGGGCGTCTCCCGATGCGGGCCGAGTGTAGCGCAGACCTGTCAGGTGTTGCATCTGTCGGGACAGGGACAGGCTGCGGACCGGAATGCCGGAAATCCCCGCGGATGCGCGGGCGTCCGGCATTTGCACTTTCTGAGGAGGTGGGTAATCCTGATGACGTACTGCGACCGCCGCCAGACCGCCGCCGTGGGATGGCGGCGCGCGCGCCGGGGCGCGCGACGGTGCGACAGTGCCTATTTTACGATCAACTTGCCGCACGGCTGGCCAGGGAGGCCCGTCATGATTCGTACTCTCACCGCCTGCGCAGTGATTCTTGCCGCGGCCACAGCGGGCATCGCCGGTGCGGCCGGTCCACGTACCTTCGCAGACCGGGTCTATGAGAATGGGTATGTCTACACCGTGGACGCCCACGACTCCGTCCAGCAGGCACTTGCCGTGCGCGCGGGCATGATCGTTTACGTGGGTAATGACGCGGGCGTGAGGCAGTGGATCGGCCCCCATACGGTCATAGAGGATCTCCACGGTCGGATGATGATGCCGGGCCTGGTGGACGGACACATGCATCCGCTGGCCGGCGGCTACAGCCTGCTCGGATGCGACCTCAAATACGAACGCCTGACGCGGCAGCAGGTCCTCGATCGCATTCAGAAATGCCTCGATGATAGCCGCGATCAGGAGCCCGACGGCTGGCTGCAGGTCCGTAATTGGTTCCAGGAAGCGATGATCGGCGGCGACGTCATGTCCGCAGCGATGCTCGACGGTCTGCACACCCGCCGCCCGATCTTCGTGCGCTCCTCCTTCGGTCATACGGCGCTGCTCAACTCGCGCGCGCTCGCACTCGCGCACATCAGCGCGGAGACCCCGAATATCGCCGGCGGCGCGGTCGTGAAGGATGCCTCGGGACAGCCCACCGGGCTCCTGGAGGACGCGGACATCACGCTGGCCCAGCGGGCAATTCCGGCGCCGACGGCGGCCGAGGACGTCCGAGCCGCCGAATCCGCGCTCGCCGCGATGCGCGCCCAGGGGATCACGACATTCTTCGATGCGGCCGCGACGCCACAGACGATGGCAGCCTTCGCAGGCGCGGAGAAGGCGGGCCAGCTGACCGCGCGTGCCCACTTCGCAGTGCTGGTGCAGCCTCCGCAGGCCGTCGATCCGCAGAAGGCCGTCGACTACATCCGCCACTTTGCCGGTCTTTACGACCAGGGGCCGGTTGGTCCACGGCCGAGCATGACCGTCCGCAATTACAAGATGTTTCTCGATGGCGTCATCACGGCGCCGGCCCTGACCGGCGCGATGCTCGAACCCTATTTCGTCAATACCGGCACATCGCAGCAGCCCCACTGGGTGCCGGGAACGAACCGCGGACCGGCCGTCTACTTCCCGCCCGCCGCGCTGCGCGGTCTGGTGCTGGCTGCCTCGGCCGCCGGCCTGGATCCGCACATGCATGCCGATGGCGACGGCGCCGTGCACGCCGCGCTCGACGCGATACAAGCCCTACGGCAGACATATCCGAAGGCAGACATCCGCGCCGCCGTCGCGCATGACGAGATCGTCGATCCGCGCGACTTTCCGCGCTACGCGCAGGTGCAGGCCATCCCGGTGCTTTCGTTCCAGTGGGAGAAGCCGGCGCCCGACACGGTCGATGGTGAGAAGGACTATCTCGGTCCCACGCGCTATCGTTATATCGAGCCAGCTGCTTTTCTCCTCGACGCCGGCGCGCGCATTGCCTACGGCAGCTGCGCGCCATCACGGAGAATTCCTCCTACGAGCTGCACCAGGACCGCCGGACGGGGTCGCTCGAGACCGGTAAGCTCGCCGATCTGATCGTGCTCGATCGCAACGTCATGCAGATCCCCGCCGAGGATATCGCCAACGTCAAAGTACTCGAGACCGTCGTCGGTGGGCGGATCGTCTATCGGCGCTAGCAACCCCCGGCGCTAGCGACCCCCCGGCGCTAGCGACCCCTCAGCGCTTGCGAGGCCTCAGCGCTTGCGCGGCACCGCGTAGACCTCGATCCACGAGACGTTCGAGCATCCGGCGAAACCGTGACCGCCGCCCGGCATCAGATCCGCGAAACCGATCTCATCCACCCGGCTGAGGTCGGGATTCGTAACCTCCCGTGTCGGGACGACCCTCACCGGGTCGAGCTTGAACCAGCGCTGATCGTCGAACGTCACCTCGGACACTACGAAATCGCCCGAGTAGGCGTTCGATCCCGTCATCGGCTTTTGCGGGCTGGAGAAAGACTGGCTGCCGACCAGCAGAGTACCGTCGGCGAGCCTGATGACTGGATGCAGCACGTGCAGATCCTCCGTGCGAGTCAGCCAGCGCACGCGGGCCAGTCCTGTCAGATCGAGATAGGCGTCCTTGTCCCGCAGCGTGACGGCCACCGGCGATGTGGTAAAGCCAGTCCAAAGATCGTGGATGCCGTGATGTACGGCCACCTGGATGTCGCGTGCATCCGTGCCGTATAGATGTAGCTGCAGATTGGGGTTGGTCAGGGCCTGCTGCGTGATGCGGCGATTCTCGTCGTTGAGCGGCCCCGTGTGCGGCGGCTGCTGCCACACCTCGCGGAACAGCAGCGGCGGTGTTACGTCCTGATGTTCCAGATAATCGGGCGTCAGGCCGCTCGACTGCGCGAAAGCGGCAGGCGCGCCGAAGTGGAGCAGGGCGATGGTGGTCGCGATTGCCCACGCCCGGCTGCCGAAGCCCTCATGGGCATTGAAGTAGGTCCAGATCATGATGCCCCCCAAATGTTGTTGCGATCTGTAGCGGGTCTCACGCCCTCGCCGGATGGTACGTCAGAGTTCGGCAGGCGGGCTACTTGGAAGCCTCATCGGCCCGGACCTGAAAGTGCGGCGCTTCCGCGAGCGACTCTCCGGAAGTCACTGCAGATTTAATTGTTTTATAAACAAATAGTTACGATGTATTTATGCTGTGCTGTCGAGCACTCAGGCTCCGACCGCCGTGCGTCGTGCCTCGCCTTCGCTCTCGCTGAGCGCGCCGGCGAACTGCGCGTTGTAGAGCTCGAAGTATGCGCCTTCGCGCTCGAGCAGCTGCTCGTGCGTGCCCTGCTCGACGATGGCACCGTCTCGCATCACCAGAATGACGTGCGCGTCGCGGATGGTGGAGAGCCGATGGGCGATCACGAAGCTGGTGCGCTTGGAGCGCAGCGCCGCCATCGCATGCTGCACGAGCGTCTCCGTGCGCGTATCCACGCTGCTCGTGGCCTCGTCGAGGATGAGCAGCGCCGGATCGCTCAGAAATGCCCGTGCAATCGTGATGAGCTGCTTCTGGCCGGCGCTCACGTTGCTGCTCTCCTCGTCGATCATCGTGTCGTAGCCGTCGGGCAGGGCGCGCACGAAGCGATCGACGAACGTGGCCCGCGCCGCCTCGAGCAGTTCTGCATCGCTGGCATCGGTTCGGCCGTAACGTATGTTGTCGCGAATGGTGCCGTGAAACAGCCATGCGTCCTGCAGCACCATGCCGATGCGCGAGCGCAGTTGGTCGCGTCGCATCCGGGTGATGTCGACCCCATCGAGCGTGATGCGGCCGCCGTCGAGCTCGTAGAAACGCATGATCAGGTTGACCAGCGTCGTTTTGCCGGCGCCGGTGTGGCCGACGATGGCGATGGTATGGCCCGGCTCGGCCACCAGGGATAGATTTTCGATCAGAGGCTTGTCGGGCTCGTAGCGAAACGAGACCTGCTCGAACTCGACCCGGCCCTGCAGCGCTGTGGGATGCTGCGGATCTACCGGCTCCGCGCTCTGCTCGCCCGCATCGAGCAGATCGAAGACGCGCTCTGCGGAAGCCACTCCGGATTGCAGGCTGTTCACCATGGAGGCCACTTGCGTCAGCGGTCGCGTGAATTGCCTGGAGTACTGGATGAAGGCCTGCACGGCCCCGAGGCTCATCCCGCCGGTCGTCACGCGCAGCCCGCCGATCACCGCGATGAGGACGTAGTTGAGATTACCGACGAACATCACCGCCGGCATGATGATTCCGGACATGAACTGCGCCGCGAAGCTCGCGGCAAACAGCTGTCCGTTCTTGGCATCGAAGGTCTGCGCCACCTCGCGTTGCCGGCCGAACACCTTCACGAGCTCATGACCGGTGAAGGCCTCCTCGATCAGGCTGTTGAGCTCGCCGGTGTGGGTCCACTGGGCGATGAACTGTCGTTGCGAGCGCTTGCCGATGACTTTGGTGATGAACATGAACAGCGGGATCGTCACCAGCGCGATCAGCGCGAGCAGCGCGGAGATGAAAAACATCGCCACGACCACGCCCACGACCGTCAGCAGCGCGTTCAGCAGCTGACTGAGGGTCTGCTGCAGGGTCTGCGACACGTTGCTGATGTCGTTGGTCACGCGGCTCAGCAATTCCCCGCGCGGCTGGCGATCGAAATAGCGCAGCGGCAGGCGGTTGATCTTGTCCTCCACGTCTGCGCGCATGCGCAGCACCATGTTCTGCACCAGGTCGTTGAGCACGTAGCCCTGCGCCCATGCGCATATGCTCGAGCCCAGGTACAGCGCCACGACCCACAGCAGAGCGATCCCGAGGGCGTGAAAGTCGATGCCGGCGCCGGGCACCAGGTGCATGTGGGCGAGCATGTCGGCGTAGTCGTGTTTGCCGGCAGCGCGCGCGGCGGCGACAGCCTGCTGAACGGTGCTGCCCGCCGGCAGATGCCGGCTGATGGCGCCGGAGAAGATGATGTCGGTGGCGCGCCCGATGAGCAGCGGCCCGATCATGGCCAGCGCAACGCTGAACGCGGCCAGCACCAGCACCGAGCCGACGCGCAGGCGGTCGGAGCGAAAATGCCCCAGGAGCCGCCGCACGGACGGCCAGAAGTTCATGGATTTCTCGGCGGGGCGGCCGAAATTCATCCAGGGAGGTCCGCCACGGCCGGCCGTCTGGCCGGCCGCCGGCAGGCGGCCGGGGAGGGCGCGGGAACCGGGCAACTGCTGATGAGGGCCGCGTGGGTTGGCGCCCGCGGGCGAGGTGCCACCTGTGGGCGCAGTGCCACCTGTGGGTGGGCTGCCGCCCGACGCCGGGCTGCCGCCAGAGGGCGGGGTGCCGCCGGTGGGGCGCATCAGGCGGCCTCCTCGGCAGACAGCTGCGACTCCACGATCTGCGTGTAGGTCGGACAGCTATGTAGCAGCTCCTCGTGCCGGCCGAGACCGACGAAGGTGCCGCCATCGAGCACCGCGATCTGATCGGCGTCGCGGATCGTCGAGATGCGCTGCGCGACCAGTACGACGGCCGCCTCGCGCGTGATGGGTCGCAGCGCCGAGCGCAGTCGCGCGTCGGTGCCCAGATCCAGCGCCGAGAACGACTCGTCGAACAGGTAGATCTCGGGTTTGCGGACCAGCGCGCGCGCGATACACAGACGTTGCCGCTGGCCTCCCGAGACGTTCGTGCCCCCCTGGGCGATGTGCGCCTCGAGCGCACCCGGCATCGCAGCCACGAAGTCACGCGCCTGGGCCACCTGCAGTGCCTCCCACAGCTCCTCGTCGCTGGCCTGCGGATTGCCATAGCGCAGGTTGCTCGCCACGGTGCCGGAGAACAGGTACGGTCGCTGCGGCACCAGTCCGATGCGCGACCACAGCAGGTCGGGATCGAGCCGGCGCACATCGACTCCGCCGAGCAGCACTGCGCCGCCGGTCGCGTCGAATAGGCGGGGAATCAGCGACACCAACGTCGACTTGCCCGCCCCGGTACTGCCGATGATGCCGAGCGTGCGGCCGGGTCCGAGCCGGAAGGAGACATTGCGCAGCACCGGATCGGCCGCGCCCGGGTACTGGAAGCTCACGTCGCGGAATTCCACGTGCGCGCGGCCGCTCAACGCCGTCACCGGGTGCGCGGGCGGCGCGACTGAGGAATGCGTATCGAGCACCTCACCGATACGGTCCGCGCACACCGCCGCGCGCGGGATCATCATCAGCATGAAGGTCGCCATCATCACGGCGATCAGGATCTGCGCCAGATACACGAGGTACGCGGTCAGCGCGCCGATCTGCATCTGCCCGGCATCCACGCGCAGGCCGCCGAACCACAGCACCCCGGCGCTCGACGCATTCAGCAGCAGCAGCACGATCGGAAAGATCAGCACCATCAGTCGGCCCGCGCGCAGTGACGTGTCCGTCAGCTCGGCATTGGCGGTGGCGAAGCGCTGCGTCTCCAGCGGCTCGCGCACGAAGGCGCGGATGACACGGATGCCGCCGAGCTGCTCGCGCAGCACACGGTTGACGACGTCGATGCGCTCCTGCATGAGACGGAACTGCGGCACCATGCGCTGGATGATGACCCCGATGCTCGCGGCGAGCAGCGGCACGCTGACTCCCATCAGCCAGGACAGGCCGAGGTCCTCGTGCAGCGCCATGACGATGCCGCCGATGCACATGATCGGCGCGGTGATCATCATCGTGCAGGTCATGGCGACCAGCGTCTGCACCTGCTGCACGTCGTTGGTGTCGCGCGTGATCAGCGACGGGGCGCCGAAGCGCGCGACCTCGCGGCCGGAGAAGTCGCTCACGCGCCGGAAAACGGCGGCGCGCAGATCGCGCCCCACGCTCATGGCGATGCGCGAGCCGTAGTAGGTCGCGGCCACCGAGCAGCCGATCTGCGCCAGACTGATGAGCAGCATCCAGCCGCCGGTGCGCAATATGTACGCCGTGTCGCCTCTGGCGATGCCGTTGTCCACGATATCGGCATTCAGATTGGGCAGGTACAACGAGGCGATCGTGCCGGCGAGCTGCAACACGATGACCGCGGTCAACCAGCCGGTATAGGGGCGCAGGTACTGCTTCAGCAGGCGCATCAACATGCGAGGTGGTCCTTCAACATGCGGGATGGTCCTTGCGATGGGCGGGGGAGTGGACGCGGATGCCATCGAGTATCACGCTGACGACCTGCTCGGGCGTGAGCAGCTCGCCGTCGTTGAGCATGGGGTGGGAGCCGGCGAACAGCAGCAGGCGCAACAATCGGGCCGCCTGCATGGGCGGCACGCGCAACTCGCCCGCGTCCGGCTCGATCAGACGCGCGAGCGCCGCACCGATGACCTCGGGAGGCCGCGGCCGCCGGTAGTGCGGCTTCTCGCCGGGGCGGCGACTCGCGTGCAGCGCCGTCATCAGGCCGATCACGCTCGTGAGCCACAGCTGCACGATGCGCGTGGCCGCCGTCAGCCGCGCGGACAGCGGCGCGCCCAGCTCGATGCGCTCGAGCGCGGCGACCACGGGCGCGGGGTCGAAGGCCGCGACGATGGTCGTGCGGATGAGGCTGTCCTTGTCGGGGAAAACCCGGAAGATCGTGCCTTCGGCGACTCCCGCAGCCGCGGCGATCTGCCGCGTGGTGACGTCGAAGCCACGCCTGCGGATGAGCGGCAGCGTCGCGGCGACCAGCGCGTTGCGTCGCGCGTTCGGTGGAAGCGGCCGGGCGCGGCGCCCGGCAGTGCGGTCTGCCGTCTGCAGCATGCTGCTACCATATCACAAATGAGTGAGGGCTCACTCATTCATCGAGGGGCGGCGGACCGCATGACAGTCGGGGGAGAGGCCGCTATGCTGAGGACCGGCGAGCGGAGATGAGCGCATGGCCGAGAGCGCGATCGATTCGGGGGAAAGACGCCTCAGTGGTGCCGGCGGCCTGGGCATCGAGCTCTACGCGGACGGCACAGTGCGCCGCTTCGATAGCGGGGCGGTGTCGCTGCTGCTCTTTCCGGGCAGCCCGATGGAAGGCGGGCTGACCAATCTGTATCTGCGCCGTCACGCCGATACGGTCGAGTGGACCGCGCTGCTCGGTCCCCGTGGCCGCACCGTATTTCGCGCCGAAGTCGCTGCCGACTCCGCTGCCGACTCCGCTGCCGTGCAGACGCGCCTGCGCGGCAGCGGTACCTGGCGGGGTATCCGGTACAGCGTGACGCTGCAGCTGGCGCAGAGCACCGCGGCATGGTTCTGGCACGTGCAGCTGCGTAACACCACGGCGACGCCGCAGCGTGTGGACCTGGTCCATACCCAGGACCTCGCACTCGCTCCCTACGGGGCGGTGCGGATGAACGAGTACTACGTCAGTCAATACGTCGACCACACGCCACTGCGTGACGCTACGCATGGATGGCTGCTCGCGTCCCGCCAGAATCAGGCGATCGACGGGCGCTTCCCCTGGTGCATGATCGGCTCGCTGCGCTCAGCCGTATCGTTCGCTACCGACGCCGTGCAGTTCTATGGGCTGGCGGCACGCGGCGGCGACGCGGCGCCGGGCCTGGCACTCGACCTGCCGGGTCGGCGCCTGCAGCACGAGCATTCGATGCTCGCATTGCGTGACGAGGCCCTGCAGCTCGGGCCCGGCCAAAGCGTCGCGGCCGGGTTCTTCGGCGTGTATGTCGCGGATCACCCGCCAGCCACATCGGCAGCGGACCTCGCGCTGGCACAGCAGGCGCTGCAGCTGCCCGAAGCCAGCGCCCCCGATGGCGCCGATGGCGCGGCCGCGCCACCTGCGAAGGTGCCCGGCGCGGTTTCGTTGTTCGTATCGGCGCCGCGGCTCGCGCCGCTGGATCCGGACATCCTGGCGCTGCGCGATTTTTTTCCAGGGCCGTGGCGGCACGAGGAACGCGATGAGCGCGGCAAGCTGCTGTCCTTCTTCTGCGGCGCTGATCGCCACGTCGTACTGCGCTCGAAGGAGCTCGCGGTACAGCGCCCGCACGGCCACGTGCTGCGTACCGGGCGGCACATGACCCCCGCGGAGGTGGCGCTCACCTCCACGGCGTGGATGAGTGGCACGTTCCACTCGCAGCTCACCCAGGGTCACGCCAGCATGAACCGCTGCCTCTCGGGCGTGCGTGGTTATCTTGGGCTGTTCCGTGCGCATGGCCAGCGCGTATTCGTCGAGCTGGATGGCGCCTGGCGGCTGCTCGATGTGCCCTCGGCCTTCGAGATGGCGCCGGATGGCTGTCGCTGGATCTACCAGCATGCCGGCGGGGTCGTCGAGATTCGCAGCGGCAGTGCCGGCGCGTCTCACACCTTCACGCTGTCGCTGCGGGTGATCGTCGGTCCGCCGGCGCGCTTTCTGATCAGCCACCACGTCGCCCTCAACGGCGACGATGGCGCCGCCGCGGGGGTGGTGCGCTGGCGGCGCGAGGGCGAGGACGTCGTGGCGACCCCCGCGGACGGCAGCGACCTCGCACGGCGTTTTCCGGAGGGTGCCTTCCGAATTGCGCCGCAGCCCGGCACCGCCATCGAGCGCGTGAGCGGGGACGAGCTGCTGTTCGGCGACGGGGTTTCTCGCGCACAACCCTACCTATGCCTCGTGACGGCCCCGTGCGTCGCGGCGAGTCTGGCGCTGCGCTGCGAATTGATCCGTGAAGAGACGCAGTCACCGCTGATACTGCCGGACGATGTAGCGCTGATTCCGCCGCTGCGCCTGTCCGCGCCGGTGGCGGGCTCCACCGCTGCGCCCGCGGCCACGGCGCCGTCGGCCGCAGCGCGCGCGGCGGCGCTCGGGGAGATCGCGAGCTGGTTCGCCCACGATGCGCTGGTGCATTACCTCGCACCGCGTGGACTGGAACAATATTCCGGCGGCGGTTGGGGCACGCGCGATGTGTGCCAGGGCCCCGTGGAGCTGCTGCTGGCGCTCGGGCGTACCGAGGCGTTGCGCGATGTGCTGTGCCGTGTGCTGGCCGCGCAGAATCCGGACGGCGACTGGCCACAGTGGTTCATGTTTTACGAGCGCATCCGTGGCATCCGTGCCGGTGACTCGCACGGGGACATCGTCCTGTGGCCCCTCGTGGTGCTCGGCCAGTATCTGCAAGCCTCAGGCGACAGCGCGCTGCTCGAAGCGCAGCTGCCCTTCTACGATGCGCGTGGCCCGCAGGCGGGCGAGCGCGCGAGCGTCTGGGAGCATGCACGGCGGGCGCTGGCGGTCATCGAGCGGCGCTGTATCCCCGGCACGTCGCTCGCCGCTTACGGGCACGGTGACTGGAACGACTCGCTGCAACCGGTCGATGCGCGACTGCGCGAGCGGCTGTGCAGCGCCTGGACCGTGACGCTGCACGTGCAGGCGCTCACGCAGCTGGCAAGCGCGCTGCGCGGCGTGAACCGCGCCGCCGATGCGGCGCCGCTCGAGACCCGTGCCGCGCAGGTGCGGCGCGATTTTCAGCGCTTGCTGATCGCCGATGGGGTGCTGGCGGGCTATGCGCTGTTCGAGGAGAGTGGGGAAGTGCGCCTGCTGCTGCATCCGGCGGATCGGAGCACCGCAGTGCGCTACAGCTCGCTGGCCATGATTCATGCCATCCTCGAGGACCTGCTGACCCCGGCGCAGACGCGCGAGCATCTGGCGTTGCTCCAGGCGCACCTCACGGCGCCGGATGGAATGCGGCTGTTCGACCAGCCGCTGCCCTACCACGGCGGACCGCAGCGCCTGTTCCAGCGCGCCGAGAGTGCAGCCTTCTTCGGCCGCGAGATCGGCCTCATGTATACGCATGCACACCTGCGTTATGCGCAGGCGCTGGCGCACGTCGGGGATGCCGAGCGCTTCTGGCATGCGCTCTGCCAGTCCAACCCGATCGGCATGCGCTCGCTGGTGCCTGCCGCGACGCTGCGCCAGGCGAACTGCTACTTCTCGAGCTCCGATGCAGCCTTCGAGGATCGCTACCAGGCGAGTGAGCAGTACGAACGTGTCGCCAAGGGAACCGTGGCGCTCGACGGCGGCTGGCGCGTCTACTCCAGCGGCGCGGGTATCGCGCTCGGCCTGATCCACCGACGGCTGCTCGGCGTGGACCTGCGCGCAAACGCGCTGCACATGGATCCGGTGATGCCTTCGGCACTCGATGGTCTGCGAGCGCAGTTTCCGTTGGCGGGACGCACGATCACGGCGCACTATCGGGTAGGCACCGCCGGCTGCGGTGTGCAGGGGGTATGGCTGAACGGCGCGCCGCTGCCCTTCACGCGCGCGGAAAATCCACATCGCGCGGGCGCCGCCGTGATCGGGCGCGAAGACCTGCAGGCGCAGCTGGCGCCCGGCGCTAACGAGCTGCAGATCGAGCTCGCCTGAGCCCCTGGCTCGCACGAACGCTACGGCAGCGCACAGTGCGCAGACTCCGCTTAGATGAGGGAGAACACCAGGCGAATACATGAGACGTATTCGCCTGGTGTTCTCCCTCATCTAAGCGGAATGGGTACGCCGCGCGCTGCCGTAACCGCTCGCGCGAGCCAAGGGCTCAGGCGGAGAGCCGAATGTGCGCCTGGATGGTCGTGCGGTACAGCACCTCGCGGTACGCGTCTATCATGCCCTCGAGCGGCACGACCGTCGTGGCCAGAGACTTCGCGTCGAACTGACCGCTGTCGAGCAGCGCGACGAAGCGCGGAATATCGCGCATCGGATTCATGCCCCCCGCCTGGCCGGCGTGCTGCGAGCGACCGCCCAGCGCGAAGGTGCCGACGGGCAGCGAAATATTGCCGACCGGCAGGCTGTTGGTGACGAGGTGGCCGCCCGGCGCGCACATCAGGTAAGCCTGCTCCATGGGCAGGAGACCAGTCGGATCCGGACCATCCTCGAGCATCGGCTTGGCGCGATTACCGCCGGCGGCTTCCACGACGAAGTCCGGGCCGCTACCAAAGCCGGTCCAGTTCTTGCCGCCGCCCCACAGGTAATCGGTCTTGCCCTTGGTGATGTCGCGCACCGTCTTGAGTAGATTGTCGCCCTCGGCATTGGGATCGAGCACGTGGGTTGCGCCGACCTTCCTGGCAACCTCACGGCGCACGCTGATCGGATCGATGGCGATGATGATCGAGGCGCCGGCGATGCGCGCGCCCTGGACCGCGGTCAGGCCCAACGGCCCGCAGCCGACGACCGCCACGGCGCAGCTCGGACCGATCGTCGCCAGCGTCTGCGAGACCGTGGAGCCGAGCCCCGCGACGCTCGTGCAACTGCACACCATGCTGAGCAGATGCGAGGGAGCCTCGCTATGCACCGGTACGACCCACTCCTCGAACGACACCATCATCTCGGACAGGCCGCCGATGTGTGAATTGGCATACACCGGCGTGCCGTCGTCACGCGTGCCGAGCGCCACCAGGTCCTTGGGGCCCTGGTGGCCCAGGAACTGACACATATCTGCGCGCCCTCGCAGACACTGATAGCAGGAGCCGCATTGCGGGGTACCCGAGACGCACACGCGATCCCCGACGCGCACGCGCCGCACATCCGGACCCACGGCCTCGACGATACCCACTCCGCCGTGACCCTGGATGAGGGCCATCTTGCGGAACTCCTCATACTGCGGCGAGGGCGGCGGGACGTGCAGCGGATGGGCGGCATCGGCGGCGCCGAAGTCGCCCCGCGGCATACCGAGCACATCGCTGCTCACGGTGTAACAGAGACTGGCCGCCTGCGTGCGTACCGCCACCTGCCGCCCGGAGATGGGCAGCATGGTGAGCGTTTCGAGTTTGGTGCGGTCGGTGCCTTCGCCCTGCGACACCCAGGCGCGGAACTTGCGGCCCGCGACGTTTGGTTGTGAAGAGAGGATGGCCGGAGCGCCTACCGCATCGGCCTTCGTGGCGGCCAGCACAGTGCCCGTCGCAGCGATGCCGGCTGCCAGCACGTCTCGTCGCGAGAGCTTCTGTTCTTTGGTTTCCATGAGATTCTCCGTCCAAGAGTCGTATGGCGATCCAAGGGTCGGTCGGCGCCGCTGCTGCTGCCAGCGACTCGAGGCCTAGCGACTTATGGCGTTTTGCGGCACGCGCCGATTCTGCGCGCAGTACAGCTTGCAGGCGGGTGGCTTGTAGCCCACGAGCCTCTTAGCGAATTCCGGGTACATCGTTTGCGCACCACCCAGGGTCGCAACCGGTGGCAACTGATAAATCCCCTCCAGATACGTCTGCTGTGATGCTTCCTTGGGAGGCAGCTCTATGGCGCTGTGGTAGCCGTCGGTGAACCCCTCGATCGTTTCCGCCGGCATGCAGTACAGAATGGGATCGTCCACATCGCTGAGCCCGGAGACCAGTTTCATGGTTCGAGCCGAAACGAACGGTGCCTCCAGATACACCGGGTCGTCGACGACGAGCATGATGGTCATCTCATCGCCGTAGCGTGTGAAGAAGAAGGTGTCGGTCTCCTGGTTGCTGGAGGGCACGCCGTTGTCCATCAGATAGCCGTCCTTCAGGAGCGAAGTCGTGACCACCAGGGTGTCCCCGTCCCATCTGCCGACCGAATAGCCCGCGTAGGTGTGCAGGGACAGGGCAGAAGGCACCGCCCTGCCGTCCATCCAGATGGTCATGGGCAACCGGTCGTAGGCCGGGGAGCTCAGCGTCCAGGCGATGACGTGTCCCGCCTGATCGCGAACGGCAGCGAAACGCCCGCCCCAGGGTCCGTTCAGCAGGTAATGCGCGGGCCAGGGCTCACACTGCCGGTTGAGCTCCTGCATCTCATCTCCAGGAGCGGTCAGGCCGGCTTCGCGTCCGTTCTGGTTGAGCGGAACGCCCGCAAACATGTCGGGGTAACCGCCGGCAGTGTGCTCCAGCGGATCCTCGCTGCTCTCCCCGACCCAGTTTCCCGACAGATCGAATTGCGCGTGCGCCGTATCGGCATACATCAGCGCCGCCATGCTCATCAGTGCCGCAAGCACGCACGACCGGGCCTTCATCGGTGACTTGCGCAGAATCTCAGCTTGCATCTGGCTGCCTCACGCCCCGTGGGCTCACGACGTCAGCGAACAGGGGATCGGATCCCACCTGGAGCCGTCGGCCTCTTTCTGGAAGATCGAGTCGTAGACGTACGGTGCCGCCAGGTACTCGGGATCCGTCAACTTGGTGCTGATCAGGAGCCATTGATTGGCGCCCAGGCTGTGCAGTTTCCAGTACTCGATCATTTTTGCATCAGCCCCGTAGGGTATGCCGTTCTTGCGCAGCAATCCGGGCGTCAGATCATCGGTGCTCACCACGAGCGAGCCATAGAGCTTCGCATTCGGTTGCGCCGCGCGGTTCAAGGAATTGGCGACCGCGGACAGCGCCCAGCGTGCGCGCGAATCACCTTGCAGGCTCGGCGCAGGGTGCCCCTCCGATACGTCATGCGACGAGGCGGCAGACCCGAAGCGCAGCAATCGCGTCTGCATTCCCTCGTCCGTATCCACACGCAGCGTCTCGTCGTCCTGCCAGAGGATGTGCAGGCGCTCCGGGTCCTGCATGAGCGCCGGAGCACCGTAGGCTTCGCACTGCTTGTCGGCTGCGATGTCGGTGGCCGGCTGCCAGCTATCGGCAAACTCCTTGGCCTTCGCGTTGATGGGGATACCGGCGTAGTCGCCATGCCCCGGCACGATCATGCGGTAGCGCCAGTTCTGGGTGACGAGCGAGACCCAGTAGCCGGTGATATCGAACGGTGCCCGGGCGCGTGCGGTGGGCCGCGATCGCGTCGCGTCGCCGGTGCCGCTCGCCGCGGCGCCGCCGCTCGCCCCGCGGGCAACCGCTGGCGTCTGCTGCTCCTGCGCCTGAGCGGCCGGCTGAGCGCTCAACAGCAGCAGTACGCCCACCAGGCACGGCGCACCGATCAGGCACGACCACGCCGCCCCCCGGGCGACCCTACGCCTCACACGCATCCTCGACAGCCCCCCAACCTCATTCGCCTGGCGGACCGAAGTTCTCGCCAAGACCTTCAAATACGCCAACGATGTCGCGATTGCAAGCGCTGCGCCGGCCGGCGGGAAATTCAAAATGCGGCACTGCCCGGGCCTAGAATGCGCGCAATCAAGGGTATGGGCCGACGCGAGCACGCCCCACGGGAGTCGACGGTGCATGTGACACGCTACAGGGATGCAAAACCCTATGAGGCGCCCGGACACTTCGACGTGATCGGATTGCGCCTGCAGGGCCATGAGGTATCGCCCAGTCGCTGCTGCTGGGTGGGGCTGTCACACTACCTGCCGCATGGGGGCGCCGACAGCAACGCCTCGGATGCCGAGAAGATCTACATCGTGCTCAGCGGCGAGATCACCGTCACGACCGATCAGGGCGAAGTCATCCTCGGGGTGCTGGACTCCTGCTACCTCGCCGCCGGCGAGCGACGCTCGATCGTCAACCGCAGCGCTCTGCCCGCCTCGATGCTGGTCATCATGGCCTATTCGCCGGCCTGACAGGGACGAGGCCGCATGGCGAATCCAGATATGCCGCGACTGAATGCATCGATCGATTCGTGTTGGAATCAATCGATACTCCCACAGCTCGAGGCCTTCATCCGCATTCCCAACGAATCGGCCGCCTTCGATCGAGATTGGGAGGCGCACGGTCACATGGAGCGCGCCGTGCGGCTCATCGCCGACTGGTGTCGCGCACAATCGATCCCCGGAGCCACGACGCACGTGCAGCGGCTTCCCGGCCGCTCGCCGCTGATCCTGATCGAGGTCGCGGGCGAGCTGCCGGGGACGGTGCTGCTCTACGGCCACCTGGACAAGCAGCCGCCGTTCACGGGTTGGCTCGAGGGGCTCGGGCCCTGGCAGCCCGTGGTGCGTGAGGGCCGGCTCTATGGCCGCGGCGGTGCGGACGACGGCTACGCGGCCTTCAGCTCCCTGGCAGCCATCCGCGCACTGAAGGAGCAGCGCGTCGCGCTGCCCCGCTGCGTATTGCTGGTCGAAGCGTCCGAGGAGAGCGGCAGCGTGGATCTGCCTGCGCATCTGGCGGCTCTCGGCGACAGACTCGGCTCTCCCTCGCTGGTCGTATGCCTGGATGCGGAATGCGGCAACTACGAGCAGCTCTGGTGCACGACCTCGCTTCGCGGCAACCTCACGGGCCGGCTGCGGGTGCGTACTCTCTCCGAGGCGGTGCACTCGGGTCTCGCCACGGGCATCGCGCCGGGCGTGTTCGGCATCATCGACCAGCTGCTTGCGCGCCTGGAGGATCTGGAGCGCGGCAGCATGCGGCTGCCGGAGCTGCGGGTCGAGATCCCGGCCGACAGGCGCGCGCAGATTGCAGCGGCGGCGCGCGTGCTCGGCGCGCAGATCGCCGGCAAGATCCCGCTGCTCAGAGGAGTGCAGCCGCTCTCGGATGATCCCGAGCAGCTGCTGATCGGCAGCACCTGGCGCGCAACGCTCGCGGTCACGGGCGCCGACGGGCTGCCGCCTACGGCTGTGGCGGGCAACGTGATGTTGCCCGAGGTGGCGCTGAAGCTATCGCTGCGGCTGCCGCCGACCTGCGACGCGCAGTGCGCCGCCGCGGCGGTGCGCTCGGCGCTGACGCACGATCCACCACACGGTGCCGAGGTCGCATTCGAGGCGGACATACCCGCCGCGGGCTGGAACGCACCCCCGTTCGCGCCGTGGCTGGAGCGGGCGCTGCAGGACGCCTCGCAACGCGTCTTCGGTCGCGAGGCCGTTCACGTGGGCTCCGGCGGAACCATTCCATTCATGGGCATGCTGGGACAGCGCTTTCCGCGGACGCAGTTCCTGGTCACGGGCGTCCTCGGCCCTCACTCCAATGCTCATGGGCCCAACGAGTTCCTGCATCTCGATTACGCACGGCGGCTCACAGCCTGCGTGGCCCTGGTGCTCGCCGCGCATGCGCGCGAGGCTGCGGGCGCGACGGCAGGCGCGGCAGGCGCGGCGTCAGGCGGGGCCGCGGGCATGGACGCGACGCCCGCACCGGCAGCG
>JASHPX010000023.1 GCA_030037905.1 Gammaproteobacteria bacterium
CCTCCACGGACGCGGGCACCTCCAGGGACGCGCTCTACACCGACTCGACACTCGCGCTGGATCCGGACACCGGCAGGCTCGACTGGTACTACCAGCACTTCAACGGCGACGTTTGGGACCAGGACTGGGTGTTCGAGCAGACGTTGCTCACGCTGCCGGTCGACGGGCGAGCGCACCGGCTGCTGGTGACCGGCGGCAAGCTTGCGATCTTCGATGCGCTCGACCGCGGCGATGGGCGCTACGAGTTCTCCAAGGATGCGGGGTTGCAGAACCTGGTGACCCACATCGATCCGCACACCGGCCGCAAGACCTTCGATCCGGCGCTCAGGCCGATCGGGGGCAAGAGCTACCTCGTCTGCCCGAGCACATGGGGTGCTCGCAACTGGATCGCGACCTCTTATGATCCGCGCACCGACGTGCTCTACGTACCGTTGTTCGAGGCTTGTATGAATTACAGCTGGGTCCCGCGGCCGCCTGCCGAGGTGGCCGCCGGCGGGGATGACCTGCACGGCATGATGCGGCCGCGACCCAACAGCGACGGCGAGTTCGGACGCATCGAGGCGATCAACCTGCGCACGCGCCAGATCGTCTGGACGCACCGCCAGCGTGCCGCGCTCACCAGCTCGATGCTCGCCTCCGCGGGCGGGGTGCTGTTCAGCGGCTCGCACGATCGCGTGTTTCGCGCCTATGACGAGGCCACGGGGCAGCCGCTGTGGCAGATCGTGCTGAACGCCTCGCCGAACTCCACGCCGATCACCTACGCCGCCCACGGCGTGCAGTACGTGGCGGTGGTGGCCGGCGGCGGCGGGCCGCTCGATGCCGCCATCGGCACCATGACCCCCGAGATCGTGGGTCCGCCCGGGGGCACGACGCTGTGGGTGTTCCGTCTGCCGGGGCCGAGCGGCTCGCTCGCGGCGCGCGCGTTCGAGCACTGAAAACTGAAAAAAGGAGGCCGCCGCATCAGCGGCGCTATTTTTTTATGAAGCGTAGCTCGGATCACATTCTTACCACACACGCGGGACGGCTGGACGGCCCGCCCGAATATCGCGAAGTGATGATGAGCCTGATGTCGGGCCATCGTCTCGATTTGGACGCATTGCGGCCGAAAATTCGCGCCGGCATCGTCGATGTCCTGCGCAAACAGGTGGACGCAGGAATCGATATCGTCAGCGATGGCGAGCTCGGCAAAGTGGGCTTTGGGGGCGCCGGCTACTATGGCCGCCGTCTGAGCGGGATCACCAGCAGAAAGCTGCAGCCGGGCGAACCGGTATTTATGGCGGCGGACACGGGTGAGCGCCTGGAATTCGCCGAATTCTACAAAGGGATTCAATTCGGCGGCGTTGTTCAGGAGCGAACGGTCTGCTCGGGCCCGATTCGCTATATCGGGCAGGAAGAAGTACGCCAGGACCTCGAGCTGTTTCGTGCCTGCCTGACCGACGCAGGCGTGAAACCGGAAGAATGTTTCATGTGCGTGCTGGCGCCTGGCTGGCTGGAGCACTTTTTCCTGAATGAATATTACCGGACCGACGAAGAGTACATCTTCGCGCTGGCGGCGGCCATGAAACACGAGTATCAGGCCATCATCGATGCCGGTTTCGTCCTCCAGTTGGATGATCCGGCGTTGCCCGACACCTACGACATGATCATTCCCAACCCCACCATCGAGGAGTACCGCAAATTCGCCGCGGTGCGCGTGGATGCGCTGAACGAAGCCCTGCACGGCCTTCCGGAAGATCGCATCCGCTATCACATCTGCTGGGGGAGTTGGCATGGCCCGCACACGCATGATCTGCCGCTGCGGCACGTGGTCGATCTGATGCTCAGGATCCGCGCCGGGGCGTATTCGGTGGAAGCCGCCAATCCCAGGCATGAGCACGAATGGAAGCTCTGGCAGGATATCGAGCTGCCGGAAGGCAAGATTCTGATTCCCGGCGTGGTCACCCACCACACCAACGTGGTCGAACACCCGGAAGTGGTGGCAGATCGCATCGTTCGCTACGCCAATCTGCTGGGCCGCGAAAACGTGATCGCCGGAACCGATTGCGGTATGGGGTTCCGCGTTCATCCGCAGATTGCCTGGGCGAAGCTCAAGGTATTGGCGGAAGGGGCGCAGCTGGCCAGCGAACAGCTTTGGGGAGCTCACGCGGGCGCCGGTTCGAAGGTCATCCGGTAACCGTATTGCGCGAAGACCGTGGCGGATTGAGGTGGGCGCCGGCGCATGAGCATCTCCGAACCGTTCGTGCGCCGACCGATTGCGACCTCGCTGCTGATGGGGGGACTGCTGCTGGTGGGCCTGGTGGCCTTCCCGTTGCTGCCGGTGGCACCGCTGCCGCAGGTGGACTTCCCGACCATCAACGTCACCGCGCAGTTGCCCGGAGCGGACCCGCAGACGATGGCCTCTTCGGTGGCGCAGCCGCTGGAGTATCAGTTCGCGCAGATTCCGGGTCTGGCACAGATGACCTCGACGAGCGTGCTGGGCAGCACGCAGATTGCGCTGCAGTTCGACCTGGGCCGCAACATCGATGGTGCCGCAGCGGATGTGCAGCAGGCGATCGCCGCGGCAGCCGGGCAATTGCCCAAGAACCTGCCCACGCCGCCGACCTACAAGAAGGTCAACCCGGCCGATTCACCGATCGTCGATCTGGCAGTGCACTCGGACGTGCTGCCGATTACGACCGTGGATGACTACGCCGAGACCGTACTCGCGCAGCAGGTCTCACAGATTGCGGGCGTCGCGCAGGTCGGAATCGGCGGCCAGCAAAAGCCCGCAGTGCGCATCCAGATCGACCCCGCCAAGATCGCCGCGCTGGGCATTCAGCTCACAGACATCGCCAGCACGATCAACATCGCCACCGCCGATGCGCCCAAGGGCTCTCTCAACGGAACCCAGCGTACGTACACGATTTACGCCAACGACCAGCTGACGAGCGCCGCGCCCTGGAACAACGTCATCATCGCTTATCGCAACGGCGCACCGGTGCGCATCAGGGACGTCGGCATTGCGGTGCTGGGTGCGCAGAATACCCAGCAGGCCGGATGGCAGTGGTTGAAGGGCTGGAAGCACAGCAAGACCGGGGTCACGTTGCTCGTCTTCAAGCAGCCCGGCGCCAATGTGATCGACGTCATCGATCGCATCGAGCAGCTGTTGCCCAAGGCGATGTTGTCGGTTCCCAAATCGATCCAGGTTGATGAGATCGCTCCTAAAACGGTCACGATCCGTGCCTCGCTGCATGACGTCGAGCGCACGCTGTTGCTGACCGTCTGCCTGGTCGTGATGGTCATCTTCCTGTTCCTGCGCAACGCCTGGGCGACCATCATTCCGGGGGTGACCGTGCCGCTGGCCCTGCTGAGCACCTGTGCGCTCGCATATCTGCTGGGCTTCAGCCTCGACAATCTGTCGCTGATGGCGCTCACGATCGCAGTGGGCTTCGTGGTCGATGATGCCATCGTGATGCTCGAGAACATCTATCGCTATATCGAGGAAGGGCTCTCGCCGCTGCAGGCGACGCTGAAGGGGGCTAGCGAGATCGGTTTCACGATCATGTCGATCAGCCTGTCGTTGATCGCCGTGCTCATTCCGCTACTGCTGATGGGAGGGATCATCGGCCGCCTATTCCGCGAGTTCGCGATGGTCGTCGCGATGGCCATCACCCTCTCGGCATTCGTGGCCCTGACGCTCTCTCCGACCATGGGGGCGCAGTTCCTGCGCAACGAGAAGAAGGTGGAGCACGGCGTGTTCTATCGCACGATGGAGCGCTTCTTCGACTGGCTGCTCGACAGCTACACGCGCGGGCTGGACTTCGTGCTGCGTCACCAGCGTGCGACGCTGTACGTGTTCTTTGCGACCATGGCGCTCTCGGTCGTGCTGTACGTGGTCATTCCCAAGGGGTTCTTCCCGCAGGAGGACACCAGTCTGATCCAAGGTCAGGCCGATGCGCCGGAGGATATCGCCTTCCCGGAGATGCAGGGGCGGATGCACCAGCTGACGGACGTGTTTGAGCGCGAGCCGGACATGGCCGGCTACGTGGCATACCTCGGCGGGAACGGGCCTATCAACGGTGGTTTTGGATTGGCAGGGCTGCTGCCGCGCGATGAGCGCAGGGACGGCGCCACCGCAGATCAGATCATGGCGCGATTGAGCCGGCAGATCGCCAGGATACCCGGGGCCACCATGTACCTGCAGTCACGCCAGGATATCACCGTCGGCGGACGGCAGGCGCGCGCGCAATATCAGTACACGCTGCAGGACATCGACCTCGACGAGCTCAATGCGTGGGCGCCCAAGCTGCTCGCGAAGCTGCAAACCCTGCCGCAGCTGAGCGAGGTGAGCACCGATCAGCAGAGTCAGGCCCCCATGCTGAAGTTGGACTACGACCGCGACGCCGCTGGCCGCTTCGGCATCCAGCCGGCGCAGATCGACGCCACGCTGGCCGATGCGTTCGGGCAGGCGGTCGTCTCCCAATACTACACGCAGCTCAACAGCTATTTCGTGGTGGAGGAGATCACCCCCTCTCTGCAGGGCGACCTGACGACGCTGCAAAAGATCTACCTCAAGTCGCCACTGACCGGCGCCATGGTGCCGCTGTCCACCTTCGTACATTACGACATGAGTCATGTGACCACATTGGCGATCAATCACCAGGGGCAGTTTCCGGCGGTGACGATCTCGTTCAACCTCGCCCCCGGCGTCGCGCTGGGCACCGCGGTGAATGCCATCGAACGCGCTGAGGCCACCATGGGCATGCCTGGGACCATCACCGCATCCTTCCAAGGCAACGCGCAGGCGTTTCAGGCGTCCTTGAAGACCGAGCCTTTTCTGATCCTGGCGGCGCTGGTGGTCGTCTACATCATCCTGGGCGTGCTCTACGAGAGTTACATCCACCCCTTGACCATCCTCTCAACGCTGCCGTCGGCCGGCGTGGGAGGGCTGCTATTCCTGATGTTGTTCCACTTCGATCTTTCGGTGATCGGCATCGTGGGCATCCTGCTGCTGATCGGCATCGTCAAGAAAAACGGCATCATGATGGTGGACTTTGCTCTCACGGCCGAGCGCGAGCAGGGACTGGATCCGCAGAGCTCGATCCGCAAGGCCTGCCTGCTGCGCTTTCGTCCGATCATGATGACCACCATGGCGGCCCTGCTCGGGGCGTTACCGCTGGCACTCGGGCATGGGACCGGCTCGGAGCTGCGTCAGCCGCTCGGCGTCACGATGGTCGGCGGGCTCATTCTGAGCCAGGCCATGACACTTTTCACGACGCCGGTAGTCTATTTGTATCTGGATCGCTGGGCCAATCGACACCGCAGGAAGGTGTACGTCAGTACACCGGAGGAGGGGGTGTCCGCGCTGACCGGGAGTCCTGAGCCGCGTTCGGAGTATTGAGGCACGGAGGCGCGATTCATAGTAGACCGCTCCCGGGCTATTGGTCGCCGGAGCCGCAAGCAATCGTCGCGATTGCTGCGCCATTGCTACAGCAACGGCTTTCGGGACCGTCGAACTCGATTCCGACTCCATAGTACCGTCCAACCTCGACTCAGGCCGGAAGCACTTAGCCAAGCTCGTCGCCGGGCGAGCTACCGGTTTTTATCGAGGGGGTGTATAAGGCCAGCAAACACGCAAACACGAGCCAAGTGCTGACTCAGGGACGGCGGCCAGACTCGAACTCAAACCAGAATTCGTCGCCTGGCACGCGCCACCACCCGGGCACCTAACCCTGCCGCCTAGCGGGACAGTTTGTGCCAGCAATGGAGACGCAGACAAGGAACGTCATGGATGATAACAAACAATTCGTACAGGGCGGCGCAACGCGAGGGCAGTTACTAGCTTTGGGGAGCGCGACGGCAGCCGCTGTGGCGGCGGCACCTACATGGGCTCAACAAAGCTATGCATAAGCTCGCTATTCCGCAGACCGTCATCGACCGCGTAATCGCGCGGTGCGGTAAGGAACACGTGTTCGACGATATCGAGCCCGCGCGTACGGCACTGATCGTCGTCGACATGCAGAACGGCTTCATGTTGTCTGGCATCGCCTTCGTCGAGATCAAGATGGCGCCGAAGATCGTGCCCAACATCAACCGGCTTGCCGCTGCGCTCCGCGCGGCCGGCGGCACTGTCGTATGGATCGTCACCACCTGCACGCCCGAAGTCGACCGGGAATGGTCGACCTTTTACCGCCTGTCGACCCCGGCGAACGGCGCCAAGCGCAGCACCGCGTTGACGAAGGGCGCCAAGGGTCACGCGATCTGGTCAGAACTCGAGGTGAAACGAGACGATCCGATCGTCGAGAAGAAACGCTTCTCGGCTTTCATCCAAGGGTCCAGCGATCTCGATAAGGTACTGCGGGCCCGCGGCATCGACAATCTCCTTATCGCCGGTACGGTGACCGGTGTCTGCTGTGAGTCGACTGCACGCGACGCGATGATGCTCAATTACAAAGTGACGATGGTCACAGACGGCAATGCATCCTACAGCGACGAAGAGCACAACAACGCGCTGACCGCCTTCTACGGCACATTTGGCGACATCATGTCGACCGACATGCTGGTCGAGCTGATCGCCAAGAACGGCAGGCGCCAAGAGGCGGGGTAGCCACTGCACACTGCTGCGGCCGTTATCGGAGGGGACCCGCAGCTATGAACGCTCGCTTCGCTCCTGAGACATTCAAAGCCGTCCCCGCGTGCCCACCACGAACAGCTTATACCCGAAGAGATCAAGCGCAGCTATGGTTGATCAAACCGCCGTAATTTCCGACATCATCGATCGCCGTCCTCTGAGTGGATTCCAGACCAGGATCGTAGCCTTGTGCGCTTCGATGGCCTTCGTGGAAGGTTTTGGTGCGCAGAACGCCGGCTATATCGCCCCCGCCTTGGCCCGAGCATTCCAGCTGCGACAGACGGACCTCGGCAGCTACTTCTCCCTCGGCCTGTTTGGGTTGATGCTCGGAGCGCTGCTCGTGGCGCCGCTGGCGGACCGACTAGGGCGAAAACCTGTCCTCGTTGGCTGCGCCAGCATATTTGGCCTGTGTAGTCTCGCGCAGTCGCTGAGTCCCTCAGTCGCTCTGTTATTCACATTTCGCTTTCTGAATTTGCTCGGGATCGGTGGTGCAATGCCGAACGTCATCGCAACGACCTCCGAATACTCGCCGAGCCGATCACGCTCTCTGATGATCATCGTCATGTTCAATGGTTTTACCGCCGGCTCGGTCGCAGCCGGCTTGTTCGCTGCGCGCATGGTACAAGCGATGGGTTGGGGGTCGGTTTTGATCGCGGCCGGAATCATGCCGCTGGCTCTTGTGCCGCTGCTACTGTTCCTGTTGCCGGAATCGGCGCGTTTTCTGGCTACGAAGGAGGGTACTCAGTCGCAGATCGCGACCATTGTACGTCGCATCGACCCGAACGTCCGTGCAGAGACGGTGTTCCTGCCTGAAGTTGACTCGAAGCTGGGAATCTCGGTCGCGGCCCTTTTCCATGGCGGCCGAGCACGGAAGACCGCCCTGCTTTGGATCTTGGTGTTCTGCAGTCTCCTCGATCTGTTCTTGCTGAGTAGCTGGCTGCCGACGCAGATCGCATCGCTCGGAATTTCGATTGCGATCGCCATTCTGATTGGTTCGCTCCTGCAAGTAGGAGGTATGGTCGGGATGGTGCTTGGATGGGTGATGGACCGACTCGGCCCGCATCGGACGTTGTGTCTTTCGTACGTCATCGCAGCAGTCGCTATCGCCTGCATCCCTGCGGCGAGTGCGAGTGTTCCGATGCTTTCTCTAGCAGTATTCGCGGCCGGTTTCGGTGTAATCGGTGGACAAACCGCATCCAATGCGGTGGCGGCGGATACGTATCCGACCGAGATCCGTGCGACCGGTGTCGGCTGGTTCTTGGGTGTGGGTCGAGCGGGCTCGATCGTAGGCCCACTGCTGGCGGGCTTTTTACTGTCGATTGGTGTGTCAAACCGAGCCATATTCCTGATGGCGGTGGCGCCCGCTTTGGTTGCCGCCTTCGCGGGACTTGGGCTGGGGATGTCCACGCCTCGTCCGCAGTCGGTGGCACGTTTGCAGCCATAAGCTTGAATGAAGAGTCAGCTTCGGCTGGCGTTGGTCGCGGACCCCCACAAAGCGGTTGTAGCGCCAGCGCCGTCCCAGCGCCGTCTCAACGTCGGCCCAGCCGGCTCGCTTCGTTCGCCGCCGACGACAGTGATGCTCTTACCGTCGTCATTGAGACGCCAAAGGGCAGCCGCAACGAATATGCCTACGATCCGGCGGAGCGCATCTTCTCGCTGAGCAGGGTGCTGCCGTCCGGCATGGCTTTTCCATACGACTTCGGTTTCGTGCCTTCGACGCGCGGCGGGGACGGTGATCCGCTCGATGTACTCGTGCTCATGGATGAGGCCGCTTTTCCGGGATGCAAGCTCACCTGTCGCGTAGTCGGCCTGATCGAGGGCGAACAGGGTGAGAAGAAGAATGCTGAACGCAACGACCGATTGGTCGCGGTCGAGACCGGGAATCACAGCTATTCTCACGTGAAACGTCTTGATGATCTCGGCAAGCGGTTCGAAGGGGATATCGAGGAGTTTTTCGTCAATTATCATCGCCTCAGCGCCGGGCAGTACCGCATCATCGCACTCAAAGGGCCGGGAGCTGCTCGACGCTGCATCAAGCGGGCGCAGCGCGCAGCGCGCCGACGCTAAATCACTTCGATGCTCGGGAGGACGGAGATTCGGCTACTCCGCGGTCGCCGGGTCGATGACAGTCGACACGGGCGAGACACGATTGGCAGGAAAGCCTCCGAGCTCGGCGTGGCGGCGGATCAGCGACTCGTCCGTGGCGTGATAGATGCAATAGATCCTGTCGGCAGTCACGAAGCTCTGGATCCATTGCACACTGGGTCCGAGGCTGCTGAGCACGCCGCAGGACTTCTTCGAGATGGCCTTGAGCTCGGCCGGCGACATCCTGCCGGCGCCTGGAATGTCTCTTTCGATGACAAATTTGGGCATGATCCGCTCCTTCCTGCGATGGGTCGGCCGCCTCGGGCCGCTCGGGCACCGGGCCTGCACGGGGATGCGCTGCACGGGATGCAGTATGAGTTACGCGGGTTGCCGCGTCTTGAAAGCCGTCTAAAAGATTTCTAAAACCGCGGGCCGGGGCGGCCGCGCGGCAGCGCATTGACCCGGGGCCGGCCGGGGCGCGGTCCGCACGGCGTGCGGACCGCGCCCCCCGCTCACTGGGCGCGCGCCACGTCCGCGAGAGTCGGTCCGGCTGCCACGCCGCGCGCTGCGGCATAGGCCGTAAGCGCGGGCTGGTGCACCCGCATGACCGCCTGCGACAGGGTCTGACGGACGCAGACGTCGAAGCGCGGCAACGTTGGAGGCAACGGGTAGCTGTCGATCTGCCCGCACACGAACCGGGCGGCCGTATAGAGCTGCTCATAGAGCTTCTTGACGCCCGATGCCGTGGTGACCGCGGTGAGGGAATAATGCACGCTTACTGCAGGCTGTTGGCCGTGGGTATCCGCCTGGGCGGCGGTGCACAGGGCAATGGCGGCGGCGGCGAGCAACACGTTCAATTTCTTCATGGCAATCTCCCGATTGGTACTTGCTTGCTGATCGTTGACTCGTTTTCGAGACCCGTGGCCGGCCGATTGCAACGCTCCGAACCACGGCGACACGATGCCTCGCGAGCGCGCCTAAGGTCTTGAAGCGCACTTGAATCGTTGCTGAAACGTTCGTGAAAATTTGCTCGTCGGCCAGCGGGCGTAGACGCGCTATAGTTCACCTGGGCACCAACAGGGATAGGGTTGGGCGAGGTCGCATGGAAGGGCTGCGCATCGGCACATTCGAGCTGTACCCCTCGGAGCGCCTGTTGCTGGCGGTGGGCCAACCGGTGGATCTCGGCGCGCGCGCCTTCGACCTGCTGCTGGCGCTGGCCGATCACGCGGGACAGCTGGTGACCAAGGCGGTGTTGCTCGACCGGGTCTGGCCCGGCCTCGTGGTGGACGAGAACAACTTACCGACGCAGATCGCAAGTCTGCGGCGCGTGCTCGGTCCCGGGGCGATCCAGACGGTACCCGGGTTCGGTTACCGTCTACAGGTCGCCGTGGAGAGGCTCGCAACGCCGCCCCCGGGCCCATCCGCAGGTACGCCGCCACTCGCGGACAGCGCGCGCCCGTCCGAGCACGCGCTCTCCGCCGGAGGGCCCGCCGCTGGCACAGCCGCGTCGGCGTCAGGCCAGGAACGCGCCGGGCAGCCGCCGACGGCCGCGGTACAGGCCTGGCCGAACCGACTCAGCCCGCTCGTCGGCCGTGAGGAGGACGTGCGCCAGGTTCTGCAGGCGCTCGGCCGCTCGGCGCTGGTCACCATCGTCGGCATCGCTGGCGTGGGGAAGACGCGTCTCGCGCAGGAGATCCAGGCCCGGGAGGCGCACGCCCCGGCCGCCTCCACCGCGTGGGTGTCGCTGGCGACAGTGACAGAGATCGCTCACGTGCCCTCGAGCATTGCGCGTGCGCTCGGGCTGCAGCTGCCGGATGGCGTCGATGGCTTCACCGCACTGCGCCAGGCGCTGGCGGATCTACCGCGGCTGTTGATCCTGGACAATACCGAGCACCTGGCGGGCGCTCTGGCGGCGCCGTTGGCGGCGTTGGTGTCGCAGACGCGCGCGCTGCGCATCCTGCTGACCAGCCAGGTACCGCTCGGCATCCCCGGAGAAGGCGTCCACCGGCTGTCCGTGCTTCCCATACCCGAGCTCGATGCATCGTTGGAATCCGCCGCGCAGTACGGCGCCATCGCGCTGTTCGTGCAACGCGCGACGGCCGTCGATCGCAGATTCGCGCTGTCGGCTGAGAACGTGCCGCTCGTGATCCGTATCTGCCGCCGGCTCGACGGTATTCCGCTCGCGCTCGAGCTGGCGGCGGCGCGCGTGCCCGCCCTGGGCCTGGCGGCGCTGCTCGAGCGGCTCGATGACCGTTTTCGTCTGCTGCGCCTGTCCGGCCAGCCGGATGCACGCCACGGCGCATTGCTGACCGCCTTCGACTGGAGCTACGGCTTGCTGACAGGCGCCGAACAGCGCGCCTTCAACTGGCTGGGCGTATTCGCCGGCAGCTTCTCGCTGCTGGCCGCAAGCGCCTGCGTCAGCGGCGAAGGGCTCGACGGCACCGATGCGATCGACCTGGTCGCACGCCTGGTGGACCGCTCGCTCGTGAGCCTGCTCGCGGTCGATCCTCCGCGATATGTCCTGCCCGAGACGGCGCGTTTTTATGCGCGGCAGCGTCTGGCGGCGAACGGCGAGCTGCAGGCCGCGCAGTCGCGCATGGCCGAGACGCTGTTGGGAACGCTCGATCGGGCCTATGAGGAATACTGGTCACTCGACGAAGCCGTGTGGCTGCACCGCTACGAGCCGGAGCTCGACAATGTGCGTGCCGCGCTCGACTGGGCCGTCGCCGCCGAGCGGCCCGTTGGAGTGGAGCTGTTCGGCTCGGCATGGCCGCTGCTGCTGGAAGCGGACGTCTACGCGGAGGGCCGCGCCCGTTACAGCCAGCTGCTGGCGCTGCTGTCCGCCTCGCTGCCCCGGCCGCGTATCGGCCGCTTCTGGGAGGCCATCGCTACGTTCGACTCCCTGCGCCAGGGCGACCGCGCGCGCTACGCGGCGGAGCTGGCCGCCTCGCATCACGCCGCCGGCACGCAGGCGCGCTCGCGCTACTACGCGCTCATGCTGCTCGCCTTCAACTCGCGCGCGGACGCCGCCGCCGCGCGCGCCGCCTTCGACGCCGCTCGCCGGATCGAGGAGGGCTCCTGGCCAGCGCGCCTTCTGGCCTACGGCGCGTTGACCGAAGGTGCACTGCTGACCGACTCGGCGCGCTACGCGGAAGCGCGCGTGGCCTACCAGCGCGCCGTACGTCTGGCGCTGACGACCAGCGAGCGGCAGGCTCTGGCGGCAACCGTCAGCCTCGTCGAGTTGGACGTCGCCTGTGGCGATACCGCCGCGGCGCTGCAGCTCGCACGCCCGCTGGCGCTGGGTCTGAACCACCTCGGACGCCGCGAAGCGCGCTTCGAGCTGCTGGTACTTACATTCAGCGCACTGCTGCTCGCGCAGCTCCTGCCGGAGGCCTGCGCCACCGGAGCGGAGCTCTACGATCTCGCGAGGCAGCTCGACATGAGCCGCCTGTACACCGTGCTGGACGCCATGGCGCTGCTCGCCTGCCGCGAAGGCCGTTTCGCGGCCGCCGCCCGAATCGTGCACTGCGCCGACTCTGCGCATCTCGCCCACGGCCAGGTGCGCCGCAGCCCCTGCGCGCAGCGCATGCGGGCGGCGGCCACGGATCTGCTCGACGAGCATCTCGGGCCGCGATGGCTCGATGCGCGCGCGGCGGGGGCGCACGAGGCGCTGAACGAGGCGACCGCCTGCCTGCTGGCGCTCGGTCGGCACGACGATTAGCGCGGTGGCTTCCGCGCGCCGGGGCCCGTTATGTTCCCGGCGCGGCGCTGCTCGATGAGGCGTGCTGCTGAAGGCTGGTCGGGTGAGGTGCGGCCGTGACGCCGAGTTTGGAGAGTGCCCGCTCGAACGTCGTGTCGTCCATGGGCAGATCCGTTCGGCCGTCCCAGGCCGCACCGTCTGGCAGTCGATTCTCTACCTGACGTGCATTCGCCAGGGCCTGTCCCAGGCTTGCGTCAGGATCGGTGATTGCCACCGGGATTCCCTCGGGATCGCGGGCCAGCTGCATGACCAGGTCCCAGCGCACCTGCTCGTGACGGCGGCGCAACTGCTGCTGGATGTGTGGACCCATGGCCTGCTCGAGAAGCTGGCGCGTCACCGGTTGCCCCGCGCGCGGGTCTCCCTCCAGCGGTCCGAACGCTTCCATATACAGCTCACCACGGTACCACCCGAACACGTACGGCTGATCGACCACTCGCACCTGCGTGCCGAGCGGCACCATCTTGTAGAGCTGCAGGATGTCCTCAGGGTACAGGTGCATACACCCGTGACTGACGCGCATGCCCACCCCGATGGGTTTGTTGGTGCCATGGATGGCGTACTCAGGCCAGCCGAGGTAGAGGGCCCGGTTACCCATGGGATCATCGGGACCCGGACGGATCTCGGCCGGCAGGGGATCGCCCTCCTCGCGATGTTCCTCGAGGATGTCCGCCGGCGGTACCCAGACGGGGTTCTTGACCTTGCGCACGACGGTCGTGACGCCCGATGGCGTCTTCCAGTCCACCCGGCCGATGCCGATCGGGTACGTATAGACGATTTGCTGGTCACCGCGCTTGCGCGGCGGGAAATAGTAAAGCCGCATCTGCGCGACATTGACGACGATGCCCAGGTATGGCGCATTCGGCAGCACGAACTGCGTGGGCACCACGACCCTACGCCCAGCCCCCGGTAGCCACATATCCACCCCGGGATTCGCCCGCTGGATCTCGTTGTAGCCGATGCTGAAGCGACGGGCGATGTCGGATAGGGTGTCCGCCTGGTTGGCGCGGGTAATCTGCACCTGGCCGAGCATCTGGTCGTTGAGATGGGGGTCGAAGGTGAATCGGTACGCTTCGACTGGTGGCGCTTCAGCGGGCGCTTGGGCGGCAGGGGCGGCTGAGGTGGCCTGGCCGGCGCTGCCCGCGCCAACGGTTTGGACAGCTACGCCGGTGCGCGCGTCCGAGCTCTGGGCGGCGCCGGCTGCCACGGCAGTGCCAGCAGCGCCAGCAGCGCTGGTCGGCGCCGTCGGTGCCGTCGGTGCCGTCGGCGATGATGCCGCGTCAGCCTGAGCTGCGAGGAAGCAGGCGAGCAACGCGCAGGCGATCAGGGGGTGGGGCAGACGGGGGGTGGCCGCTGCGCGAGGGCGACGCCTGTCGAATGTCATGGCAACGGATTGTAGATACGTCCGACCTTGCCTACCTTGCGTTGTCATTAAGAACTTTTGGTCTGTAGACCTGCTCCCGGTTTCATAGTTGTTCAGAGGGCCTTCAGGGAAGGCAGCGCCGAGCCTCGATGCCGGCTCTGGAATCCCAGGAACCCGACTCGGAGGCCCGGCAATTCAGACACCATACCAAGCATACCAAGTAGGTCACCGGGGCTGCCACGGGGCTGCCACGGCTGTGGACGAGCCCCATGGCCGGCGGTGACGAGCTCAATGGCCTGCGGTACGAGCCAAATGGCTCGAGGGACTCTTGCGCGACCCGGTGCTGCTCTGGCGTGCCCAGCGGCGCCAAGTGCAACGGAGGCCACGCCGTAACTTATTGAAATTTCAGGTCTTAAATCCCTGCGGTGCTCTCGTGAAGTGTTGCGGCAGGTCCGCGCAGGGGGCTCGGATACGCCGGGACGCGCTCCGTTAGACGTCCGTTAGACGCATCCCGGACGATCAGCGTGACTGAGCGAACGCCGGAATGACCTCTTTCCCTATCAGCTCCGTCGTGCGCATGGCCTCATCGAAGGTCATATCTCCGAACGCCACGTCGCACGCTATATAGTTCGCGCCGATTGATTCGACGTCTCGCGCCACGAAAGCGCGGAACCCCGCGGCGGTCCCAGCGAAAGCCGCGCCGACCTCGATCATCGGACCGATTTGGGGTGGCAAACGCAAGGGAAATTCCATCCCGTGCCGATCCCACAGGAGCCGCATATGCCCGAGCCAGGATGCATATGCATGCTCCGCAGTTCTCAGAGCACGAGCGTCGGTCTCGGCCAACACGACGAGCCGCATCACGCCCATCAGAGGCAGGCTTTCCTCGGACCTGCCGAAATGCACCCATTCGGACCTATAGCGATCGATCACGGCGCGTGCACCGTCAGTAGGGAGCAGCGTCACTATGTGAGCCCCTTCGAGGGCTGCCCAGTGCGTCGTCTCGGGCGCGACCACACCGTACCAAAGCGGAGGGTGCGGCTTCTGTATGGGACGCAGCGCCATCGGGACTTTCTGGAAATGATAGAACTCGCCGCTGAAGGTCAGCTCATCGACGCCAAGTCCCTGCTTGATGAGCCTCAAGGCTTCTGGAAACTGACGGGGGCCTGCTTCGGGAGCGACACCGTAGAAACGGACTTCTATCGGCGAAACACCGCGGCCGACGCCAAGCTCGAAGCGTCCGCCACTCAGCCGATCCAACATGCAGATCTCTTCGATCAAGCGGATCGGATGATATAGCGGCAATGAATAGACCAGCGGCCCGAATCGTAGTCGCCTGGTGCGCTGTGCAACGGCGGCCAAAAAGATTCCGGGCGACGGCGCGAGCCCCAGCGGCGTACCGTGATGCTCCGCGAGATGATAAGCACGGAAGTTCAAGCGGTCATAGGCTTCGATGAGCTCGAGCCGCTCTTGGTATTGTCGTTCGAGCGGGACGTCGCCCTGATCCATGTGATCAAAGACGCCGAACTTCATTTCCAACATCCCCTAAGGAGGGCTCCCGGCTCGATGGTTGCACGCTCCGCACGCAGGGCCGGCGCGGCAGGCCGAGTCGCTCAAGCGATGATGTCGCGGCTGGAAGTGATGAGGATGCACGTACAGCCTGTCTCGCTCCACACGCGCTTGTCGGCAGTGCCTGGCTCTGCGCGATTGTAATCGCCGCGATCGAGTTTGCGGTCGTCGATCCACAGCTCTCCCTGCAGCAGGTACAATTCTTCGAGGCCGGTATGCATGTGGGGCGGATATTCGATGTGTGGCGCGAGCCGTACCAGCATGCTGACGCGCTCGCGCGGTGTTTCGGTTGCAAGTATCTTGCAGTATATGCCATGGGCCGGTTGTTCCCACTCCTCCTCCAGCCTGGAGGAGGTCGCCTTTGGCAATGGAGCGTCATCCGCGGCTGATGCGATCCGCTGCGTGATGCGGCCCCATAGCGATGCCGAAAAGGGTCGCGCATCTGCCGACCTATCGATCAGCACCTCGAAAACCTGCGTTGCAGCCGGCGAATGCTTCTTTCTTGGACCATCCCCGTCCTCGAGGACTGCATTTGCCGCCTTCGAGCGTGCCATGTGCATGATCCATCCAACCACTGTGTCACCCACAGGATCGAATCCGCCGGCCTCTTGCCATATGCGGTCGAACACGTCGATGGCCAGTGCCTCGGTGGCGAACCAGTCGTTGGTGACCGCCATGATCAGGGTAATGACCAGGTGATGCGTCCATAGGTACAGGGTCTGAAACGCATCTTGATCCCGCTGCGCAATGCGGCGGACCAACGCGACCCATTCCGCCTCCAACGTTCGGTGCTTGGTCTTGTCGCTGTAGAGCAGATCGCCCAGCGTGGACCTGTGCAGATCCCGTCGCGCCACGCGCACCGCCATCCGCTCGTACAGCAGAGCCAATCGCCCGAAGGCGACACGTCCTTCAGAGGACGTAGCTTCGCGCGTATGTGCCCACAAATCAGCGGCACGCAATATCAGTGTCTGCACGTCGCGCACCGGCGAACGCGCGCTATTTTCCTGTGATGCCAATTGCAGGAGCTCGAATGAAGAGACCTCAGACCCTGAAGGTGGAGCATAGCAGCGACTGCCCGCAACGGTGCCAGATCAGTCCTACAGCGATTAGGGCGCTCGTCCACTGGCATCCGTCAATCGCCGGAGCAGGTCAGCCCTGGTCCGCCCGGGTGGCGCGACAGTCCCGGAGTCGGATAGCCTTCATCTCGATGCAGATCTGTATCGGAACCTCGGGCGGGGGGCACGGCAAGTTCACCCGCGACCGTGAATAAGCAAGAACTACGCGCCGCCAGTTCCCTCGCCGGGGTGTTCTCGGTGAGGCTGCTCGGGTTGTTCATGATCTATCCGGTATTCGCGAGTTATGCGCAGCATCTGCAGGGCACGACGCCGTACCGGACCGGCATGGCACTTGGAATCTATGGCCTCACGCAGGGGCTGCTGCAGATTCCCTTCGGCCTGCTCTCCGACCGGGTAGGGCGCAAGGTCATGATCGTCACAGGGCTGATCGTGTTCGGCGTCGGCAGCGTCGTGGCCGCCGCGTCGACCTCGATCGTGGGCGTGATCGTTGGCCGCGCCGTGCAGGGAGGCGGTGCAGTGGGCTCCGTCATTCTTGCGCTGGTGGCGGACCTCACCAGAGAGGAGAGCCGTACCGAGGCGATGGCACTGGTGGGCATCACGATCGGCGCCTCATTCATGGTCGCCTTGGTGAGCGGACCGCTGCTGGCGGGGGCGATCGGGGTTGCGGGCATATTTTGGCTCATGGCAGGTCTGGCCCTCGTCGGCATCGGTATCGTGCAGTTCGTGGTACCTCAGCCGCTGAGGCGGCACGTCAACGTGGACGCGGAGGCGATTCCGGGCATGTTCGGCTCCATCCTGCGGAACGTGGAACTGCTGCGACTGGATTTCGGCATCTTCGCTTTGCACGCCATCCTGACGGCCGGATTTCTGCTCGTGCCGGCGTTGTTGCAGGCGCGGTTGCATGTGAGCGCCGCGAGCCAGTGGCTCGTCTATCTGCCGATTCTGCTGATTTCGGCGGTGGTGATGGTGCCGGCGATCGTCGTCGCCGAGAAATATCGCTGCATGAAGGGTGTGATTCTCGGCGCCGTAACGGCTCTCGCTGCGAGCCAATGGATGCTGGCTTTCGGCGGCAGTTACGAGTACGTCGTGCTCGCTGCGCTGACGCTGTTCTTTTCCGCCTTCAATGTCATGGAAGCAACTCTGCCGTCCCTGATCACCAAGACCTCTCCGGCGCGGGCCAAGGGTACTGCGAGTGGAGTCTATTCCAGCTCGCAATTTCTAGGCATTTTCGTCGGAGGGGTGGTGGGGGGATGGCTGCAGCAGAGTGTCGGGGCAGATGCCGTTTTTCTGTGGGCAGGCGCGCTCGCGCTGCTCTGGCTGCTGGTAGCGGCCACGATGCGGCAACCGAGTGCGGACTGACCCCTTCAGTTTGCGCCTGTCCAGGCAGCGCCGCCCGACCGCGACCGGCATTTTGCTAATATCGTGACATGCAGACTACGGGCTCGGCGCCGGCGGATGCTCACTCGGAAGGCGCTGTTCCTGCCGATGGCAAAGTGGAAACCGTGTTTCTGCGGCGTCAATCGCCGGATTGGGCTGCACTATCGCGTGACCATCGACGCGGAGAGACCATAGACCCGCGCCGATACCTCCCGGACCATGACATTCCGGGATTTCCGCAGAACATCGGCGCGCTCATCAGCGCCTGGAACGAGCGCTTTGCCACCGACTTTTTTACAGTCCGTAGTCTGATCGCGCAGATCAGCAGATCCAGCATCGAGAGCGTCCGTGGCGCTTCGGCGTATACGTATGAGCAAATTCCGCAGCTGGCGAATATGGCCAGGGAGCGGCAGTTCTATCTCTGTCCGCACGATGATGATGATTTTTTTGCTCCGTACCTGGCCGAGGAGCTGGCCGTGGCGCCGCGAACGACTGATGCGATCGTCGCTCCGATGTTCAGGGTCGGGCGCGACAATTGGACGTTCGTGCCGGATGGCTGCGACCCGGATGAGATCCTGGCCTCACGCCGGCCGCAGCAGTATCGATATCAGACGAACAATTATGCCGTGCATAGTCGCAGACTCATGTCTGTCGAGCAGATTCGCGCGATCAAAGACCACATTCAAGGGTCTGCGTACGCGCAATCGCAGCGCTTTACGGACTACGTCATCCCCAAGGTATTGAGTGCAACGCTCAAGACGCCGGCGTCCGCGTCGGTGCTGCCGGGCACGCTCAGAGGTTGGCGTGGTACCCGGCGGATGTTCAAGGAGACAGTGAAGAGTCTCGAGAATATGCGATTGAGTGGCAAGTTTGAATGGATCACCAGGCCAAGCCTGCTGGTGGCAAGAATGTTCACGGCGATTTACGCCGGGAAGAGACTGAACTCGCTCACTGACATACATCCGTGACGCCGGGACGGGCTGCTACGGCCCCGACGGATATGGGGCCGTCGGTAGCGACGCAGGCCGTTCACAGCAGCTCGAAGACGCTGTAGAGCGCCCCCTCGGCGTTGCGGTGACCGATACCGACGGCGATGATGCGATTCAGCCAATCATACTGCGGCGCTGCGGTCTCGAAGAACGGTACGATGCGCATGTAGTAGCGCGACGGATCGATGATTTCCCCGCCGTCGATGCGTGCAATGACGTCGGCCGGGCCGTGACGGAACCCCCGGTACTGCATGCCGATCAGCGCGGCGTCGCCCGTTCTGAGCACCAGGCGCACATCAATCGTGGTCGCACCGTCGGGCCGCACTCGCTGCCAGTCGCTGCCGCCCTCGAGCACCTCGCCCGAGACCCGTTCGCCTTCGAACGAACCATTCGCGATGATGCCGATGCGCCGATACCCATCCGGGCTGGTTCCGATGATCTGCGGCTTGCGCACCTGAATGAAAAAATTGAAGAGCGGGCGAGTACGCACGCTCCTGAGCGTCTCCGGCAGCTGCTCAAAGGAGGGGATTGCCATGATGGTCTCCGGCTGTCTACGGGGTGGATGTGTGTCTGGCGTACGATTGCCGGACGTTGCTCCAAACGAGCTGCGCGACTCCAGCCAGTGCCAGGATCGCTCCGATGAGTACCCAGCGTCGCTGACCGACCATGAAGCCCACCCGGAAGGCCAAATTCAGACCCTGTAGGATCCAAACCGCCCCTAGCGCTACCATCACCACCCCGATGAGGCTGCTGACAACTCGCATGACGACGTTGAACGCGGCCATAGTTCACCCCCTGCATCGATCTTAGCGCAATTGGTACGCTGCTGAAGAAGGAGATGCCGGAGAGGAGCCTGTCATGGCCTCGAACCATGAGATGACCGTGAGCCGTCAGGGGGCCAAAACGCGCTGGAGCTGCTGCATTCCGGTGGCACTGACGGTGGCCGGCGCCGCCGCCTGCGCCACAGCGAGCGGCGCCACCGTAAAGTTCTACGACGGGGGCTTCGAGTGCTACGCAGGTCCTCTGGCGCTGCGCTTGCCCGACACGTACGCACAGCTGCTGCAGCTCGGAGAGGTAGTGAGCACGCGGAACCTGCGCACGCAGACGCAGCACGGCCTGACGACCACCGAGCGCCAAATTGCATTTCGCGGCCTCGTTATGCGGGTCTATTTGTTTTCGGGCGATCCTGGTCGCTACCAGTTGGCGAGCGTGCGGATCAGTGGCCCTGCGTGGCAGCTCTCGCCGCTACGAGTGGGACAGGCCACTAACCGAGCGTCCTTGGGCCATGATTGGCCTGGCTTGCCGGATCGGGGCAGTTGGGAAATGCAGGGAGACAGTGCTCATCTGCTCATCAGCGTCAGAGAGGGCAGGATCGCCGCGATCGATTATTCCTGTGAGTCGGGGCACTGAGCCGTTATCCTTCGGGCGAGGCTGCCGCCGCAATCCGGGCGCTAGGAGGTCAAGGTGAAGTACCTGTTACTGCCTGCGCTCGCCATGGTCCTGGCGAGCGGCTGCGCTGTGGCGGGCGAGCCGGCCGCGACGATGCAGGCCATCGTCGTAATGCACGGCGAGGCCCGGCTACAGACCGTTCCAAGACCGAGCCCGGCAGCTGGACAGGTGCGCATCAAGGTGCACGCGGCCGGCGTCAATCCGGCCGATTGGAAGAGGGCGCAGCAGGCGCCCGATTCGGGTCGCATTCCCGGGTGGGATGTCTCGGGAGTCATCGACGCCCTCGGCCCCTCGGTACGGGGCTGGAAGGTCGGGGATGCGGTCATTGCCTATCTGGAAGGCTATGGGGGCTATGCACAGTACGCCGTCGCGCCGGTGGAGCACATCGCGCGTAAATCCGCCAGGCTCTCCTTCGACCAGGCCGCGGGCATACCCCTGGTCGCAGCGACGGCCTGGAGGGCGCTGATCGATGCAGGCCACTTGCGCGCCGGCCAAGCCGTCCTGATCCAGGGCGCAGCCGGCGGGGTCGGCTCCGCCGCAGTGCAGATTGCCGCCGCGCGCGGAGCGGGCCGCATCATCGGGACCGCGTCGATCCAAAACGCTCCGTATCTGCGCTCCATCGGCGCGACCGAGATCGTGGATTACCACCGAACGGATCTCGAAGAACAGATCAGGGGTCTGGACGTCGTGCTGAATACGGTGAACGCCGCAACGGCGGCTCTATCCATTCGCATGCTCAGGCCGGGAGGAGTGCTGCTCTCGGTGGCCGGGCCGGCACCGGCGCAGCTATGCGTTGCAGCGGGCGTGCGTTGCATCGCCATCCAGGTCCTCGACGAGATTGGGACACCGAAGAGCCAGATCCTTGCAGAGATCGGAAAGCTCGCTGATGAGGGCAAATATACGGTACATATCGATGCGCTGCTCCCGCTCGCCGAAGCAACCGAGGCGTGGGAGCTGAACAGATCCGGCCATACGGTGGGAAAGATCGTTCTGATGGTTCCGCAGTGATCTGTGGAGAGAAACCGCCATGCGGGGAAAAATTGCCTTTGAAGAACACGTCGCCATCGAAGAGACGCTGGAACAGACACACGTTTTTGCCCGCGACTCCGCCAGCCTGGATCGGTTCAATCGACAGATTCTGGGCGTGGGCGGTGAGCGGCTCGAGATCATGGACGAGACTGGCATCGAGTTCGCGATCCTGTCCCTGAATGCGCCCGGTATTCAGGGCATCCCGGATACGCGTCAGGCGATATATCTGGCAAAGAAGGCCAACGACCGGATGGCCGAGGCTGCCGCCAGCCATCCTGATCGCTTCGGCGCATTCGCCGCTCTGCCGATGCAGGACCCGGATGCTGCGGCAGACGAGCTGCGCCGCTGCGTCGAACAACTCGGCTTCAAGGGTGCAATGGTCAACGGTTTCACGCAGAAGGAGCGTCCCGACTCTGCCATCTATTACGACCTGCCGGAGTACCGCTCGTTCTGGGCGCAGGTTGCAGCGCTCGATGTGCCGTTCTACTTGCATCCCCGGATGCAGATACCCGCGCAGGCGAAAAATTACGAGGGCCATCCCTGGCTCATGAGCGCCCCGTGGGGTTTCGCGGTGGAGACGTCGATCCACGCATTGCGGCTTTGCGGCTGCGGCCTATTCGACGAGTATCCAACCCTGAAAATCTGTCTCGGTCACCTGGGCGAGAACATCCCCTTTGGCCTCTGGCGGCTCGACGCCCGGATGCGCTTCTCGCCCCGCGGCTACCGTGGCAAGCGGCCGCTCGGGGATTACTTCCGGAAGCATTTTCACATCACTACCAGTGGCAACTTCAACGACCCGGCCTTCAAATGCACGCTCGAGGTGCTGGGCAGGGACAAGCTTTACTTCTCGGCGGATTACCCGTTCGAAAAGATGCAAGACGCGGCGGATTGGTACGATTCTACGACGACGATATCCGAACAGGACAGGCTGCAGATCGGCCGTAGCAACGCAGTCAAATTGCTCAAACTCGATCTCAAATAGCACTGACGCCCGGTCAATGGTTGAGCAGTGGTATCCGGCTGGCGGGCGGTCCCGGCTTGATGGACTTCAGATAGGCGTAGATAGCCGCCACCTGCGTGTCGCTGAGCACCGCGCTGCCATATGGTGGCATCCTCATGCTGCCGTAGTGTGGTACGCCGATCGGATGGCGCAGCTGATACGCGAATGCAGGTAACGGTAGCGGATCCGGCGCCAGCTTCGGGCCCGTGCTTGCACCTGCTCCCGTGGTACCGTGACATTCATAACAGCCGACCGCCAGGAATAACCGCTTGCCCTCACGCACGCTGTCTCGCGTGGTGGTGCTGACGGGCGTGGCGTCAGTGGCCACGGCGTCAGTGGGCGTGGCGTCAGTGGCCACGGCGTCAGCGGCCGTGGCGCCGGCTGGCGGCAGGAACAGGACGAGCGGCAGGAACAGGACGACAGGCAGGAACACGGCGAGCGCGATGGTCGGGCTGCGGGCCGGACTGCGAGTGAGGTCACGGGCGCGAGTGCGACATGGCGTGCGGCCGAGACATGGCGTGCGGCCGAACCGCGGCGGTGCAGTCCTCATGTGATAGGCCTCTCTCGTGCCTTGGTTGCCTCAGCGCCCCTGGGCGACGACGTCGATCAATACCGGTTGTCCACGTTTGACGAGCGTCACCGCGCGCTCGATCACGGGGCCGAGAGCCTTCGGCTCGGTCACCGGTCCCTCACCATGTACGCCCATGCTCTCGGCGAGCTTCGCATAGTCGATGTAGGGATCAACGATGGTGGTTCCGATGGAGGCGCGATCGATGCCGCGCTGGCGCAGGTTCGCCTGTACCTGAACCCACATCTTTTCCTGATGGTAGGCACGGTTGTCGTGGACGATGTAGAGAATTGGGATCCCGTGGTGCGCGGCAGTCCACAGGAAGCTCGGTGTGAACATCATGTCGCCGTCGCCGCCGATGGCGACAGTGAGTCGGCCATGCTGCTGGTTGGCGATCGCCGCACCGAGAGATGCGCCCGGCAGATAGCCGAGACCGTAGGCTCCGGCGTCGCCGATGTATTGGTAGTGTTTGTCAGCCGTCCACAGCCGTTGCGGCCAGTAGCTCTGGAAGCTGGTGCCGTTGACCAGGGACCAGTCCTCATTGCGAATCCTGTCGTATAGTTCCATGCAAAGCCGCGCGGTCGTGATGGGTACATCGTCCCAGCCGATTGCCGCGGCATTGCGGGAACGCGCCAGCGCCTCGGCATGTTCCCGCGCAAAGCTCGCGTTGCGCTGGTGCAGCGTCGCACGGCGGCTGTCGGGCATGAAGCGCCGGATCGCCTCGGTGAGGGCGGGTAATGTGGCCTCGGCGTCCGCTGCAACGGCGATGTCCACGGCCGTAAAGCGCTCGAAGTCCTGATAATTGGATTTCAGGTACAGATCCGTCGAAGCGATACTGATGCGCTTGGCCTTCGGATCCGCCCCCGCGCTGGCGTGATAGAAGTCGGTCATCTCGAGCCCGAGAATCACATCGGCACGCGGCAGCAGGTAGCTCGCATTGTCGGTCTGGCTCAGAGGATGGCGCCACGGAAAATTGAAGCGGCCATAGGCGTCGATGACGGGAATCTGCAGCGCTTCGGCGAACTCGACCAGGCTGTCCAGCCCCGCTGGCGTACGCGCGCAGCGATCCGCCAGGATCACCGGATTGTCTGCGGCGATCAGGATCTTCGCGATGTCCTCGCATGCCTGCTGCTCACCCTGTGGTGGGACGATCAGCGGTGCACGTGGGATCGGCGGCGCCACTCCACCGGGGGCCGGATCCTCCTGCAGGCTCTCGTCCAGCGCCAGCAATACCGGCTCATAAGGTGGGGTCATCGAGAATTTGTAGGCGCGGACCGCGCTGTCCGCGAAGTCGGCCAGCGTCACCGGCGTGTCGTCGAACTTGGTGAAGTCGCGCACCAGCTCGGGCCCGTCATAGACGGCGTGCTGCCACTGCACGAGGCCGACACGCCGGTCTGCATCCGCCTGATGTCCGACGATCGCGAAGATCGGTACTCTGTCGGCCCAGGCGTTGTAGAGCGCCATGCAACCGTGTTGCAGGCCCACCGTCGAATGCATCATGCAGGCCATCGGCTTGCCGGCGATCTTGGAATAGCCGTGGCAGATGGCGACCGACACCTCCTCATGCATACAGGCGATCAGTTGCAGTTTCGGCTCGGTCAGCATGCCGTAGTTGATGAGCGACTCATGCAGTCCCTTGAATGTGTCGCCCGGAATGAACGCCACGTATTCGATTCCCAGCGATCGGATGACGTCGATCATGTAGTCGCTGCCCGGTAAGGCGGGGGCCACCGAGGCGCCGCCGCTTGCCACATTCCGCGCCTGCACTTCGAATGGCACGCCCTGCTCGGCCGCCTGATTGGGGATGGGTGGCCGCGGGCGCTCGTCTGCCTCCTGCGCCAGCCCCGCGGCCGGCGTGGCCATTGCGCTCACGGCGCCCACGCCGCCGACGCCGGTGAGGAATTCGCGCCGGTCCATGCGTGAGTGTTCGGGGAGCTTTCGAGAGTGTCTCCCCGCCATATGACCCTCCTTGGCCTGGACGGGAGCCGTGATCACCGGGGCCAGCCAACCTGGCCCCGGCGCTGGTTATTGATGGAACCGAGCTACGAGCTCGGCTTTGCCCAGCACATGCCCGTCCATCGCATCGAACACGGCCATGCGCGTGGCAGCGGCCTGCTGCGGGGTGCCCTGCGGCACATCGAGCATCGTGTCGAGCGCATAGAGCTCGAACGTGTAGTGGTGATACGGGCCCGGGGGCGCCCCCGGGGCCATGTAGCCGTTGAAGCGCAGGCTCACCTGCCGGGTGCCGTCGGGCAGTGTCCCCGGCTTGACGCCCTCGGGCAAACCTCTCGACGTGCCCGGTATGTTCCAGACCAGCCAGTGGGTAATGTCCATCTTGGGACTCTTGTTCAGCACGGGCTCGGGATCGTGCACGAGCAGCACGAAGCTGCGCGTGCCGGGAGGCACCTGAGACCACTGCAGCTCGGGCGACACGGCGGCATCGCCGGCAGTTCTGGTGTACTTGCTGGGCAGGACGCCGCCGTCCCGCCAGGCCGTAGTGGTCATCAAGAGGGGCGGCGTGCGCGGGCCTCCTCTCTGCGCCAGCACCGGTTGCGTCATGAGGCCCGTGGCTGCCAGCAACAGTGCGGCACCGCCCAGACGAACAACTCGTGCAAACCCTCTGTTCATTGTGGCATCCCCCCGAAGTCTATGCGCTACATACTAACGCGAGTGGCACCCGCGGCACCAGAGCGCCGGACAGCGCCGGGGCGGCTGCCGGCCGACGGACCTATCAGCTCGATATCGCATTCAGGGCGAGGACGAGCTACGACTATTCTGTCCGATACGGGAGCTGGTCGGAGCATCCGACTTCGGTGAGTCGAGCACGATGTGTGCTTGCCTCTTGCCGGTCTGAACATCGCTGACGTCGAACCACGTCATTTTGCCTTCTTTATAGGTCACGAGCAGGTAGCAGCGATTGGTCGTGACGTCGTAGTGATTGGTGAATCCCAAGAGCACGGTACCGCCAGGCAGATGACTCCAATGAGCTTGGAAGGCTTTCTGCGCGGCAATGCTGCACATGTTCCTGAGGTGAAACTGTTCGGAAGGCGTGAGCTTGGGTTGGCTCGCCTGTGAGGCGGCCGTGATCGACAGACCAGCCAAAACTGCAGACGATAGCCGCAATACACGCATCAGACAGCGCCTGCCGCAGCCCTCATCAGCTCAACGGTGGTCCGAGGATCCGGGACTTCGACATAAATCCACCATATGCGCCTCCAATGGACGCTTCACTGCTGCGGGACGTGCGGGACATCCCGGATGTCGGTGACCCACGGAAGAGCAGACTGATACCAGATTTGCCGCATCGGCGGTAACTCGGTGCGTTGCCTCAGGGTACCGACACGGATGCCGTATACCCGCGGTTGGTGCGCTTCGGTCGTATATATAGGAGTGCCGCAGTTCGGACAGAAGCCCTGAGCTCGCTGGTTGCCGCTTTCAGCGGTCTTTATGTAGACCTTGGGAGCTCCGGTTCGCAGGATGAAACTGGCAGCGGCCGCCGGTACTGTGACCCGATAGGCCGAGCCGGTGAGTGTCTGGCAATCGGTGCAGTGACAAATCCGCACGGCGCTTGGATCTATCTCGGCTTCAAACGTAATCTGCCCGCAATGGCAAGCGCCGTTGACTCTCATGGGATCTCCTTACGAGCAGACGAATGCGCGAAATCCTCTGACGGCGCAGTGGCTCGGACGGCAGAGGCCATTCGCGTGCGGCAGCGACTCAGGTAGTTGCACCGTTCGGCGCTACCAGCAAAGCGAGCTTGGCGGCGGCGACGGCACGCACGGCGCACGGTTTGAGCTCATTCGCCCGGCAGGCGGTGATGCTCGCAGCAAGGTAGTGGCCCTGGGGCGAGGTAACGATCACGACCGTGCTGACCATGACGCCACCTGCGGTTTCAAAGCGCAGGAGGTTCCCCGGAACGTGCAGCTGCAGGTTGCAGGAATCAGTTCCTGACGCGAGACTGAGGGCGCCTGACGCAGCGATAGTTTCCCTCAGCCGATCTGCAAAGTCCCTGGTGAGGTTGTCGCGAGTCCGGGCATCAAGACAGACCTTGGGCAATCCCTGCGACGCTGGCGTCGCTGTTGGCGACGGCGCCGCCTGTGTCGGCGCAGCAGGAGCCTGCACCGCCAGTGCCGCCGCAGGGCAGACGCTCGCAAGCGCGACGATACCTGTCAGCATCGGGCGCATTCGCAATTTCTTCATCGTGCAGGTACCAATCTGCAGCAGCGGGAGCGTACTCGTGTGCCTGCCCCGGCTCTCGAGCGATCTGCCGGCAGGAATAGTACTCCACTGGAAGCGGCCTGGCCGTCTGGAATCGTATTCTCGATCGCTACGCTTCAGGATTCCGACGCGCTTTCGCTATCGCGTCGATAGCCCGGGCCATACCCGCGGTGATGCCAAAGATGTTGCGCCTCGCCCGCGGGGAGAGTGCTCGCCAGTCATCCAGAGATCCGACCCCGGCGGCGATCAGCCGCTCGAGCAGATAGTGGTCGGTGAATTCCGGCTCCGGCGGGTTGTCGACTTCCTGATGGCGCAGACTTCTGCTCATGGCTGTCTCTCAGTGCCTCGAGCCCACCCTGACAGGTCCTGGTGGATTGGACAGTGACCTTCATCGCATGTCGCCACCGTTGGGAGGTATGGCCGTGATCAGCTTTGAGCCGCGCTTTACTTATTCACACGCTTCTGGTCGGGTGCCGCCTCGCTCGGAGTCATGGGCGCTGCAGATAGCCCGGCGCGAGCGCAGCGTGTGCCCGGATTGCCGCGCACCAGGGCAGCGATTCTGCCGCCGGTGCCATAACGTCGCGGAGCCGCCGCCGTTCTAGACCACAGCCATGCGGCCCGCGCTTTGCGTGAAGATCGATACGATCAGCGCGAGTATGAACCCCAGAATGATTCCAGTGATCAGGGACGTAACGGCGATTCCCATGGGCGTCGTTACCGCCGATGTGATTCCCATGGCCAGCTGCGCCTGCGCTCCCGTAATCCCCCGCTGTTCCAGAGCCGTGCGCTGAGCCTGCATCACGGCTGCCAGATATCCGGTGTTGATGTATTTCACGTAGACATACATCAGCACACACCTGACCACCATCCCTATGCTCGAGAGTAGTGTGCCCGACCCGAGGCCCCGCGGGTAGGTCATCATGCCACCGTGGGTCCTCTTGAATTCCCAATGGGCCAGGATCATGAGAGCGAGCAGCAGTACGATATTTGCTACGGTGAATACCCAGTTCTGCTTCCTGCCCGCCAGTACCTGCGCCAGAAATATGAGGAACGAGAGTACACCCAATATGAGACCGTACTTCGTTGCGACTCTGACGACGCCGTGCGTCCGTTGCTCTTCCATGCGCCGCGTTCCCCGTGTTCGCCTCTGTGTACTGGATTGTGAGGCAGTCACATTATAGTGCATAAAATGCCGCGTGGCGGTCAGCTCCTGGCATCCCAGTATTGCTCCATCCGCAGGCGCTGCGCGGCGGTTGGCAAAGGGCCGTGACCGGCGAGCTGATCGTCCACCAGGTGCGCGACCTTCGTAGCCCCGGGAATCGCACAGGTCACCGCGGGATGAGACACGACGTACTTGAGGAGGTACTGGCTCCACGAGTGAATGCCCAGCTCCGGCGCCCATGGCGGCAGAGGCCGGGCGTTGACCTGACCCAGCAGCGAGCTGAACAGGCCGCCGAGCGGTTCGTCCACCACCACCGCGATCTTACGCGTGACCGCCACCGGAAAGACGCTCGCCGCGGCGTCGCGGTTGGCGATCGAGTAGTCGACCTGCACGAAATCGATGGGGTGGCTCTGCATCGCTGCGATGAGCCGGGCGTGCTCGCTGACGGAGGCGGTGGTGATGCCGATATAGCGCGCCTTGCCCTGCTGCTTGAGCTGAACCATCAGCGGCAACAGGGGTTCCCAGCTGCCGATGAAGTGCGCGTAAATGAGATCTACGTGGTCGGTGCGCAGGCGCCTCAGGGAGCGATCGAAGCTCGGCTGTCCGTAGAGCCGCTCACTGCCAGGCGGCGGTCCGAAGCCGCGCGGGGGAGGCCTGAAGCCCGGCGGCGGATGAGATCCCGGCAGAGGACCGAAGTGCTCCCCCGCGGGTGAATTGAACTTGGTCGCGAGGAACATCTCATCCCGTATGTTGAGCTCAGCCAGTGCACGGCCGATGAGCGCCTCACTCTCACCGTAGTCGGCGGCGGTATCGATCATTTTGCCGCCCATGGCGTGCATGCGGCGCAGCACCGCACGCACCTGATCGTAGCCAGCCATGCCAAAGGCATTCGTGCCGATGCCCATCACCGGGATGCGACGGGCGCTCGAGGGAATCCGTCGTTCGATCAGAAGATCCACACTGTCTGCGGCCCAGATTGCTTGCGGCAGCAGCGTCATGAGTCCGGCGGTAAGCCCGGCCTGCAACACCGAGCGACGGGAGTGAGACGGCAGAGGGTCCGGCATAGGTCACCTATGCGAGCTTGTGGTGCGCCGCAGTGCGCTACAGAGGATACCGCACCTCCAACGTCCGGGACACCACGGCAGGAGTCCCTGCGGCAGATCCCCGGCAGAATCCCTATGACAGTTGGGCGTTTCTGGAGGTGCTGGCTTTCGTCTCGCCGTAACAGATCTGGTAGCAGCGCAGATGCATCCTCAGCGGCACTTCGTGGTGGCCGAAGTCGACCTCATACTGAACGTCCGTCTGCGTAATCGATTCGCCGCAGCACGAACAGGTATCGCCGCCACCGGATCCGCCGAACAACTGATGCCCCTTGCTGAATGGAGGTAGCCGACCCGATCGCATGCCACTGCGAATGATTGCATCAATTGCCTGTGCCATGTGCCGCTCCTCTTCCTGGCCACGCAGCGCTCGCCAGTGCTCGTGGGACGCTTCAGCATAATTTGTCTGCTTCCCAGCCTCGCCGGCATATCCAGTACGAATTGTCCGACAAGCCTTTGCTGCCATCGACCGCGCTGCTCATCGGAGCAGTGCCTGGTCCTCGCGCAGTCCTCGCCCAGTCCTGCTCAGTCCATGCTTGGTCCTGCTCAGTCCGACTCGGTGTCGGAGTCCTGTGCGTCGCCTGGCTGGCTTTGCACCAAGACACGACCGCTGCCCAGGGCGCGGATTTGGAGCCAATTCAGTACCCGCTCCGACTTGTGCTCCTCGTTGACATCCCGAAGGCGTGCCTCCAGCACCTGATCCAGCGCCATCACACCGACCACTCGTCGTCCATTCATGCGATCGACGATCGGGACACTCGAAACCTGGCGCTCTGCCATCAGATTGGCCAGCTCACGAAGAGTCATGTCGGGATAGCCTACGACCACGTCGCTCACCATCAACTCGTTGATGGTCTCATGCGAGCTTTCCAGGCGCGCGCCGGCGCTGAGAAGCTGCTGACGAGTGACCACTCCGATCAGATGGTCGGTGTCATCGAGAATCGGATATAGCCGTTGGATGTCGGCGAGTTTCTGCCTTCCGGCGCCGGACCACGTAGCCTCCGCGGCTTGCACGGCGGCCGCGAGGCTGGAACCGCTGCGGAAGCCCAGGAAGCTGTGGGGCATGATCTCGCCGACGAGGAAAATCTCCAACGGATCCACGGAGTATTCCCGCGTCAAATGGGTACCCTTGCGCACGACCTTCTCCGTCAACACGGAGCGCTTCAGCACCAGCACCGACAACAGAAATGCCACCGTGGACGACACCACCAGCGGCATGAGCGCGTCCCATTGATGGGTGAGCTCCATTGCGAATACCACGCCGGTCAGGGGGCTGCGCATCACGCCTCCGACCACCGCCGCCAGCGACATCAGCGCCCAGAAACCCGGCGCCACCGGTGGAAATATGTACGCCAGTACCGAACCCAGAGCCGAGCCGATCATGAACACCGGGGCGAGCACGCCGCCGGACGTGCCGGAACCGAGTGACAGGCTCCAGATGAGCGTCTTGACGATCAGTATTCCGACGATCAACGCCAGCGTCGCTTGGCCCGCGAGCAGGGTACCGATCACGTCATATCCCACGCCGAGCGCGCGGGGCTCGAACAATCCGCCGACTCCGATGATCAGACCGCCGAGTGCCGGCCACCACATCCAGTGAATCGGTAGCTTGCGAAACGCGTCTTCAGACAGATATACGAGTGAGGTCGCAAACCACGCGACGAATCCGCCGACGATGCCCGCCGCTGCGCATAGAAGAAGATCAATAGGGCTCAGCGCGGGCAGTGCGTGGTGTGTCGCAAAGAGAGCCGCGACACCGAGCAGACGCCAGCGCAGCGCCGTCGCAACTACCACGGCGATGGACACGGGCACGAAAGAGCGCGGCCGGAATTCGAACAGAAGCAATTCGACCGCCAGCAGGATCGACGCCAGGGGTGCGTTGAAGGTCGCCGCCATGCCGGCTGCGGCGCCGGCGACCAGCAGTGTCTTGCGTTCATCGGCGGTAAGCGACAGCGTCTGCGCCATCAGCGATCCAAACGCACCTCCTGTCATTATGATTGGACCTTCGGCACCGAACGGCCCGCCGGTGCCGATGGCGATTGCCGCAGATATCGGCTTCAGCAGAGCGACACGAGGCTTGATCTTGCTTCCGCCGCGCATGATCGCCTCGATCGCCTCGGGCATGCCATGACCACGGATAGCTTCGGACCCGTACCGGGCCATGATGCCGACGATGAGCCCGCCCGCCACTGGAGCGCCGACGATCAGCCACCAGTGGTGCGCGCCGACACCCGGCGCGACCAGCGCGGTAGCGACACGTTGGTAGAAAACTACATTCGTAATCAGGCCGATGAGCTTCAGAAGTGCGTCCGCCACCACGGCCGCTACCGCACCCACCGCCAAGGCGAGTGCGCTGATCATCACGACCCGCGGGTCGAGCGAGTAATCACCGAGTCGCGACGGGACCCTGAAGGGAGCGCGATCGCTTGCTTGCTGCATGACAGGCCTTTTTGGAAGACTTACAACAATATTATAGTGTGGAGTTATTTCCCGGCGCTGACCCGCGCAGAGAACGGCGTTGCGGACATCGCGGGACTGTCAGGGCAGCCAACCAACTATTGGAAGTCGATGGAAGCGGCTTCGAGGGGACTCGAAGCTGCGCTGTCTGTCGGACCTGGGGCCGAAGCGGCAAGCTATCGCTGCAGTAACGCTGCCGCCAGGGTCCGCATTCCGGCTATTCCTGGCGTCCGACCTGAATCCGGGGCAAGACGCCCGGCGGTCATCACGTCAGCCGGCACGAGCCGGTGTCACCGACGGTCGGCCATCACCGGTGAGATTCGGCCAGCTGGCGCTCGTGAACGAATTCCCTGATGGTTCGCGCTTCGTCCGCGGCCGTGCGGTGAGGATGAGCGCCGAACAGGCGCGCGAACGCCGGCGTCTCGGGGCCGATCGCGAAATCGCGCTCGATCATATTCGAGAAATATTGCGCATTCGATCTTGCGTTGTTGTCTTGCGGCCAATCTCTCAGACCGTATCTTTGATGTGCCCACCATCCCGCGGCGCAAGACGGCGTGCAACAGGCATTGCGATGCTCGTCGAGCCTGATGTTCACCCAACGCTGCATATCGAACTGCGCGCGCCGCGCGTGTACCTGGTCGAGCAGATCTGCGAGCTCGAGCAGATTGCGGTCGGCTTGCTCTTCTGTCATCTGCAACATGTCGCTCGCTCCCCTGTGGGGCCAACTCGGATGCAGTACGGCGGCAGCCTTTATGCGCGCAAAATGCACGCTCGTCAACTCGGCCCGGGTCAGCGGCCATTCAGTACCACGGCAGTGCTCGAGTCCATTAGACTGCTCGCCAGACAGGCAGGCCCGCCACAATGAAGCAGCGCATCGTCTTTTGCTGGAGCGGCGGCAAGGATTCGGCGCTGGCGCTGAATCGGGCGCTGCGCGATGAGCGCTACGAGGTCGTGGCGCTGCTCACGACCTGCAACGAGCAGTTTCAGCGGGTGTCGATGCACGGCGTACGTATCGCGCTGCTCGAGGCGCAGGCCTCTGCAATTCGTCTGCCTCTCTACGAGATCTTCGTGAGCCAACGAAGCTCAAATGAGGAGTACGGCCGAAAGATGGGAGCCTGTCTGCAGAGCTTCAGATCACAGGGAGTCTCGGGGTGCGCGTTCGGCTCGACGACTGCATGGTAGGGCGTCCATTTGATCGCGCATTCATCGATGCATTGCCGCCGCAGGTCGATCCGTGTGGTGAAAACGGCGAGTTCCATTCGTTTGCGTTCGACGGTCCGATATTTGGTGAACCCGTGCGTTTTCAGGTCGGCGCGAAGATCTATCGACCTCTCGAAAGCGTTTCCACTGTCTCCGACTCGAGCGCCGCAGTGTTCGGTTCTGCATCCCGGCAAACCCGCGGATTCTGGTACAGCGACCTCCTGCCGACGTGATCGTCTCCACTCCATGAGTTGCAATCTGCCTGGCTACGGTACCGCTTCCATCGGCGAATCGGGTCGGAGCGCCTCGGTGTCTGGCAGCCAAAGGCAGCTGCGCATAGTTTCACTCCTGCCGGCGGCGACCGAAATGGCGTTTGCGCTCGGGCTGGGGGATGCAGTAGTCGGGGTCTCGCACGAATGTGACTTCCCGTCGGCCGCGCACGCACGTCCCGCGGTGGTGAGAGCGGCGCTGGCGCTGAAGCACCTGAGTCAGCGTGAGATCGATGAGACCGTGTCCCGGCGTCTCGCTGCCGGTAAGGGTCTCTATGAGGTCGATGAGCAACTATTGCAGGAATTACGACCGGACCTGATCCTGACACAGGACCTGTGTCAGGTGTGCGCCCCGTCGGGCAGCGAGCTCGATGCAGCTCTCCAATTGCTCGATCCGCGGCCCGATGTGTTGTCGATGACGCCGCATACTCTGGCGGACATCTTCGCGAATATGCGCGAGCTGGGTGCGGCGACAGGACGGATGGCGCAGGCGGAGCACCTGATGGCGCGCTGGCGCCAGCGGCTGGCGCGGATCAAGGCGGCTGTACCCCCTGATGCTCCACGTGCACGAGTTCTGTTCATGGAGTGGTTCGACCCGATCTACTGCAGCGGCCATTGGGTACCCGAGATGATCGAGCTGGCCGGTGGGATAGATCGGCTGGGTCGCGCCGGCCGCGATTCGGTGCGTATTCCGTGGGGAGAGGTCCTGCGTTGGGACCCGGAGTTACTCATCCTCGGGCCGTGCGGATGCAGTCTGGAGCAGGCGGTGGCGCAGCTGCCGCTGCTGGCTTCATCGCCGGGCTGGTCGAACGTGGACGCCGTGCGGCGAGGCCGCGTGTTTTGCGTCGATGCCAATGCCTATTTCGCGCGTCCGGGACCACGCCTTGTCGATGGCACGGAGCTGCTGGCACACCTCATCCGCCCTGATCTGTTTGCATGGAACGGTCCCGCTGACGCCTGCCGCCGCTGCCCGGCCGCCAATGAATGAATCGGCAGGGGTGCCGGGGAGTTCGCGATCTGCGATCAGTTTTGCCGCCGGGGCGGCGGTGCCCGGTTACGGGGGAAGTCGGACATCAGCAAGTGAGTCATGGTGTGCACGTAACGCAGCTTGCCGTTCTCCACACGGAATAGATGACTGTCAGCCGGCGGGGGAGGCCCGCCGGGGTGCGCGGCGCCGAACGTGCAGAATACCTGTACCGTGCCGAGCACGGGGTCCACGATGTAACGCCGATTGACGATGTCGACCCCGCTCGGAACACCCACCGTGCAGCTGTCGGATGGAGAGCCCTTGCCGAAATAGGCTCCGCCCTCGAGTCGCTCACAGGGGTACCCCCAAGGCACCCGGTCGAGCTTGCCTTCCAGAAAGGCATCGAGATAGGCATTGGCTGCAGCGACCAGCGTGGTGCGCGAATCGCGCTTCTGCGCTGGAATCGGCCCCCAGTTCTCCGCAGAGGAATGCTTCAGGTACGAGTCGGCATCGAATAGCCAGTAACCTGTCGTGGTCCACAGGATCTCGATCTCGGCGATCTTGTCGTGGTTGACGCGAAGACGCGTGCCGAACACATACGGCGCCGCCTCGTTGGTCACGATCACTTCGGTAAACGACTGACAGGTAGCCGTATCGAAGATGCTGCGATGATGGTCGATCTTCATCGCTTTGCCGATGAATCCGCTGTGGATGTCCGCCGGGACGGCGTTCTCCCAATAGCCCACGCCCTGTGCCAGCGGGAGTCCTGAGAGATCGCCCCTGGTCTGGGCGGTAAGATAGAGATCTACGGCTTGCTGCAATCCCTCTCTCGTACAGGACACGGCCGCATGACCGAGGGCGGGTGTCAGCAAGGCGGCGAGCGCGACACAGAGGCATGGGAGAGAGAGGCGTTTCATGTGAAATTCCCTCTGTTTGTAGTGCAGTGACCGCGCTAGGCGCTCGGCGGCGCCTCGGCAAACCGAGGTAGCGAATCCGTGAGCTCGAACCAGGCGGCCTTGTAGTTCGTGAAGATATGCCGCTGGGGCCGTAACGGCGGGTCGGTATCGAGACTTCCCGCCGGAATCACCGCCATGCCACGGTCCGAAGAGACTCGCGGCACGCCACCGCCACATTGGCGGCAAAAGGCAGTGGTGTAGAACCTCGCCTCAGGCAGCTTGTATTGCCCGACTCGCTCCACGCCTCGCTTCCACAGGAATTGTGTGTCCTTGTAGAAAAGGTTGGTGCCGTACGCCGCTGCGCGTGCACGGCGACAGCGCAGGCAATGGCAGTTCTGCATCGACAGCGGCTCGCCGCTCGCTTCGTAGGCGACCGCGCCGCACAGGCAGCTGCCCTCCGTGACACCGGGGCGGGGCTTCAGCGTGGGGCGAGCCAATCCCTTCATCCCGAACTCCGGCGGATATTCCTCGTGCTGAGGCAGGCCGTCACTGATCGTGTACCAGGGTGCCTTCGAGCCGACGAACATATGCGCTTGCGGCCTGATACCGAGCTCTCCTTCGAGCGGGCCTGCAGGCAGCAACGCCAGAGCCTGCGCGTCCAACGTCATCGGCACAGTCGAGCCGCAGACGCTGCAGCTGTTACGCATGCCCTGCGGCGAGGATTGGTACCTCAACAGAGTATTTTGGCCGGCAACCCAGCGGAAACCCTCCAGCGGTGTGGACACGTAGGTAGCGAACGCCGCTCCGTGGTGCTTGCGGCACATCGAGCAATGGCAGCTCATCATCGAATCGAACGGTCCAGCGGCCTGGTAGCGGACTGCTCCACAGAAGCAAGAGCCTTGGACCATACCTGTCGCTCGGTTGTGTTCGATACACCGGCTCAGGGGGCTGAGCGCAACGGACCGAGCCGCTCGGCGATGACCTGCCGCCGCCGCTCGGTGTCTACCATGCCGTCCGCCCCGCGCGTGGCGGCCAGCATGGCCTGGAAATCAGCCCGCGTGTTGGCACGCGGGAAGGGCTCCACGGGAATCGGAAAACCAAGGAACCGGCACAGCGGCTCCCAGCCCTGCTCGACCCGATAGACCAGCAGGCGCTGACTGGGAAGCCCGTCGATGACCGCCTGATTGTGGCGCTCGAAGCTGGCGATCATGGAGGATCGATCGTGCAGGTTCTGGTACGTGTCGTGCAGCATTCTCATCATGCCTGCGACCGGGCTGTCGGCGCCGGGCACGGCGTTTTGCGCCGAGAAAATGGTCGCCTGCGTGGACTCGAACCATTCGTTCGGATCACGTACGCTCAGGATCACCTTGGCCGACGGGTTGCGGTCCGCAAGCTGCCGCCAGAACAGACAGGCCGGATAATCGGTGGTCGCCCCGTAACCGGCGAACAGCGTATCCCAGTCGGGCTCGCCGCGCGCTGCGCGCACCCACAGCTGCGCGTGCTCAGGGTGCGCAAACACTTCGATCATGTGATAGCAGCGGCCGATTCCCAACTGCTCGAGCGCCAGCTTGAGCGAGACGGTCCCTGTGCGGCCCAGGCCGGCACCAATGACCTTCAATGCCATGGCTCCCCCCGGTGACTACGGGCACCTGACCGTTGCATTGTCAGGAGGCATGACGGCGCTGTCAATCGACACGCGCGGCGCCTCGGACACACATCAGCGGTGCAGCGACTGCTCCGTTCTCTTCAGCGTTACTGTTCCGCGATCTGTTTCATCTTTTTCAGGGCGGCCTCGAAGCGGTTACGCCGCTGGGTCAGATCCGCCTGTTTGGCGGCCTCGTTGGGCTCGTCGGAGGCGTCGTAAAACAGCGTATAGACGATCTCGGACGTGCTATCGGTCAACGGCTTCGCTTCGAGGAATCCGTGATAGAGATTGTAGAACGCGCCTCTGATCGGAGGCTGTGTGTAACCGTATGACAAGGCCGTCTCGCCCACCAGAATCTCGAGGACCCGGCCATGCGCGAGGGATCTCACGGTGCCGATACCGCCGTCGCCGGAGATGATTTTGCAGTCCACATCGAGCCACTTGCCGATGTCGCAATAGTGTCCGACCTTTGCCCATACTTCGCTGGCGGGCTTGTCGACCTCGATTTGCATCTTGATCGTTCTGTAGTCCGGAGCCGCGGAGGCAGTCGCTGCGAAGGCGATCAGTACGACAGTGCTCAGATATCGCATGGGAGATCCTCGATTGTTTGCGCGTACGATAGGAAATTCCGGCATTCATGAACAGCGCAATCGACGGGCGTGCGCCCGAGAACCACGCGGCGTGACGGCGGTTTGGCGGAGGCAGCATGGAGTTCAAAGGAATCAAGGGGTTGTAACGCCCTGCACGCAATTTCAGGTCGCCTGTGCGGCGCCGGATGCCGGGGGCCTTCCCCGTACCTTCCCCGTATGGATAACCCCAGGGGTAAAGCGGTAAATTTGCTGCCGGAGGCGATGGGGGGGGCGAGCGTGCATACCAACGAGTGTTGGATTGGCGGGTCGATCCCGGCGCTGGCACTGCTGGCACTGCTGACATTGCTGGCGGCAGGTTGCAATCCGCACCCCTCACCGGCAACGCGGCAGCAGGCTGCAACGAGCGCCCATCGATCTGCGGCAGGAACCGGCGCCCCGACGGTGGATGCCGAGCGCATCATCGATGCGAATCGGGAGCCCGGCAACTGGATGACCACCGGACGAACCTACGACGAGCAGAGATTCAGTCCACTGGATCAGATAAGCCAGGCAAATGTGGGGCACTTGGGGCTGGCCTGGCATTACGATCTGGATACCAACCGCGGTCAGGAAGCAACCCCCATCGTCGTGGACGGCGTGATGTACACGACAGAGGCGTGGAGCAAGGTCCTGGCGCTCGACGCCGGCACCGGCAAGCTGCTGTGGAAGTTCGATCCCATGGTCAAGCCGGAGCTCGGCCGCGCCGCCTGCTGTGATGTCGTCAACCGTGGTGTAGCGATCTGGAAGGGCAAGGTCTTCGTTGGCGCTCTGGACGGCCGTCTCATCGCTCTGGATGCGAAGTCTGGCGCGCTCGTATGGTCCGCCCAGACCACCGATCCGTCGCAGCCATACACCATCACCGGCGCGCCGAGGGTCGTGAAGGGGAAGGTCATCATCGGTAACGGCGGCGCGGAGCGCAACGTACGAGGATACGTATCGGCTTACGACGCCGATAGCGGCAAGCTGGTCTGGCGCTTCTATATCGTTCCGACTGACCCCTCGAAACCCGACCACGCGGCGTCCGACGCGGCGCTGGCGAAGATCGCTGCCCCGACCTGGAGCCCGGGGTGGTGGCAGCACGCCTCTGGCGGTGGCGGACCGTGGGATGCCATCTCCTACGACCCTGATCTGGATCTGCTGTACATCGGCACGGGTAACGGTGCCCCACAGTCCCGCCAGGCACGCAGTCCGACGGGCGGCGCCAACTTGTTCCTCAACTCGATCATCGCATTGCGGCCGGATACCGGTGAGCTGGTCTGGTATTTCCAGGAGGTTCCAGGCGATAGCTGGGACTTCGACAGCACTCAGCAGATCATCCTCGCCACTCTGCAGATCGACGGCAGGATGCGCAAAGTTCTGATGCAGGCGCCGAAGGACGGCTTCTTTTACGTCCTGGATCGCGCGACAGGGCAATTCATCTCGGGCAAAGCCTTCGCAGCGGTCACCTGGGCGACCGGCCTCGACCAACACGGCGAGCCGCTGGTGAATCCAGACGCCTGGTATTTGCAGGCGCCGTTCGTGGGGATTCCCGGGCCGCCCGGAGCTCACAACTGGTATCCGATGTCCTTCGATCCCATGACAGGGTTGGTCTATATCCCTACGCAGAACACCCCTTGGCTGTTTTCACCGCCGACCAGGGGCCGCGGCCCGGCGAATGGCGGCACGCGACGCACACCCGCAGCGGCTCGAGCGCCGCCAGCCCTGGCGGACTGGTCCGGCTCCCTGGTCGCCTGGGATCCGGTGCAGCAGCGGGCTGCCTGGCGCGTGAGCCTGCCCGGGGCAGCCGATGGTGGGACGCTCTCCACCGCAGGGGGCCTGGTATTCGAGAGCGATGTGGATGGCATCTTCCATGCCTACGCCGCGGATAGTGGCAAACAGCTTTGGTCGAGCGACCTGCAGTCCGACGCCATGGCAGGACCGATGAGCTATACGGTCGGTGGTCAGCAGTACATAGCGGTGTCCGTGGGCCTCGGCGGCGCCAGCGGTCTGATGTCGGGTAACGAGTTGTTCAAATCGGGAATCAAGCGAAATATCAGCCGCATCGTCGCCTTCAGGCTGGGCGGCACGGATGCTCTGCCACCCGCTCCCGCTCTGCCGGCTCCCCCGGTCCCGCCGCCGCTGACGGCAGATTCCGCCACGGTCGCCGAGGGAGCGGGTCTGTTCGCGCGCGACTGCTCTTCCTGTCACGGCGCGCAGGCCATCGGGGGAATTCTGCCCGACCTCAGGCACACCCCCTACCTCTCCGGGAGTAGCTGGTACGATGTCGTGCTGGGGGGTGCGCTGCGCGGACAGGGTATGATTCCCTTTGCCGATCAGCTGACACACCAACAAGCAGACGCAATCCGTGGCTATCTGATAGCTCGTGCTCACCAATAGACTTCGGATGATGGGTCACTCGCCGTCCGGCGGGCCGACGCCCCTGCCTCGATTGGCTGAACGCTCTAGAGTGCGCACGAGACACATGACAGGGGGGTGACAGGATATGTCGGCCGTGCTCGTGGTTCTGATCATCATCGCTGTGTTCGTGCTGCTCGTCGTGTCGGGATCATTCTTCACGATCGCGACTGCACATGCCGGTATCGTGCAACGCCTGGGTAAGTTCCACCGAGCTGCGCAACCGGGATTGAACTTCAAGCTGCCGTTCCTGGATGCGCTGGTGCGGCGGATCAGTCTGCAAGTACAACAGCTCGACGTGAAGGTCGAGACCAAGACCAAGGACAATGTCTTCGTGCAGATCCCGATCGCCGTCCAGTACCGGGTCGATCCGGACAAGGTCTACGACGCGTTCTACAAGCTTTCTGATCCGATCAAACAGATCGAGTCGTTCGTTTACAACGTGATCCTCGGGCACGTGCCGAAGTTGACGCTCGACGAGACCTTCGAGCAGCAGGCCCAGATAGCGATCGACGTCAAGAACAGCCTCGATGACTCCATGAAGGAATTCGGCTATTCGATCGTCAAGTCGCTGATCACCGATATCGTACCCGACGTCAAGGTCAAGGCCGCGATGAACGACATCAATGCCGCCGCCCGCGAGCGGGAAGCTACCGTGTCGCGAGGCGAAACCGAGAAGATCCTGCTCGTCAAGAAGGCTGAAGCCGAAGCCGAATCCAAGCGTCTGCAGGGAGAGGGTGTCGCCAATCAGCGTAAGGCGATCGTCGAGGGCCTGCGGGAGTCCGTGGAGAGATTTTCGGCATCCGTGGAAGGGGCGACCGCTCAGGATGCCATGACGATGGTGCTGCTTACGCAGTATTTCGACATGATGAGAGACGTCGCCGGGGGCAACCGCAGCAATACGGTCATGATGCCGCACACGCCGAATGCACTCACGGATCTGTTTTCGCAATTCCGTGATGCGATCGTCGCTGGAAACGCCGTTCCGAGCGCCGCCGCTTCCAGGGCGACCGTCGGCGCAATCGAGCCCGATCGAGACGGCGCGCGATCGTCGTTTACCAATCCCTGACCGACTTAAGTCGCGACGTTCCAGGCGCTCCGGCGTGCAATTCGAGGGGGACTACGACTACATCATCGCCGGGGCTGGAACGGCCGGATGCGTGCTGGCGAATCGTCTCTCGGCCGATCCTCGCAGCCGCGTGCTGCTGCTCGAGGCGGGCGGGCGGGACAACTGGATCTGGTTTCACATTCCCGTGGGCTATCTCTTTGCGATCGGTAATCCCCGGTCGGACTGGATGTTCCGCACCGAAAATGAGCCGAGGCTGCACGGCCGAGCGCTGGCCTATCCACGTGGCAAGGTCGTCGGGGGCTCTTCGGCGATCAATGCGATGATCTGCATGCGCGGCCAGGCGGCGGATTATGACGGGTGGCGAGCGCTCGGGCTTCCCGGTTGGGGCTGGAGTGAGGTTCTGCCCGCCTTCAAACGCCTCGAAGATCACTTCATGGGGCAGAGCGAGCATCACGGTGTCGGTGGTGGTTGGCGCGTGGAAGCTCCCAGGGTACGGTGGCGTGTGCTCGACGCGGTACGCGACGCTGCGGTAGAGCTTGGAGTTCCAGCCATCGATGATTTCAACTGCGGGGACAACGAGGGCGTGGGCTATTTCCACGTCAATCAAAGGCGCGGCCGCCGCTGGTCTGCAGCGAGAGGCTTTCTGAAGCCGGCTCTCGGCCGCGCCAACCTCCGAGTCGAGCTGCACACATTCGTCGAGAAGCTCATCATCGATGGCCGCCGGGCTCGCGGCGTGCAGTTCAGGCGTGGCGCGGACGTCTTCCAGGCGCACTCCCACGGGGAGGTCGTTCTGGCCGCCGGAAGCATCGGGTCTCCGCAGATTCTGAGCCTGTCGGGGATCGGCAGACACGAGTGGTTGAGCGAGGCCGGCATTGCGACGGTGCTCGACCATCCAGGCGTGGGTGCCAACCTGCAGGATCATCTGCAGCAGCGTGCGATCTACGCAGTAACGGGCATCAGGACCCTCAATGAGATCTATCATTCGCGAGTCCGTCGGCTGGGGATGGGAATCCAATACCTGATTCGACGACGCGGTCCACTGACGATGGCCCCGTCGCAGCTGGGCATCTTCATGCGTTCCGACCCGGGACAGCCGCGGGCGAATCTGGAGTTTCACGTACAGCCTTTGTCACTCGATCAGTTTGGGGACGCACTGCATACCTTTCCCGCAATTACCGTCAGCGCCTGCAATCTCAGGCCGACTTCGCGCGGAACGGTGCGCCCCCGATCCTCCGAACCGCAGGCTCCGCCGTCGATTGCTCCGAACTATCTTTCTACTCCGCAAGACCGGAGGATAGCTGCGGATGCAATGCGGGCGACGCGGCGGCTGATGTCGCAGCCGGCGCTCGCGGCCTATGCGCCCGAGGAACAGCGGCCGGGCTCGGCGGTGGGCGATGACACCGACTCTCTGGTTGAAGCCGTCGGCAGAATCGGTACGACCATCTTCCATCCTGTGGGAACGGCAAGAATGGGCCCCTCTGACGATCGAGAGGCGGTGGTGGATAGCCGACTGCGGGTACGCGGCATCGAGCGACTGCGGGTGATCGATGCGTCGATCATGCCGACCATTACGTCGGGCAATACCAATACACCCACGGCGATGATCGCCGAGAAAGGCGCCGAAATGGTTCTCGCAGACGCCAGGCAAAGCACTGCGTGAGCAAAACGCTGCGCGATCATACGCGCGCATCAAGCGGTGTCGATACCAGGATCAGCCTCAGCGGTCGGGATTTGAGCCCCTACCCTCGCCACCAGACAGGCGGGGCACAGGCAATCCACGCCGGAGCGCTCCTCGGGCATGGGCACAGAGTTCAGGATGGGCACGGCGCTGCACCAGCAGCCGCCTCCAGATCCGGCAGCTTGCGCGCCGCAGCTGAAGCGTGAGCCACAGCATGGGCAGCTCTTCTGGCGGCTCATATCGGTCATGAGGCTCCTCCTTCGCTCGCAGGCTGTAAGACGGTAGCAGGGGCCCGGGGGTGGCGTGCGCGCCTTCAAGATGCGCGTGACGCTGAATCAGCGCGCCGCGGTTCGATCTTACTCTGATGTCCATGAGCGCCACCGTTCCACGCGAAGCAAGCCGAGCGCTCGCCTGCCCGGAGCGGCTGACCGTCAGCTTGACCGTCAACGGGCAACAGCGAGCGCTCATTCTGGATTCGCGCACCACGCTGCTCGATGCATTGCGCGACCATCTGCATCTGACGGGCTCCAAGAAGGGCTGCGGGTGCTGGCGGCAGCGGTGCGCGAACCGGTCACGACCATCTCAGTGTGACTACTGCACGCCCGGACAGATCCTGAGTGCAATCGCCTGCGTGCACGAAGGCAAGGCGAACGACGCAACCTCGATCCGCGAATACATGAGTGGCAATCTGTGCCGTTGCGGCGCTTATCCGCACATCGTGACGGCCACCGAGGCTGCCAGCAGGAAGATGGCCACGGAAGCCTGAGCGCGGGAATTGCGCACATGCTGCCCTTTCATTACGTGCGTGCTCGGGATGCTGCGGATGCCGTCGCTTGCGCTGCGGGGCAGCCGCGCGGAGCCGCAACCAGCGCGGCGGTGCAGTTCCTCGCCGGCGGCACGCTGATGCTCGACCTCATGAAGCTCGGGGCAATGAGTCCGCAGACGCTGGTGGATATCGAGGATTTGAGAGCCCGCCATGACTACACAGCGCTCGCGCTGCAATTATTTCCGCGAGGGCGGCGCGGCATGCAATAAACGGCAGCCCGGGTCCGGGTGCGCTGCCATCGGTGGAATCAACCGCGGGCACGCAATCCTCGGCGTCAGCGAGCGATGCATCAGCGCCTATCCAGGCGATTTCGCGCAGGCTCTGGTTGCCCTGGAGGCAAGCGTCGCGATCCTCGGGCCGGCCGGCGAACGCACCTTGCCCTTCGAGCAGTTGCACCTCGGCCCGGACAGGCCGCACATCGAGACGGCGCTGCAGCCTGGCGAGCTGATCACGGAATTTCGCATCCCGGTCGGAGCCTGGACGCGGCGCTCCACTTACGTGAAGGTGCGCGATCGCGATAGCTATCAGTTCGGATTGGCCACGGCCACAATACACTCGAGCTGTTCACGACGATCGCTCGGTGGGACGGATCGCAGCTGACTGTCTGGGAATCGAGCCAGAACGTATGGGGATTGAAGAACGGCCTTGCTGCACAGCTCGGCATATCGGCCGAGAACGTCCGCGTGATTTCGCCGTATGCCGGTGGAGCATTTGGTTCCCGTGGCTCACTCACGCAGCGAACCGCGCTGATCGCTCTGGCGGCAAAACGCATCGGCCGACCGGTGAAACTGGTGGCGACGCGTGCCCAGGGATTCACGATCGCCACTCATCGGGCCGAGACGCGTCATCACGTGCAGCTCGGGGCGACCCGCGAGGGCAGGTTGCTCGCCCTGCGGCATGCAGGCTGGGAGGTCAGCTCCCGTCCCGACGACTACTCGGTGTCGGGAACCGACTCCTCCACGCGCCTGTACGCCTGTCCCAATGTGGAGTCCCGTGTTCAGATCGTGCACGCGGATCGCAATACGCCCGGTTTCATGCGCGCACCCCCCGAGACTCCTTATCTATTCGCGCTCGAGTCGGCGATGGATGAGCTCGCCTATGCGCTGCATCTCGACCCGGTGCAGCTGCGCCTGCTGAACGACACGCCGCACGAGCCGATCAAGGGGCTGCCCTATACGAGCCGTCATCTGCGCGAGTGTTTCGAGACTGCCGCCGAGCGGTTCGGATGGGCGATGCGCAATCCGGCGCCACGATCCATGCGCGACGGCGAATGGCTGGTCGGATGGGGTACGGCGACGGCGCTGTATCCGACGCAGGTGGCAGCGGCGAGCGTGCGCGTGTGCCTGACCGCTGATGGAGTCGCCCGTGTCCAGACCGCCACGCACGAGATCGGGACCGGAGTGCGTACCGTCATGGCCATCGTCACGGCGGAGCGGCTCGGGCTCGATCCCAGCCGGGTGCAAGTGCACAGGGAGCTGTCGAAGTATATGTGGAGAACGCACCCGCTGGCGCCGAGGCCGGCGCTGCGGCAGCCCTTTACAGGGGTAAGCCGGGTCTGGTCGGCGGCGCAGAGCTTCCCGATCGCGTGCAGTACGCCTTCGGGGCACATTTCGTCGAGGCGCGCGTACACGCGCGCACACGGGAGGTGCGCGTGCCACGCGCCGTGGGCGCATTCGCATTCGGGCGGATCGTCAGTCCCACCACCGCCAGGAGCCAGCTGATGGGGGGGCAGATCTGGGGCATCTCTGCCGCGTTGCTCGAGTCGAGCGAGCTCGATCGCCGCAGCGCACGCTACTACAACGACGATCTGGCGGAATATCTGCTGCCCGTCAACGCCGACGTCATCGATGTGCAGACGATCATGCTGCCGGAGCTCGACATAGCCGTGAACCCACTCGGGATCAAGGGCGTTGGCGAGCTCGGAATCGTCGGCATGAACGCCGCGGTCGCCAATGCTGTGTTTCACGCCAGCGACGTGCGGGTGCGGAAGCTGCCGATCCGGGTGGAGCAGCTATTGGCCCTGCCGGTATGCTAGACTTTCCTGCCGAACGAGTGTACGCCGCAACTTAAATCTTAAGTTGGAGGCTCTATGGAGCTGATAACTAGAATGAGGCGAATCGGGGGGGCACCGGTCATCGCTTTGATACTGTTTGCCGGTGCAGGCGCAGCCTCGGCTCATCACGGCGTGGACGGGGAATTCAACCGGGGCAAGCCCGTCACGATTACCGGGATGATCACACACGTGGATTGGATCAATCCGCACATCTATTTCACGATGTATGTGAAGGATGCCGGGGGAGAGCTCATCAAGTGGCAGTGTGAAACGATACCGACGGCGTTTGCTCGCAAGGCGGGCTTCAACGCAAGGAAGCTCATGGACGGAGGCGTGCCAGTGGCGGTCTCCGGCTATCAGGCCCGTATCGATCCACACTTCATGTGGGCTAGCAAACTGGTCTACAGCGACGGCCATTCGGTGAGCTTCGGGGATTTCTAGCGACATCGCTCCCGGCTGCTTCGGGTAGCTCGAGGCGAGCAACAGGGAGGAGGGCACGGCCATGGCTTGGATGAGCTCGAGATTCATGCTGGTTGGCGCGCTGGTGCTGTTGCCGGTGGTGCCTAATATATCGGCTGCCCAAGGCGGCCGCGCCGCCGTGATCGAGATGCGGCAAAAGCAGGCGGCGCAGCTGGAAGCGCGGCCCACGCCACGAATGGCTGACGGGCATCCGGACCTGAACGGTAATTGGACATTCCAGGATGAGGTATGGTCCTTCGTCCATCCAAAAATCGATGCGAAGGGGGATATCTGCTTCGTCAACTGCAACCCGGCTCCTGCGCGGCCCGTCGCGACGACCACTGCCGCCGCGACGAGCACTGCCGCTGCCAAGGGCAATACCGGCGGTGCCGCGCCGCGCGCGAATTTTCCCGACTACAAGGTGCAATACCAATCCGAGATAGAGTCGCTTCGCAAGAACATAGTGGCCGCGGATCCGGTGCTGCACCATTGCGCAAATCCAGGTCTGCCGCGCATCGGTCCTCCCTCCTACATCATGCAGACGGGCAAGATGATCGTTTTCCTATATGCGAGCGTGGACGGCAACTATTGGCGCGTAATCCCGCTGGGTACGCCATCCCATGACGAGGACGCGGATCCCAGTCCGCTGGGCGACTCCATTGGTAGATGGCAGGGCGATACCCTGGTCGTCGAATCGGTGAACTTCACCCCTGAAACCTGGCTCACGGATTACGGCGCGTTTCACACGGCCGACTTGCGGGTCGTCGAGCGATTCACCCGCAGGGGTGACGCGATCGCCTACCAGGTGACGTCGTACGACCCTGCGGTTCTGGCCAAGCCGTGGACGCAAAATCACCTGCTCGTTCCAGAGCATGACAAGTTGCAGCCCTCCCCGGAGTGTATCGAGAAAGATATGTCGCAGATGGTCAATAACGCCTACCACGCCAATCCCCCCTGAGGCTGTCGGGACTTAGTCGGGGCTCATTGAATGGGGTTTCTGCAGTGGTTGGAGAATACGGACTTCTCGCAATTCATCGCATCGAGCACCTGGGCAAGCCTCGTGCTGTTGTGCCTGCACGCCATCGGTATGGGCGTGGTCGTAGGCATTCTGTGGGTACTCGATCTGAGGGTGCTGGGATTCGCGAGGAGCCTGCCGTTTGCGGCGTTCAAGCCCCTCATGCGCCTCGCCTGGCTCGGATTCATCGTGAATGCGGCCTCGGGTATCCTGCTGTTCAGCGGAGCGGCTACGCGATTCATCATCAATACGGATTTTCAATTGAAAATGTTGCTGATGGCGCTCGCGGGGCTGTCGGTGCTGCTTCTGCAGCGCTCGCTCGCGGTGGCTGCGCGCAGCCCCGAGACATCCGATGTCCTGGTGGTACCGCCGGCGGCGAAGGTCGTTGCGGCATTCTCATTTCTCTTTTGGTTCGGAGTGATCCTGTTTGGCCGCCAGATTGCCTACACTCTGGCCAGGCCCGCGGCCTGAGAAGCTCGACACCGGCATCGCCCCGGATTGCCGCGTAGCGCCCCGGCGTCGCGATGATCGCGTAGCTCAGCCATGATATTTTTGAGCGTGACGAATTATCTGGGTGGCCTGGATCAGAGGGTCTGGTGGTTTTTCCGGGCGGCGTCCACGTTGCATTTCGTCGGACTATCGTTGCTCGTGGGCGCCGTGCTGGTGATGGATCTGCGCGCTCTCGGAGTCGTCAAGCACGGCAGCTACGCCGAGGTGGCGGGACTGACCTGGATCGCGGCTCTGGGCCTGCTGATCAATGTGATCAGTGGAGTCGTCATGCTTTCCAGCAAGCCCGAGCAGTATTGGGAGGCCTGGCCCTTCCGATACAAGATGCTGGTCATGCTGATCGCGATCGTGAACGCCGTTTGGTTTACCGCGGTCGGCCAGAGGAAGCTCGTGGCGCTGCCTGCCGCGGCCAGCGCACCCATTTCCGTGCGGGCGTCCGCCGTTTTGTCCCTGGTGGCATGGCTCATCGTGATTCTGCTCGGCAGGACGATATTTGAATTCGCTTCCAGCGGTTGATCCCGGCAGTTGATCCGGGCAGTAGATCGCGGATGAGTCGGGCTGTCTGACGGACCCTATTTCACGGACTGAAACACCAGCGCACAGCCCACGGCGATGAGCCCGATGTGGATGCAGCGCAGGAAGGTACGATCGTCCATACGGCCGGCGAGCGCGCGGCCGAGAAGGATCGCCACGAGCACGACCGGCAGCGCTATGAGGTAATAGTGGCTGACCGCGGGCTTCCACAGGCCGGCGATCCAATAGCCCGTCATGGACATCAGGCTCGCCGGCAGAAAGTAACCCTGGAGCGTCGCGCGAAAGCGCTGCGGCGACCAGCCGCGCAGCGTGCCGTACATCACCAGCGGGGGACCATTCATGCCGTATGCCCCGCCGAGCACCCCCGCGCCCAGGCCGAAGGTCCAGGCGAAGGTATCCGACTCGAGCGTCCCGACCCGGCGGTTGAGCAGGCTGTATAGAGAGAAGCTCGCGATCACGGCACCCAGACAGGCCTTGACGGTGGCCTCGGGCGCGCGTGTGAGCAGCAGCAGCCCGAGGGGTGTGCCTACGAGCGTGGCGAGCACGAGCCAGACGGCGCTACGCAGGTGTACGTGGCGCCAGTCTTGCGCCAGCACGAGCGCCGCGACGGTGATCGAGATCAACACGGCGACCGGCGCGGCCACCTCCACGGGCATGACGAGCGCCAGGAGCGGAACCGAGATCAGCGCCTCCCCAAACCCGAAAGCCGACCGGACGAACGTGGCCACGAAAAGCACGGTCATTACGGTGATCGTCAACCAGCCGGCTGCCATTCGCCCTCCCACTGGGTCACAGTATGGTCACGAGGTATACAACAGGCGTAGAGTCGCATTTGCCGGCACCTGCAGTCGAGGAGATCTCCATGGCGAAGTGGCAGGACGATCTGCAGTTCTACACGATGCATTTCATGCCCTACGTGTATCTGCCTCCCGATCACAAGAAGTTCGAGTCGCTGTGGGTCGATTTTTCCAACAAATATTTCGATCCCGAGAAGGGCCACGCACTCTACGAGCGCTACATCAGCGAGATGGTGCTGGCCGATCAGCTGGGCTATGACGGCCTGGTGGTCAACGAGCATCACAACACCGTGTACTCGATGATGCCGGTCTGCACGCTCATGGCCGCGGCGCTGATTCCGCTGACCAGGCGCGCGAAGATCTGCTGCTTCGGGGTACCCGTGAATTTCGAGATGCCCAACCGCCTCGCGGAGAGCTACGGCATGCTCGATGTGATGTCGGGCGGGCGCCTGGAAATCGCCCTGCCGCTCGGCACCGGCATGGAATACTGGGCCAATTCGATCATCAACCCGGTGAGCGCGCGCGCGCGCTTCCGCGAGTCACTGCAGGTCCTGCTGCAGGCCTGGACGCGGGAGGGCCCGACCAGCTTCGACGGAGAATTCTTCAACTACCGCTACCTGAATCCCTGGCCGAGACCGATGCAGAAGCCGCACCCGAAGATTGCGATCGTCGGGTCGGGCAGTCCGGAGACGGTGCAGGTCGCCGCCGAGTACGGCTTCGGCTACGCGTCGGTATTCGTGCCGATCAGCGTGCAGGAGAAGACCTTCCGCAAGTTGCGCGAGGAGATGCCGAAGTACGGCCACGAGTTCACCCCGGACAAGGCGCTCTTCAACGTCATGGCCTACGTGGCGGAGACCGAAAAGCTCGCCGAGGAGGAGTTCAAGGAGCACGTGCGCTACTGGGTCGAGGATACGACACGTACCACACCGCGTTACCTGAATCCCCCGGGCTACATCTCGCCCGAGCAGCTGCGCATCCGGGCCGCCGCCACGGCCTCGCACGGCGGATTCAACTGGGAGGTCCTGACCTCGCAGTGGCGGATCGTGTACGGTACCGCGGAGAAGGTCGCCAATGTCATCGGGCAATGGTGTGAGAGTGCCAACTCCTCACGGCCCGTCATCCATCACCATCTCGGCGACATGCCGCACTGGAAGGTGGTCAAGAACATGACGCTGTTCGCCGAAGAGGTGATTCCACGACTGCGCAGGCAGCGCCCGGCTGCCGCGGCGTCCGCCGCCGGGACGGCCGACGTGCAGAAGCGCGCAGTGGCGGGAGCGAATTGACATGGCCGTCGCATGGAAGTCGCAGGAACTGACGGTCAATGGTCTGAAGACCCAGGTCTTGAGCGCCGGCGAGGGAGAGCCGCTGGTGTTCTGGCACGGCGGCGGTACCGCGGGCGGCTGGGATTTCGCCGCACCCTGGACCGAGCGATTCAAGGTCTATCTGCCGCTGCATCCCGGATTCGGCGGCTCCGGCGACGATGCGGGCATGACCACGATCCAGGATTACGTCATGCACTACCTGGATCTGCTGGACGAACTGGCCGTCGATCGATTCAGTCTGGTCGGACTCTCGCTCGGTGGCTGGATGGCTGCGACGTTCGCGACCCAGCAGTCGCGCAGGCTGAAAAAGCTGGTGCTGGTGGCACCCGCCGGCCTGTGGGTGAAGGAGCACCCCGGTCTGGATCTATTCCGGTTGAAGCCCGAAGAGCTGGCACCGGCCCTGGCCGAGAACCTGGCGGCTCTCGGGCCGCCCCCCGATCCGCACGACGTCGAAGCGGTGGTGGAGGGCTATCGTGAGATGACCACCCTCGCGCGCATCGGCTGGCAGCGACTCTATGACCCGAAGCTCTCGAAGTACCTGCACCGCGTGCGCGTGCCGACGCTGTTCGTGTGGGGCAAGCAGGACAGGATCACACCCGAAGCTCAGGCGGCGAGCTGGACCAAGCTGGTCAAGGGCTCGACAGTCAAGACCTTTTCCCCCTCCGGTCACCTCGTGCTGCACGAGCGGCCCGAAGCAGTGAAGGCGATCCTGGAGTTCCTGGTTGCCTGATTCCTGGTCGCCTGATTCCGGGAGGTGCGCGCGCGCCCGCCCCCGTCTCGAGCCAGGCAAGGAGAGCGGATCATGAGCAACAGATTCCCACCCGCTGCCCTGCGGGCGCTGGTTGCCCTGCTGGCGATGGCGGCGCTGATGTGTGCTGCGGGCACGACGCAGGCGAGCGCAGCGGCAGGTGCACGCGTGCGCACGCCCCCCGCCGCCCAACAGCGCTGGATGCGCCGGCTCACGGGAGACCTGTATCGCGTGCAGTACGGTGCGGGCGAGGGCTACCAGCAGATGGTGTACGTCACCCCGGCCGGCATCATCCTCACCGATACGGAGAATACCGCGGACGCGCAGTGGTTGAAGGATCAGCTCGCGCACCGATTCCCGGGCAAGTCCGTGCGCTACATCATCATGAGCCACTATCACTTCGACCATGCGCTGGGCACGCAGGTATTCCCGGAGGCCAAGGTCGTCAGCAGCGACGAGACCGTGAAGAAGCTGCGCAGCCTCAATCTGCGCTACGCGCCCCCGCCCGGCAATTCGATCGATCTGAACGGCGACAACAAGTTCTCCCGCAGCGAGGCGCGGAATTTTCTGATTCCCGAATTCGACCAGTTCGATACCAACAAGGACGGATTCGTGGACGCCGCGGAGCTGAACGCGGGAATCCACATACCGGATATCACCTTCACGGGCCGCAAGACGCTCACCCTCGGCGGCCGGCGCGTCGAGCTGATCGAGCGGCCTGGCCGCTCGGGAGGCGTCGGCGGCATGGTGGACACCTACTTTCCGGCCGAGAAGGTGTTGTTTGTCAACGACTACATGCCGCCGCACCGGGTCTATCCCGGTTGGGCCAATTTCGACCATGCTCCGCTCAACGAGTGGATAGCGGCGATCGATCAGCTCAACTCGCTGGACTACCTCATGTACGTGTCGGCGCACTGGGACGACGGCACCAAGCAGGACCTCGTCAATCTGGGCAACTTCTACCGCGACCTGCAGGCGGCGGTGAGCAAGGGCATGGCCGAGGGTAAGAGCGAGCAGGAGCTGGAGCGGACCATCGAGCTGGACGCCTACAGCGACTGGGCGGACTATGCGCAAAACCTGCCCGCCAACATCGCATCGGCGTACAACCTCGCGACGCTGTACCGCAGTTGCGCGAGCATGGGGTTGGGTCTGCCCGCCTCGAAGCCCGGCCCCGGAGTTACGAACGAGGCCGTGTGCTACTACGGCCCAGGGGCGAGGGGATCGAAGCCGAGCGCTGCGGTCACGCGGCCCGCGCAGTGAGCGTGGCCTGAGCCCCCGCGCCCGAGCGCGCGGGGGCTCAGGTGCGTCGCTGTGCCAGCCGCGTCATCGCCTCCCGCTCGGCGGGATGTGGATCGATCTCGAGGCGACACTCGTTGTTCAGGATCATCACGGCGCGGTGGTCGGCAGAGTACGGTTCCCAGTGTGGCAGACCATCGATGTTGGGGTCGCCGGTGCGCGCAAAGGCTGTCCAGGCGCGGCTGGTTCGGTCCGCCATCGCGAAGCGATCCGGGCCCGTGCCGGTGATGATGTCCGCGGTGGGAACATCCAGATTATCGAAGGCGAACGGGATCTCGATGGTGTGTGGAGCCCCGAGCCTTCCGCCCTCCACGGGCGTGATCCACTCCCAGTGATATACATACGCCGGTGCGGCATGCTGCGCCGCCTTGCGCTCGGCTACGGCCGCCACGTTCGGGATCATCCAGTTGTCGCCGGTCATGATCTGAAACAGGCGCGTGTTCGGCACACCCGGATAGTCGCGACGGTAGAGTGCGATCAGCTGATCGGCCTCGTCGGCAGTCAAGCGTCCGGCGCCGAAACCCAGGCCGTTCTGCACGCGCTGGTGCAGCTCGCGGTCGTTGATCGGGTCACGCGGCGTGGTGAGCATGAACGTCCCCTCGGTCAGAACGCTGCCCAGTAGCATCGGCACGTTCGCGGATTGCGCGGGTGCGTCCGGCGTCCACGGGTCACGCAGTAGTGTGCGCTGATCCAGAACGGGACCGAAGCGCAGCAGGCCGCCCGCGCCGCCCGGGGCCTGATTGGCCACGAAATGCAGGGCCGCGAGGATATCGTCGACCGAGGCGTGCCTGAGCTCATCCACCTCGTTGGCCGACAGGCCCAGCGCGTCCATGATCTGGCGCGTCATCGCAGTCGCCTCGTCGGGCCGGACGGCGCGCATGTTCAGGCCGCTTTCGCAGATGGCGCGGTGAAAGAGGCCCTTGGCGGCCGGCGTGGCCATGAGAGTGCTGACCTTACCGCCGCCACCGGACTGCCCGAAGATCGTCACGTTGCCGGGATCGCCGCCAAATTCGTGGATGTTGTCGCGCACCCAGCGCAGCGCCGTCACGAGGTCGAGTAGTCCTGCATTCCCCGAATCCGCATAGCGCTCGCCCCCGAGCTGGGCGAGATACAGGAAGCCGAAGGCGTTCAATCGCTCATTGACGGTAACCACCACGACGTCGTGCTTGTGAGCGAGGTTCGAGCCGTCGTAACGCACGTCTCCGCCGGAACCATTGGTGAATCCGCCACCGTGAAACCACACCATCACCGGGCGGTTGCGGCCATCGCGCAGCGCGGGTGTCCATACGTTCAGGTAGAGGCAGTCCTCGCTGAATGGCGAGTTGTCCAGTGAAACCACCTCCTCGGCCAGCATGACCGCCGTCAGCTGTGGGGTCTGATTTCCCAGACGCGTCGCGTCGCGAATTCCCGACCACGGCTGCGGCTCGCGTGCAGGCATGAAGCGATTGTCGCCGTGGGCGGATGCGCCGTATTGGATGCCCTTGAAGACGTGCGCCTTGCCGTTGTGCAGTCCACGCACACGGCCGCAGCGGGTCTGGGCAATCGACTCGGTATTGGAGCTGTACCCGTTTTGCGCAAGCGCCGGGCCGGCGCTGGCCAGCAGCGCTGCCCCGGCGGCGGTTGCGCCCGTGGCGCGCAGAAAGGCACGCCGATCGATACTCACATTCGTCGCGGAGCTCGCGGAAGCTATCGGTCCGATCACTTGGGTCGATTCCATTGCGGTTCTCCTCAGGTCGGCGTGCTCTGCTCAGGTCGGCGTGCTCTTCGGCACGTACTTGTGCTCCGCGCGGGTGCTCCAGCGGTACAAATCCTCATCGCCACAGTGCGGACACTTCAGGGCCGTCAGTTGGTCCTCGTGTTCAGGCACCACCGGCTTGCTTCCCGGTGGCGGGGGGGCAATCGCAATGAGCAATCCGCACGTGCGGTTCTTGCACAGCCAGCCGGTATAGGTCTCCTCAGCCACCATCTGATGGCGCGACCGTACGTCGACGTGCCGAACGGGGGTCGAGGTGACCGTCTTGCGAACCGGGGTACCGCGGCTTTTCGAAGGGCGTTTGATGGCCATGGGCTTTATCTCTTATAGGGACGGGAAGGGCGCCAAGGCACCAGCTACAGCCTACCGCGCCTGAACGCACCGGACCACCACGCTGGAGCGCATGCGGTTCCAGCGATCATGCGCGACCGTTCGGCCGTGCCCGTGGCTTTTTACAAAATTCGGGATATCGAGCCGCACACGGCCAGCCGCGGTCACGGGTGGGGCGGCCCATGCGCGAGCCGCTGCGTCCGCGCTCCGGCCGTGGCCGCGCCACCAGGATTTCCGGCAAAAGAATCAGCCTCTTGCATAGTTCCGACGGCGCAGCAGACGGGCTGGAGACACCCGGGTCCTGCGCCGCAGCGTATCTGTGCCGGCCGGGTATCTGCGTGGTATCTGCGCCGCCGTATCCGCGGGTATCTGCGCCGGCAGATGGCAGCGCTGCCCTGGGGGCGCCGCGGTAGAGTCCCGCTCGGCTGCCGGACGCGTCTTCGCATAAAAAAAGCTTCCCGTCGCGGGTCATCTGGGAGATGCTGCTCGCGACGCTACGACGGCTGGAGCTCGGGCGTATCCGCTCTTTGCATTCGGGTGCGAAGTTGGCATACGTTTGGCGGTACGACGTACGCCTGCCGGTTGCGTTCTTCAACAGCAGCAGCCCAAGGGGGGCCGCATGCTATGAATAGGCAAGCTTTGTATAGTCGCGCGACGCGCAGGCGTAGCGGCGCGCCCTCGGTATGGCTGAGCGACCCGAACAGCGCACCGCCCCTCGCCGCGGACGACGTATTGAACGAGGGACCCTCGCCTTTCGACATCGCATGGGAGCGCCTGAAAGGCTTCTGCCGGCGCCACGATCGAATCGTGCTGGTGGTTGCGAGCGTGCTGCTGTCGTTGGGCGCGGTGGGTGCCTACTCCTTGGCGCATCCGCCGCCGCGTGCTTTGACGCAGAACGATATCGACGGAGCGGTGCAGTACACATTGAAGCAGCTGCCGCGACCGCCAGCGGACACGGCGCGCGCCGCAGCGATCATCGCGCCCTCGGTCGTGGAGGTGGAAGGCTTCCTCTCGCCGCAACACGCCGCGCAGCTGGCTGCGAAAGCCGCGAAGGATGGACACGGCGAGGGTCATGAGGCCGCGCCGGCCGAGCCGCCGCACGGGAAGCCCGGCCAGCCCGCGCTGCCGGACAAGCCCCTGGTCACGGGCTCGCCGGACGAGCCGCAGCCGGATGCGATCGGCAGCGGTGTCGTCATCACCGACACGGGCAGGATCTTGACCGCGCTGCATGTGATCTCGAGCACGGACCGCTGGGTCGTGGTATTTGCCGACGGCTCCAAGTCCGATGCCGACCTGGTGGGTGCTCAGCCGGAGAACGATCTGGCGGTATTGCAGCCCAAGCACCTTCCCGATGAATTGCCGGCGGCAACCCTGGCGTCTACGGCCGGGCTCAGGCCGGGGGATACCGTGGTTGCGACCGGCTTTCCCTTCGGCATCGGTCCGTCGGTCAGTGCCGGAGTCGTATCCGGCCTGAAGCGCGAGTTCGACGATCCCGAGCACACGCCTCCCAAACTCACCAATCTCATCCAGTTCGACGCGCCGGTCAATCCAGGCAATTCGGGTGGTCCGCTGGTCGACCGCGACGGAGAGGTCGTCGGCATCGTGACGGCCATCGTGAACCCTTCCGGCAATCGCGTGTGGGCGGGCATCGGGTTCGCGGTTCCGATCGAGAATGCGGCGCGCGCCATCGGTGAGAACCCGCTATGAGGCAACTCAAGGCAACTCAATAGGAGAGGTTGGCAGGAATGACGAACGGCAACAGCGGCACGGTAGCAGCTCCGGCATCGCAGATGGAGCACCTGCTCTACGAGGTCAAGAAGGTTGTGGTCGGTCAGGATCACTTCCTCGAGCGGGTGCTGGTGGCGCTGTTGGCGGGCGGACATCTGCTGGTCGAGGGCGTGCCCGGGCTGGCGAAGACCCTCACGGTCAACACCCTGGCGCGCGCCATGCGCGGCCGGTTCCGGCGCATCCAGTTCACCCCGGACCTGGTCCCGGCGGATCTCGTCGGCACGCGGATCTATAACCAGAAGAGCGCGGAGTTCACCACCTCGCTCGGGCCGGTGTTCGCCAACCTGCTGCTGGCGGACGAGATCAACCGTGCGCCGGCCAAGGTGCAAAGCGCGCTGCTGGAGGTCATGCAGGAGCGGCAGGTAACGATCGCGGGTGAGACGCACTCCGTACCCAATCCCTTCGTCGTGATTGCAACGCAGAACCCGATCGAGACCGAGGGCACCTATCCATTGCCTGAGGCGCAGGTGGATCGGTTCATGATGAAGGTACTGGTGGGCTACCCGAGTCACGATGAGGAATTCGCGATCGTGGAGCGGGTGACGGGACCCGCCGTGGAGGTCGCCCCGGTCACCTCGGCCGACGAGCTGCTGTCCGCGCAGCGCGCGGTGCGCTCCCTGTACGTCGACCCGGGACTCATCAGCTACGCGGTGCGCCTGGTGACGGCCACGCGCAATCCCGAGCGCGTCGGCTTGAAGGAGCTCGGTCCGATGATCCTTTACGGGGCCTCACCGCGCGCGAGCATCTTCCTGATCGAGTGCGGCCGGGCGCTCGCCTACCTGCGTGGCCGCGACTACGTGCTCCCCGAGGACGTGACCGATGTTGCGCTCGACGTGCTGCGCCATCGCATCGTGCTCTCCTATGAGGCACTGGCGGACAATCTCACTACCGACCAGGTCGTGCAGCGCCTGATGCGCAGCGTGGCCGCCCCCGACAAGGTGCTCGATACGCATGCCCGCATCAGCGCGAACGCCTGAGGCGATTCTGCGACGTCTGGAATGGACGGTGCTGCGGCGGCTCGATGGGCTGCTGCAGGGCGACTATCGAACCCTGTTTCGCGGCTCGGGCATCGACCTGGCGAACCTGCGCGAGTACCAGGCGGGTGACGATGTGCGTTACATCGATTGGAACGTCAGCGCTCGCATGCAGACTCTGTATGTGCGTGAATACGAGGAGGATCGCGAGCTGACCGCGTGGTTCGTGCTCGATCTGAGCCCCTCGGTCGATTTTGGCTCTGACGCCATCTCCAAGCGCGCGGTGCTGGCGGAGTTCGTGGCCGTGATGGCACGGCTGCTGACCGGACGCGGCAACGCCTGCGGGGCGATGCTGTTCAGTGCCGGTATGGATCGCATCGTGCCGCCGCGCGGCGGGCGCCGCCAGGTGCTGCACCTGCTCAACCTGCTCGCTGCGCGTCCGCGGCTGGTACGCGCCGCCCCGACCGATCTGGGCGCTGTGCTGCGCCAGGCCGCGGGCATCCTGCGCCGCCATGCGGTGGTGTTCGTGGTATCGGATTTCATCAGCCGGCCCGGCTGGGAGAAGCCGCTGGGCTTTCTGGCGCGCCGCCACGACGTGGTTGCGATCCGCCTGCTCGACCCTTCCGAGACGCATATCCCGGATCTCGGGATGCTCGCGTTCCAGGACGCGGAAACCGGCGAGCAGATCCTGGTCGATACGCATGACCGCGGTTTTCGCAACCGCTTTCGGGCCGCCGCAGAACAACATCAAGCGGCGCTGCGCGAACGTTTTGCCAAGGCCGGAGTCGACTGTCTCGAGCTGTCGACCACGGATGATCTGCTGGACGCGATCGTACGCTTCACGCAGATGCGCAAGCAGCGTGTGCGGGGCGCCGCGGGCGCCGCGCTCGCCTCGCATCTGGCGCCTGCCTCGATCGGGTCCACGCTCCCGCAGAGGATCGCGTCATGAAAGCTCCCGTACCGCCGCCACCCCATCCGGGGCTGTTTGCGCATTTCCCGCTGTCCTTCCTGTCCCCGCAGTACCTGTGGCTGCTGCTGATCGTGCCGCTGGCGGTACTGGCGTACCTGGTGCTGCTGCGCCGGCGCAAGAAGGCTGCGGTGCGCTACGGCAACTTCGGCATGCTCAGGCAGGCCATGGGCGGCGCGAGCCGCTGGCGGCGGCACCTGCCGCCGGCGTTGTTCCTGCTCGCGCTCACGCTGATGATCATCGGCATCGCGCGGCCGGCGGCCGTGATGAGCGTGGCCTCTCACAAGGCAACCGTGATACTCGCGATGGATGTCTCGGGCAGCATGGGCGCCAGGGACATCAAGCCCTCACGGATCGAGGCCATGGAGATGGCTGCCAAGCAGTTCATCGCGCAGCAGCCGCGCGGCGTCATCATCGGCATCGTGGAGTTCGCCGGCGCCGCCTTCCTGGTGCAACCGCCGACCACCGATCATACCGCCCTCGATGCGGCCATCGATCGCTTCGAGCTGCAGCCCCGCACCGCCGTGGGTTCCGGCATCCTTGCGTCGCTCGCCGCGCTGTTCCCCGACGAGGATTTCGGCTTCGATCCCTTCAACTCCAACGGGGATCCCTTCGACCCGTTCAACAATTTCCCCAACCACGCCAGGGCGCTCGGTACTGCTCCGAAGAAGAAGCCGGTGCTGGTCGAGCCCGGTTCGGACAAGTCGGCCGTCATCATCCTGCTGACCGATGGGGCGACCAACGCCGGACCCGATCCGATCGACGCCGCGCGCACGGCGGCGAACCATGGCGTACGCGTGTATACCGTGGGGTTCGGCACCAGCCAGGGCGAGATCGTCGGATTCGGCGGCTGGCACATGCGCGCGCAGCTCGATGAGGATGCCTTGAAGAGAATCGCCGACATCACGCGTGCGCAGTACTATCGCGCCGACAGCGCCGAGAACCTGCAGGCCGTCTACCGGCTGCTGAGCAAGAGCATCGTCGTGGAGACCTCGCAAACGGAGATCACTTCGCTGTTCGCTGCGCTTGCCGCACTGGCGGCGCTGGTGTCCGCGGGACTCTCGCTGCTGTGGTTCAGCCGCGTGGTGTGAGCGCGCGCCGATAGGGCGCGCTGGTGGGCGCCCGGCTGTGCGGCGCGCTCGCGCCCGGCCGGGTGTACGGCCGATCATGTCGATTCCAACCTGATGGACGCAAGCGGGGTGGTGTCGCGCCGGTTCGTAGGGCTGGCCGTGATTCTCGGGCTGATCACGGCGGTCGGCCCGTTCTCGACCGACATGTACCTGCCGGCGCTGCCCTCGATGGGGCGCACGCTGCACGCCAGCGCCGGCGCGGTGCAGACGACCGTGACGGTCTTCTTCGTGATGCTGGGGGTGTGCCAGCTCTTCTATGGACCACTGAGCGATCGGGTCGGCCGGCGGCTACCGCTGCAGGCAGGCCTCGCGCTGTACGTCCTGGCGACCCTGGGGTGTGCGCTGGCGAGCAGCGTCGCTCTGCTGATCGGCCTGCGCGCACTGCAGGCCGCCGGCGCCTGCGCGGGCATGGTGATACCACGCGCGGTCGTGCGCGATCTGCACACCGGGCACATGGCCACGCGCCTGATGGCGCTGCTGATGGCCGTGGTCAGCGTCTCTCCCATCCTGGCGCCGCTGACGGGCAGCTTCGTCATTGCGGCCGTGGGTTGGCGCGGTGTGTTCGGCCTGTTGACGGGCGTGGCGTTGATCGCGCTGGTGCTCGCGACGCGGCAGCTGCCGGAGACCAGGGCAGCGGGCGCGGCGGATAAATCCAACGAGCTCGCCGGCTGGACGGGGGTATTCGCAGCCTACCGGCGGCTGCTGGCGGACCGGCCCTTCATGGGCTTATCCCTGATCGGGGCTTTCGGCATGTCCTCGTTCTTCGTGTATCTGGGCAGCGCCTCGTTCGTGTTGATCGACCACTATGGTCTCTCACCACTGCAGTTCAGCCTGCTGTTCGCGCTGAATGCGGTGGCGTACATGGGCTTTGCCCAGCTCGCAGCTGCACTGACACGGTGGCTGGGTCTCATCGGCACGGTGCGCTTCGCGGTCGCGGGTTTCGCGGTATCGATGTGTGCGCTGGCGATTGCGGCAGGTCTGGGCGCAGACGGACTGGCGCCGATGATCGTGCTGCTGTTCGTCGGTTACGGGTTTCTCGGGATAGTGCAGCCCACGACCACCGTGCTGGCGCTCGAGGAGCACGGCGCGATTGCAGGCACGGCCTCGGCGCTCATGGGCGCGGTGCGACTCATCGTGGGCGGGGCCGCCATAGCCCTGGTAGGGTTGCTGACGCGGGCGCAGCCCGAGCCGATG
>JASHPX010000002.1 GCA_030037905.1 Gammaproteobacteria bacterium
ACGACGGAGCCGGGGGGTACCTGGCCCTGCAGCGTCACGCCATGGGTGCGGTCGTAGATGCGCGTGCTCGCGCTGATAAAGGTCCCCATGGCGATCACCGAGCCTTCCCCGACCACGACGCCTTCGGCGATTTCCGAGCGGGCGCCGATGAAGCAGTCATCCTCGATGATGGTCGGCGCGGCCTGCAGCGGTTCGAGTACGCCTCCTATGCCGACGGCCCCCGACAGGTGCACGTTGCGGCCGATCTGTGCACACGAGCCTACGGTCGCCCAGGTGTCGACCATGCTGCCCGCGCCTACGTAGGCGCCGATATTGACGTAGCAGGGCATCAGCACCGCGTTCGGTGCTACGTATGCGCCGCGGCGTACCAGGGCGTGCGGCACCACACGCACCCCCCCGGCGGCAAATTCCGCCGCATCCGTGCGGGCGAACTTGAGTGGCACCTTGTCGTAGAAGCGCGCATAGCCCGCGTCGATGACGCGGTTGTCGTTGATGCGAAAGTACAGCAGCACCGCCTTCTTCAGCCACTGGTGCACCTGCCAGCGCCCGTCGACTTTCTCGGCCACGCGCGCCTTGCCGGCATCCAGCGCCGCGATCGCCGCATTCACCGCCTCGCGCGTGGCCGCATCCACGCTGGCGCTCGAGAGGCTCTGGCGCCGCTCGAACGCCGCCTCGATCAGCGCCTGCAGTGTCCCTGTTTCCGTCGCCACAGCCATGGGGCGTGCATGGTGCCTGCAGTCGGGCGCGCGGTCCAGCCACTGCGGCGTTGCGCTGCGGCCCCTACTGTCCCGCCGTGCGTAGGAGCGATCCGGTAACATCTCTTCAGGAAGACGTACGGGCTTGCCCGAGGATTCTGATAGCCCCCCTGAAATGCCGTTGGCTAGGGTCATTGGATGCAGATGAACACGGTGCTCGAGCCCGCGCCTACGGGACTCAGCGGCCTGCAGGGCCATGCGCTCTGCCTCGACGTGGACGGGACCATTCTGGATCTGGCCCCCAGGCCCGAGGCCGTGGAGGTCCCGCCCTGGATGGTGCCGATGCTGCAGCGCCTGTCCGCCAAGCTCGATGGCGCAGTCGCCTTCGTCAGCGGCCGGCGCATCGCGGACATCGACCAGCTGTTCACCCCGCTGAAGCTGCCGGCGATTGGGGTGCATGGAGGGGAGATGCGCACGGCCGACGGGCGGCTGCGCATCGATGAGGAATTCTGCGAGGAGTTGGCCGCGGCAAAGCCGATGCTGCTCGACGCGATCGGCCACATGCGTCGCGTGGTGCTTGAGGACAAGCACTGTGCCATCGCCTTGCACTATCGGGCCGCCCCTGAGCGCGGCCGGGAAGTGCTCGAGCTCGCCGAGCTCGCCGTGGCCCGCCTGGGGCCGGACTTCGGAGTGCTGGTGGGCAAGTGTGTGGTCGAGCTGCGTCCTCGGCACCTGACCAAGGGGGCGGCGCTGGAGCGGCTGATGCAGGGTGAGCCGTTCCGAGGACGGACACCCATCTTCGCCGGGGACGACACCACGGACGAGGACGCCTTCGATGTGGTCAATCGCCTGGGGGGCATCAGTGTGCGCGTCGGCAACGGGACGCCCACGGCCGCCACGTGCCGCCTGTCGGACCCCGAGCAGCTGCGTCGCTGGCTGCTCACGATCGCCGAACCCTGACCTGCATCGGCCGTGACCGAACCCACTCTCGACCTCGGCCTCACGGGAAATTGCCAGGTGGCATCGCTGATCGATCGCCACGGCACGCATGTGTGGACCTGCATGCCGCGACTGGACGGCGACCCCGCCTTCTGCGAGCTGCTCGGCGGCTCCAGCGCCGCCGGCGCGGGCCGCTGGGCGATCGAGCTGCTCGACCAGGCTTCCAGCAGCCAGACCTACGAGCGCAATACGGCGATCCTCGAGACCACCATCACCGACACGCAGGGCGGGGCCATCGCGATCACCGATTTCTGTCCGCGTCTGCGTCAGTACGAGCGCAACTTCCGGCCCGCGATGCTCGTGCGGCTCGTGCGGCGCCTGGCCGGCCGGCCGCGCCTGCGCATGGTGCTGGCGCCGAGCGACGACTATGGCGCGCGCGTGCGCGCCTCGATCGCCGGCTCGCACCACATCCGCTACATCGGGCGCGATCACGACCTGCGCCTGACGACCAACGCGAGCATTGCAGCCATACAGCAGCGGCGCGTGTTCGTGCTCGACGATACGCTCGCCTTCATCCTCGGACCCGACGAGACGGTGGGCGAATCGGTGCCGCTGCTGGCTCAGCGCCTGCTCGAAGCCACGCGCGACTACTGGAACGACTGGGTGCGCAGTCTCGCCATTCCCTACGAGTGGCAGGAGGCGGTGATCCGCTCTGCGATCACCCTGAAGCTCTGCAGCTACGAGGACACGGGCGCGATCCTCGCGGCGCTGACCACCTCGATACCCGAAAGCCCCAACAGCGGGCGCAATTGGGACTACCGCTTCTGCTGGATCCGCGACACCTATTTCACCGTCCAGGCCCTCAACCGCCTCGGGGCCACACGCACCATG